>NZ_BOQN01000040.1 GCF_018332695.1 Paractinoplanes toevensis
CTTAAGCTACGCGGCATTGAGCGAGTCCCCACCGCCGCCGACGCGCATGCTCGCGGCGGAATTCCGCATTCGACGGCGAATAGTTACGCGCCCGAGTGCGATCACGCATCGCGGCGGTCGCCGGTCGCGTGAATAGCTGGAGCTGCTGGTACCGCATAGACATATTCTCTCGCGCCACGAACCGCGTCCGCTAATAAGCGATCATGCCAACCTCGGAAGAAATTCCAGAGCCAGGCTGATAGGTTGCGTGACCAATCAAAGAAACAATTCATGGCCGGGAGGAGAAAGCGACTCTTATGCCTCTGTTCGGGCGGCGGGGGTGGTCGTTCAGCTTGGTGAGCCGGGCGCCGTCTGCTGATCGATGGGCGTCGCCAATCAAGGCCTGAAGGGTGGCTCGGCTCGGGTCTGGTACCTACTCGTTCTGCCTCTGCGGTCACGGCCGGCGAGCATCAGGTGGCTGATGTGGCCGCGTAGGTCAGCTGCGCCGCCGGTTGCGGTGACTGCGGTGATGGTGATGACGGTCGCCGGGCGGAGCTTTCGCCGAACGTGGCGGCGAGTGCCGCGCTGGGGTAACTACTGACTGCTCTGGCAGCGGAACAGGCCAAATCTTCAGCAAGGAGGCCGCTCTACCAGATGTGCCGAGGGGGCGCCGCTAGCGCAGTGCAGGTCGGCCGCCGGGGTGGCGGACTGTGCTGCCGGAGGCGTCTACTGCCTTTCGGGCCGCTTGCGGTGGGGTGTCGCCGTGCAGCAGGGCCACCGTCAGCGCCGCTACGAAGGAATCGCCGCCGCCGGTGGTGTCGGTGGCCGGGCCGCCGGTCAGTGGTAGTTCCAGGGTGCCGCCCGGCCAGGCGAACCGGTTGCCGTTCTCGGTGCCGAAAGCTACCAGCCGCGGGCCCGACGCCAGGATCCTGTCGATGTCGCCCAGCTGTGCAGCCTCGTTCTCGTCGGCCCGCACCACGTCGGCCTGCGCGATCGTCTCGGGGTCGGCGACGCCGTCGACCACCACGAGGGCGTTGCCCTGGCGGGCGTATCGGAGGGCGGCCTCGACCCCGGCGGCCGGCTGTTGCAGCTGGATCATGACTGCGGCCGCGGTTCGCAGAAGGTCGGCCGAGGCTTCCACGTCAGCCGCGGTGAGCAGCACCGGTGGCGGCAGGTGTTGCAGGTAGCGCCAGTGGCCGTCGGCCTCGAGCACCTCCACGATCAGGCCGGTCGGGGCGCCGCGCCGGCGCACGACGGGCCGGACGTCGATGCCGTCGCTGATGGCCTGCGCGAGCAGTTGGTCGCTGATGAAGTCGTCGCCGACCACCGCTACCAGGCTCACCGGCATGCCGAGCTGGGCGACCGCCACCGCCTGGTTGGCGCCCTTGCCGCCGAGCATCTCGCGGCGTTCCGTGACGTCCGCGGCCGTGCCGGTCTCCGGCATCGCACCGACGACCAGGACAATGTCCCGGGCCAGCTGCCCGACCACGACGACCCGATCACTGCTCGCGCCCGGCCCGGCCGAGTGCCGCTCAGTGCTCGCGCCCGGCCCGGCCGAATGCCGGTCACTGCTCGGGCCCGGGCCGGGCGAATGCCGGTCACTGCTCGCGCCCGGCCCGGGCGAGCGCCGGTCAGTGCTCACGGCCGAGCCGGACCAGCGCCGACATCAGGGCGGGCAGCTTTGCGGCGGGTACCAGGCCCGCGAGCTTCTCTCCGGAGGCGGGCAGGTGGGCGCGGCGCGCGCCGTCGAGGACCTTCTCATCGGCGTACGGAATGATGTCCGGCCAGATGCCCTGCGCCTCGCGCAGGAAAATGTCGGCGCCGGTGGGGCCTATCCCGGGAAACTCGGTGAGCAGGTCTTTCAGCGCGCGCACGTCGCTCCCGCCGGCCGCGTGCAGGCGGCGCAGGTCGCCGCGCCAGCGGTCCCGGCACAGTTTCGCGCTGTCGGCCAGGATGGTCGCGGTGCTTTCGTCGTAGCGGCGGTAGTGGCCGCGGCCGAGTGCGTCGACCCGGTCTTGCCAGCTCGCGGCGAGCATGCGCTGCGGGGTGCGGTAGCCGGCCCGGGAGAGCTCGTGGGCGGCCGCGACCGCGACGCCGGAGTTGATCGGCTTGCTGAGGAGGGTGGCCAGCACGAGCAGCCGGTACAGCGGCGACGGCTTGTCGGCCAGCCTGATACCGGCTTCCTCGGCGTAGCTGGTGCCGTGCTCCCGCAGCAGATCGTCGACCACGTCCATGTCGGCGGGGTACCCGTCCGGCGGCCGATCAATCACCCAGGAGGTCGGTCAGGCCGAAGACCGGGCCGGCGGCCGGCAGCGTCGGCTGCCAGTCCGGTTCGAGGGTGAGGTAGCTCGCCGGGTCGGCGCGCAGCAGGCCGATCAGGACCTCGGCGACGATCCGCCCGCCCACCGGACCCAGCCGGTTCCCGTCGCACAGTTGCGCGGCCTCCTCGAGGATGTAGAACCACAGCGGGGTGCCGGCGGGCCACGCGGGTGACGGGACGGGAGTCTCGCCCATCAGCGCGGCGACCGCTTCGCCGCTCGGCAACCCGGTGTTCTCGCCGCGCACCAGATCCCGTACGGCAAGGGAGCGGTAGGCCGCCTCGGAGACCTCGCCGGTCACCCGGGCCGGCAGGCCGATGAGGCTGGCGGCCAGCCGGCCGTCCAGACGTTTCGCGCGCTGCGCGGGTGGCCTTCCGGGCATGTCGAAGAGCTGGGCCAGGTCGACGCGGTGGGCGGGCGGCCCGAAACCGGCCAGGTCCGGGAACAGCGGCCGGGCCGGGCCGCCGTCGACGAGGCGGTAGCTGTGCCGGACCTGCCCGTGCCCGTAGCGGTAGGCCGCGTCGGCGAATTCGAGCGGGATGAACGCCTCGGACAGCGCGGGCGCGTACCAGCGCCCACCCTCGGCGAGGACCGAGGAGACGAGCGCGGGCCCGACCAGCCGGGGCAGGAAATCGTGGACGATGACCCACTGGTAGTGCCAGGTCAGCTGGACCCGCGCTTCCTCGAAGGAGAGGCCCAGGCGGTTGTGGGCGCGCAGCAGGGCGACGTGCAGGGCCAGCGAGATCAGGTGTACGTCGTTGCGCGGGTCGCCGATCAGCGCGACCCCCTGCTGGTTGCGTGGCACGTCGGAGCCGGCGAGCAGGAAGCGGTCCGGGTCGGCGACGTCGAACAGGAACGGCGACCCGATCGGTCCGTCCGCGTAGAGGATCTCCAGGTTGAGCAGCGGAGCCCGGGCGTTGCGCAAGGCCCCGCCGCTGATGGGGGAGCGGTCGGCGGTGATGTCGTGCGCGATGAGCTGCCCGAAGAACGGCCATCCGGCCGCCTCGGTGGCGTCGTCGCCCTCGACGGTGAGGGCGTCGCACATGCCGCCGACGTCGCCGGCCCGCAGCAGAGCCGAGGAATCGATCTTCAGCGGGTCGAGGGACGGGAACATGTGGCCGTAGCGGGCCGTGCCGATGGGGCGGTCCGCGGCGCGTACGAGGCTGAGGCAGTGGTCCATGACAGCTGAGACCGGGCAGCCCGGCCGGATGTGACTGTCACAGATCACGACCGTGCCCGGTCACTGCTGACGACAAGGCAACGACCGGAGGGACAAGAACCATGAAGATCGCAGTCATCGGCGGCACCGGGCTCATCGGCTCGCAGGTTGTCAGGATCCTCAACGCCGAGGGGCACGAGGCGGTGCCGCACTCGCCGTCGACCGGCCTCGACCTGCTGAGCGGCGCCGGGCTGGCCGAGGCCCTGGAGGGCGCGGACGTCGTGATCAACCTGACGAACTCGCCCACGTTCGACGACGCCTCGCCGGCCTTCTTCCGTACGACCATGGACAACCTCCTGGCCGCCGCCGAGGCCGCCGGCGTGGGGCACGCGGTGGTCCTCTCCATCGTCGGCGCGGAACTGGTGCCGGACCTGGTCTACTACCGGGCGAAGGTGCTGCAGGAGGACATCCTGAAGGCCGGCCCGATCCCGTACTCGGTGGTCCGGGTCACGCAGTTCTTCGAGTTCATCGGCTCGGTGCTGAAATGGACGGCCGACGACAAGACCGTCCGCCTGCCCTCGACGCTGATCCAGCCGATGGCCGCCGCCGAGGTGGCCCGGGCCGTGGCCGACGTGAGCGTGGGCAGCCCGCTGATGGGCACCCGCTCCTACGCCGGCCCGGAGGTCTTCGCCCTCGACGAGCTGGGCCGCCTGACCCTGGCGGCGCAGGGCGACCAGCGCGAGGTCGTCACCGACAACACGGCCGGCATGTTCGCCGCCGCGAAGGGCGACGCGCTGATCGCGAAGGAGGGCACGGTCATCGAGAAGACGTCGTATCGGGAGTGGCTGGCCCGATGACCGACAACAGCCGCAGCTTCTCGGAGGCACCGGTGTAGACCACGAGCTGCTGCGACTGGTCCGGGTCGATCAGCCGCTGGCAGTGCAGCTCGAGCACCCCGACCTCGGGGTGCTCGAGCCGCACCGGCCCGCAATAGGTCCCGGCCACCGGATGCTGCCGCCAGAGGGCGGCGAACTCGGGGCTGCCGGCCAGGAGATCCGCGACGATCGCTTGCGCTTTCGCCGATTTCCGGGTGTACGCCGTGAGCAGGTCGGCCACGATCAACCGGCTCTGCTCGGCGCGTTCCGAGGCCGGGTAGACGAGCCGGCTCGACGGGTCGGTGAACCACCGGTAGTGGAAGCTGCGCGCGAGCCCGGTGTGGAGGCGGGCGTCGCCCATCAGCGCGACGTGCAGCGGGGTCTGCAGCAGCGTCTCGCCGAGGTGGGTGACCACCTGGGCGGCCGCGTCGTGCAGCCCGTCGAAGATGCGCAGCATCCCGGGATTGACGTGCTCGCCGTCGGCGCTGCGCTGCGGTGTCGCGTAACCGGCCAGCCGGAACAGGTGGTCCCGCTCCTCCAGGGAGAGCCGCAGCCCGCGGGCCAGCGCGCCCAGCATCTGCGCCGACGGCTGCGGCCCGCGCGGCTGTTCGAGCCGGGTGTAGTAGTCGATCGACATGTCGCTGAGCACTGCGACCTCCTCCCGCCGCAGTCCGCGCGTGCGCCGGCGCGGTCCACGTGGGAGCCCAACGTCCTCGGGTTGCAGGGCTTCCCGCCGGGTGCGTAGATAGTCAGCGAGCCGCGCTCGGTCCACTGAGGTTCCTTTCGAAGGTGACGCCGGTGAGGGCGGCGGAGGCGTCCCAGAGCCGGGCCGCCACGTTCCGGTCGCGGGCCGACCGGTAGACGGGCAGCTCGGTCGGCCCGCCGGTGAACTGTCCGAGGCCGTCCGGCCCGTAGAGCTTCCCGCCGGTCGCCGCCGGGTCGGTGGCCGCATAAAGGATCGGTAAAACGCCCTGGTCGACGCCCTGCACGAGGACACCCCAGCGGGCCAGCCGGGTCATGATGGCCTCGTGCGGTGCCGGCTTGGCCCGGCCCAGGTTGGGCCCGGCGGCATACAGGCCGGTGAGCGTGGTGCCCGGGTGGGCGGCGTTGCTGACGATGCCCCAGCCGTGTTCGCGGCTGCGCCGGTCGAGTTCCAGGGCGAAGAGCAGGTCGGCCAGCTTGGACCGCCCGTACGCTCGAACTCCGGAGTATTTGCGTTCCGACTGGAGATCGCCCAGGTCGAGCCGGGCCTGCCGGGCCGCGCTGCTGGTCAGCGTGGTGACCCGGCTCAGCAGCGGCAGCAGCCGCCCGGTCAGGGCGAAGTGGCCGAGGTAGTTGGTGCCGAACTGCAGCTCGAACCCGTCCGCCGTGGTCTGCCGGGTCGGGGGTGCCATCACCCCAGCGTTGTTGATCAGCAGGTCGATCGGGCGGCCGTCCGCGAGAAGTTCGTCCGCGAGGGTGGCCACCGAGTCCAGCGAAGCCAGGTCCAGGGCGCGCAGCGCGGCGCCCGGCAGCACCTTCGCGGCCTTGGCGAGGTCACGCACCGCGACCAGCACCTGCGCGCCGGCCGTCGTCAGCCGCCTGGCCGCTTCGAGGCCGATGCCGCTGCTCGCCCCGGTCACCAGCGCGAGTTTTCCGTTCAGTGAAGTCATGTCCGCAACGCTGACGCGGGTTCGGAACGCCAACCATGGTCTCCCGATACAAGGTTCATCCCCGGCGCCAGCCGCGCAGCTTGGCCGGGCTGAGCACGATCCAGAGCGCGGTGATCCGGGCCGCGGCGACGTCCACGGCGACCACCACGAGTGCCTGACCGGCCCGCCACAGCGCGAGCCCGTCCGACCCGTTGACCGATTCCACCGTCAGCGACGTGCCCGGCTGGCCGCACAGCAGCTCGGCGACCAGCCCGCTGACCGGCCCGGCGCCGTGGACCACCCCGCGGCCGTCGCAGACCGCGATCACCTCGGCGGCGAGGGCAGCACGGATGGCGGCCAGGTCGGATGCCCGGCACGCTTCCACGAACTCTCGCACGACAGGGTGCATGCCCGTAACTGACCGGGCCGAACACCTATTTGTGACCGGCGAACGCCGCGATCTTGTCCGAGTTGGCCATCCACAGGATCTGCTCGATGCCGTCCGCCGACCCTATGACGGTCATCACGCCCTCGAGGTTGCCGTTGCGGCGCAGCACGGCCGAGGCCTGCCCGTTGGTGGTGACGAACGAGATCTCGACGCCCTCCCAATACCAACTGGCGAGCGCGGTGTAGAACTGCGCCACCCGGACCGGGCCGAGCACCGGACGCCGGGCCACCCGGATCGCGCCGTTGCCGTCGGAGATGCTGGCCACGTCGGCGGCGAGAAGCCGTTCGAGCTCGGCCAGGTCCCCGGTGCGGGCCGCCGCCAGGAACGTGGTGAGCAGCTCCTTCTGCGCGGCCGGGTCGACCTCCGTACGCTTCTCGCCGGCCATGTGTTTCTTCGCCCGGCTGACCAGCTGCCGCACGGCCGGTTCGGTCGACTTCAGGATGTCGGCGATCTGGGCGTACGGGTAGTCGAACGCCTCCCGCAGCACATACGCGGCGCGTTCGTGCGCGGTGAGCCGTTCCATCAGCATCAGCGAGGCGAACGCGAGCGCCTCGCCGCGCTCGGCCCCGAGATAGGGGTCGGCGCTGGTGTCGACCGGTTCGGGCAGCCACGGCCCGATGTAGGTCTCGCGGCGCACCCGCGCCGACTGAAGTTCGTTGATGGCCAGCCGGGTCGTGGTCGTCGCCAGGAAGGCGCCGGGGTTCACCACCTTGCTGCGGTCGGTGGTCTGCCACCGCAGCCAGACGTCCTGCACCAGGTCCTCGGCCTCGGTGGCGCTGCTGAGCATGCGGTACGCGATACCGAACAGCCGTGGGCGCAGGCTCGCGAAGACCGCGGCGGCGTCATCCAGATCCGTCACCCCGTCATCGTCGTCTCTCCGCACCGAAAATCTCCAACCTCTGTCACAGACTTCACGGCCGCCCGGTCCTTGCTGCTGACCGACATCGACGGAACAGAAAGGCACCGGAATCCACATCCTCCGCAAGGCCCTACGAAGGAGTCAGCCATGAGGCCCACCGTCATCCTCGTCCACGGCGCGTTCGCCGAGAACAACAGCTGGAACGGCGTCATCGAGCGCCTCCGGGCCGAGAACGTCACCGCGCTCGCCGCCTCGAACCCGCTGCGCGGTGTCGCCGGTGACGCCGCCTACGTGCGCGACGTCATCAACTCGGTCGAGGGGCCGGTCGTGCTGGTCGCCCACTCGTACGGCGGTTTCGTCGCCACCGAGGCCGCGGCCGGCAACGACAAGGTGGCCGCGCTGGTCTACGTCTGCGCGTTCGCCCCCGAGCAGGGCGAGAACGCGTTCGGGCTGTCGACCAAGTTTCCCGGCAGCACCCTCGGCGAGGCCCTGGCCGCCTACCCGGTCGCGTCGGGCGGCACCGAGTTCGCCATCCGCCCGGACGTCTTCCACCACCAGTTCTGCGCGGACGTCCCGGCCGGGCCGGCCGCCCTGATGGCCGCCACCCAGCGGCCGGTCACCGAGAAGGCGCTCACCGATGCGCTGCCCACCGGGACCCCGGCCTGGACGACGATCCCGGCCTGGTTCGTCTTCAGCGACCAGGACCTCAACATCCCGGTCGCCCTGCACCGTTTCATGGCCGAGCGGGCCGGCGCCAAGGGCGTACGGGAAATCGCCGGAGCCTCGCACGCCCTCAGCGTGAGCGAGCCGGAGGCCGTGACCGCGTCGATCCTCGAGGCCGTCGCCGCCGCCCAGGGTGCGGTTTCCCGAACCCTCGCGGACGTGCTGGCCCGGTCGTCCCCGCGTTGGTGAAACGGCATCGTCGAGGTATGAACATCCGTCGCTGGATTGCTGATCCCTTCGTGCGCGGTCTGACCGGTCTGCCCCTCGCTCTCGCCGCGGTGCCGATGGCCCCGGCCGGCCGCTCCGCCGCGGCGGGACGGCGTCAGCTGCGCGTGGCGGCCCGGTTCCCCGGTCCCGGAGCCGGTCCCGGAGCCGGTTCCGCCGTGCGCGACATCGGCGTGGGCCGGGTGCTGGGGCACAGCGCGCTGATGCTGGTCCCGGCCGCCCTCGCGTTCGCGCTCGCGGCCATGCAGCTGTTTCTCGCCTGGTCCGGCTATCTGTATCCGCTGCGGCCGGACACGATCGCCGCTTTGGGGCACCCGTTCACGCCGGACCGGCAGGTGCTCCCCGGAGCATGGGGTGGGCCCACGCTCGCCGGAGCGTGGGCCGTCCATGCCGCTGTCGCGCTCGGCTCGCAGGCGGTCTGCGCGGTCCTGCTGGTGGGTCTGTGCGTGGTGCAGAACGCCGGCGCGCGATGGCTGGCGAAGCCTTAACCCACGTACTCGGCCAGGTGCTGGCCGGTCAGCGTGGACCGGTCGGCGATCAGGTCGCGTGGGGTGCCCTCGAAGACGATCTTGCCGCCGTCGTGGCCCGCGCCGGGGCCGAGATCGATGATCCAGTCGGCGTGGGCCATGACGGCCTGGTGGTGCTCGATGACGATCACCGACTTGCCGGTGTCGACCAGGCGGTCGAGCAGGGCGAGCAGGTGGTCGACGTCGGCCAGGTGCAGGCCGGTGGTCGGCTCGTCGAGGACGTAGAGGCCGCCCTTCCCGCCCATGTGGGTGGCCAGCTTGAGGCGCTGCCGCTCGCCGCCGGACAGCGTGGTGAGCGGCTGGCCCAGGCTGACGTAGCCGAGGCCGACCTCGGACAGGTGGGTGAGGATCTTGTGGGCGGCCGGGGTCTTCGCGTCGCCGTCGGCGAAGAACTCGACCGCCTCGGCCACCGGCATAGCCAGGACCTCGCTGATGTCGCGGCCGCCGAACTTGTATTCCAGCACCGCGTCGTCGAAGCGGCGGCCCTCGCACACCTCGCAGGTGGTCGCGATGCCGGCCATCATGCCCAGGTCGGTGTAGGTGACGCCGGCGCCGTTGCAGTTCGGGCAGGCACCCTCGGAGTTGGCGCTGAACAGGGCCGGCTTGACGCCGTTCGCTTTGGCGAAGGCTTTGCGGATCGGTTCCAGCAGTCCGGTGTACGTGGCGGGGCTGCTCCGCCGCGATCCACGGATCGGCGTCTGGTCGACCGACACCACGTCCTCGTTGCGGGCGAGCGAACCGTGGATGAGTGAGCTCTTCCCGGAGCCGGCCACCCCGGTGACCACCACGAGCACGCCGAGCGGGATGTCCACGCTGACGTCCCGCAGGTTGTGGGTGTTCGCGTTCTTGATCGCGAGCGTCCCGGACGGCTTGCGGACGTCGGGCTTCAGCTTGGCCCGGTCGTCGAGGTGCCGGCCGGTGAGCGTGCCGCTGGCCCGCAGCCCCTCCAGGGTGCCCTCGTACATCACCTGGCCGCCGTCGGTGCCGGCCCGCGGGCCGAGGTCGACGACGTGGTCGGCGATGGCGATCATCTCCGGCTTGTGCTCGACCACCAGAACCGTGTTGCCCTTGTCCCGCAGCTGCTTGAGCAGGTCGTTCATCCGCTGGATGTCGTGCGGGTGCAGGCCGATCGACGGCTCGTCGAAGACGTAGGTGACGTCGGTGAGCGCCGAGCCCAGGTGCCGGATCATCTTGGTGCGCTGGGCCTCGCCGCCGGAGAGCGTGCCGGACGGCCGGTCCAGCGACAGGTAGCCGAGGCCGATGTCCACGAACGAGTCGAGGGTGTGCCGCAGCGACGCGAGCAGCGGCGCCACCGACGGCTCGTCGAGGCCGCTCACCCACTCGGCGAGGTCGCTGATCTGCATCGAGCAGCAGTCCGCGATGCTGACACCGTTGATCTTGGACGACCGCGCGGCCTCGGAGAGCCGGGTGCCGCCGCACTCGGGGCAGGTGGTGAACGTGACGACCCGCTCGACGAACGCGCGGATGTGCGGCTGAAGCGCGTCGATGTCCTTGGACAGCATCGATTTCTGGATGTTCGGCACCAGGCCGGTATACGTCAGGTTGATGCCCTCGATCTTGATCTTCGTGGGCTCCTTGTAGAGCAGGTCGTTCAGTTCGCGCTTGGTGTATTTCGCGATCGGCTTGTCCGGGTCGAAGAAGCCGCAGCCCCGGAAGATGCGGCCGAACCAGCCCTCCATGCTGTAGCCGGGGATGGTGATCGCGCCCTCGTTCAGCGACTTGCTCGCGTCGTACAGTTCGCCCAGGTCGAAATCGGTGACCGAGCCCCGGCCCTCGCACCGCGGGCAGGCGCCGCCGACGATGCTGAAGGCCCGCCGCTCCTTGACCTGCTGTCCGCCTTTGTTGAGGGTCACGGCGCCGGCCCCGGAGACCGAGGCGACGTTGAAGGAGAAGGCCTGCGGCGAGCCGACGTACGGCCGGCCCAGCCGGCTGAACAAAATGCGCAGCATCGCGTTCGCGTCGGTGGCGGTGCCCACGGTCGAGCGCGGGTCGGAGCCCATCCGCTGCTGGTCCACGATGATCGCGGTGGTCAGCCCCTCCAGCACGTCGACGTCGGGCCGGGCCAGGGTCGGCATGAAGCCCTGCAGGAACGCGCTGTACGTCTCGTTGATCATCCGCTGCGACTCGGCGGCGATGGTGTCGAACACCAGCGAGCTCTTGCCCGATCCGGACACCCCGGTGAAGACGCTCAGCCGGCGTTTCGGGATCTCGATGCTGATGTCCTTCAGGTTGTTCTCCCGCGCACCGTGCACGCGGATCAGGTCGTGTGCGTCGGCCTCGTGCATCGGTTCTCCTAGGTCAGCCAGATTCCTGCGCGCATGAGGTCGCGGCCGGACAGCTCACTGTCGTCACGCCAGGCCTGCACGCGCCGCGGAGTCACCCGGAACCAGTTGAAGCCGGGCAGCCCGCGCGGGTCGAAACCGGTGCGCTCGGCGAACCGGTCACCCCGCTCCCGCGGCAGCGCGTCCAACTCGAGGACCTCGACTTCGCCATCGATCATAGCGACGTCGCGGGTCGGCCCCAGCCCCAGCCGGAACGCCCCGTCGGCCAGGTTACGGCCGGTCCGGCTGTTCATCGAGGTGGCCAGCAGCAGCGTGGTGCCGTCCCACTCGAACGAGAGCGGAACCAGCCACGGTTCACCCGCCGGGGACGAGGTGGCCACCCACAGGTCCACTTCGCTGTTCAGCAGGTGCTCGGTGTCGTGGCGGCGCTGCGCGCGGGAGCGGGGTGCCGGCTTCACTTGTCCTGCACCAGTCCCAGGACGTTACCGTCGGTGTCGGTGAAGGAGGCGACGAGCCGGCCACCGCCGACGTCGTGCGGCTGCTCCTTGACGGTGGCACCCGCGGCGGTCACCTCGGCCAGCTTGGCCTCGATGTCGTCGACGTGCCAATAGGCGGTGGGGCCGGTGAGCCCCTGCGGCCCGCCACCGGGCACCAGGCCGATGTGCTGGCCGGCGACGTCGAACCCGACGTACCACTCGCTGTCCGCGGCCGGCTGCGTCTCCAGCAGCGCCGCGTAGACGGCCTTCGCTTTGCCCAGGTCAGCAACGGGGTGCAGGACAGTCTTGATGCCGTGGTTCATGATCTTTCCTCATCTCTGTCGTCCTGGGAGAAACGCTAACGGCGCCGTCCGGCCGGGACTTCTCGTTTCCTGACCGGTTACCGGGTTGCACGCCGGGCCGGGAAGAGATTTGTATCTCCTGTGCAACTCCCATGAACGTGCCACGTCGCCGGCAACCCGTCCGGCCGCCCTCGCCGGTTGGCCCAACCTTTCCTCGGCGAAGATCAGGAAGGGGAGACGTCATGGATGTGCCGCGACTGTCCGTAGTTGTGCCCGTGTTCAACGAGGAGGACGTGCTGCCGCTGTTCGCCGACCGGATGCGCCCGGTGCTCGACGGCCTCGGCGTGCCGTACGAGGTGCTCACCGTGGACGACGGCAGCTCCGACGCCACCCCGGCGGTGCTGGAGGTGATGCGCCGCCGGTGGCCACAGTTGCGAGTGGTCCGGCTGCGGCGCAACAGCGGCCACCAGAACGCTCTCTCGGCCGGTCTGCACCGGGCCCGCGGGCAGTACGTGGTCAGCATCGACGTCGACCTGCAGGACCCGCCCGAGGTGATCGCGGAGATGCTGCGACTGGCCGAGACCGGCGGGCTCGACGTCGTCTACGGGGTGCGCGCCGACCGCAGCACCGACAGCCCGTTCAAGCGGTGGACGGCCGCGCTCTACTACCGCCTGGTCCGGCGGGTGGTCGGCGCTCCGGTGCCGGCCGAGGCCGGCGATTTCCGGCTCCTGAGCCGTACGGCGGTGGAGGCGCTGGCCGGGCTGCCCGAGCACCGCCCGGTCTACCGCCTGCTGGTGCCGTGGCTGGGCCTGCCCAGCGGCGAGGTGACCTATGCGCGGGAGCGGCGCGCCGCCGGGCGTTCGAAGTACCCGATCGGCAAAATGATCCGGCTGGCGGTGGACAGCTTCACCGGCTTCTCGGCCGCCCCGCTGCGGGTCGCCACCTGGCTGGGCAGTGTCGGCATAGCGCTGTGCGTGCTGCTGGCGGCGGCCGGGCTGGCCGCGCACGAACGGGGCACCGTCGTGCCCGGCTGGACGTCGATCCTGGTGGCGATGGTGTTCCTGGGCGCGCTGCAACTGCTCTGCCTGGGGCTGCTCGGCGAGTACGTGGCGCGCATCTTCACCGCCATGCAGGGCCGCCCGGCGTACGTGATCGTTTCGGATTCCGCCCTGGAGGGGAGCCGCGTTGCAGTCGCTTCTCGCTGAGCCGGCCCAGACCGCGCCGGACCGGCCGGTCGTTCCGCCGGCCGGCCGGCCCTGGCGGTCGGCGCTGCTGGCGGCCCTCGCGGTCTGGTCGGCGATCACCGTCACGCACCTGGCCGTGATGGCCCTGGCCGGGCTGCCCCGGGGCGGCCGGATCCCGGATCTGCTGCTCAGCCTGAACGGCTGGGACGCCGGGCACTACGTCCGGATCGCCGAGAGCGGCTACCACCTGGGCCCGGGCTTCCCGGCGTTCTTCCCGCTGTACCCGCTGCTGATCCACCTCACCGGAGGCACCCCGCTCAGCGCCCTGTTCGTCGCCAACGCCGCCGCGTTCGGTGCCCTGGCGGTGCTGCACCGGCTGGCCGCCCACGAGTTCGGCCCGGCGGTGGCCCAGCGCGCCACCTGGTATCTGGCCGCCTTCCCGACCGGGTTCTTCCTGTTCATCGGCTACAACGAGTCGCTGTTCATCCTGCTCGCGGTGGGCGCGCTGTACGCCGGGCGGCGCGGACACTGGTGGCTGGCCGGTGCGCTGGGCGCGCTGTCGTCGGCCACCCGGCTGTTCGGCCTGTTGCTGATGGTGCCGCTCGCGATCGAGTACCTGCGCCAGCGGCGGCGGCTCGGCCCGGACGTGCTGAGCCTGGCGCTGATCCCGCTGGGCGTGGTCGCCTACGCCGTCTACTGCGCGATCGAGCTGGGCAACCCGCTCGCGTTCAGTGCGGCCCAGGACCAGTGGGGCCGCCGGTACACGTTCCCCGGCGAGGCCTGGCTGATCGCGGTCCGCCAGATGGGCGGGCACCACCTGCGCGACAAGGCGACACTGGCCGCGATCCTGGACACCGGCACCATCCTGATCGCCGTGGTGCTGCTGATCCTGTGCGTCGCCGGCCCGTTCAAGTTCCGGCGCGACCAGCTCTACCTGGTGGTGCAGGGCGCGATCACTCTTGCCCTGCTGATGTCCACCGAGGTCGGCGGCCGGTCGATGCAGTCGGCCGCGCGGTACGCGATGGAGGCGGTGGCGATCTTCCTGGTGCTGGCCCGGATGGGCGCCAACCAGATCGTCGACCGGAGCGTGCTGGTGATCGGCATCGCCCTGCACGCGGTCTTCCTGGTGATCTTCATGGCCGGCACGTTCCTGGTCGGCTGACTCACTGCTCCCGGTCGAGCTGTTCCCGTTCGAGCTCCGCGAGCCGCTTGCGCACCTTGTCGCCGATCGTGGTCAGGGTGCGCAGCTCCGCCGGGGTGAGGTGGTCGATCAGCGCGCTGCGGACGTCGGCGACGTGCTGCGGAGCGGCCACCTCGATCAGGTCGCGGCCCCGCGGCGCGATGACGACGACCGCCCCGCGCTGGTCGGTGAGGCATCGTTCGCGGGTGACCAGGTCGCGGTTCTCCATCCGGCCGAGGTGCTGGGACAGGCGGCTCTTCTCCCAGCGCAGCAGGCCGCCGAGCTCGAACGGCCGGAGCCGCCCCTCGGGCGCCTCGGAGAGATGGGCCAGCACCTGGTAGTCGGCGTCGGACAGCCCGCACCGGGTGCGCAGCTGCCGATCGAGGAACTCCGACAGGCCGTCCTGCATCGTCATCAGGCTGCGCCAGGCCCGCTGCTCCGGCTCGTCCAGCCACCGCGGCTCGGTCATGTTCGTCACTCTACATCTGGTTGACGTGTGAACCAATCCGCGCCTACGGTCTGGTTCACACATTAACCAGATTGGCGGACGGACATGACCAACCTCGAAAGCCTGGACGAGAAGGCGAAGCACGTGCTGTTCACCGGCGCGCGGACCGCCAACACGTTTGCCGGCACCCCGGTCAGCGACGCAGAGTTGACGGATATCTGGGAGCTGGCCCGGTGGGCGCCGACCGCGGCCAACACCCAGCCGCTGCGGGTGCTCTACATCCGCCCCGGCGAGGGCCGGGACCGGCTGGTCAAGCACATGAACGAGGGCAATCGGGCCAAGACGGCGGACGCGCCGGCGGTGGCCGTCCTGGCCATGGACACCCGGTTCCACGAGCACATCCCGGCGGTGCTGCCGTTCCGGCCGGAGCTGAAGGACGTCTTCGACGCCGACGACGCGCGGCGCACCGAGGCGGCCACCTTCAACGCCACGCTGCAGGCCGGCTACTTCATCCTGGCCGTCCGGGCTCTCGGGCTGGCGGCCGGGCCGATGGGCGGCTTCGACGCGGCGGGGATCGACGCCGAGTTCTTCCCCGACGGCCGCTACCGCTCGATCCTCGTCGTCAACATCGGGCACCCCGGCGAGAACCCGTGGTTCGGCCGGTTGCCCCGCCTGGACCACGACGACGTCGTCCAGTGGGCCTGACGACGTCAGGCGGGCGGGAAGGACACCTGCACCCGCAGGCCGTCGTGGCCGGTCGACGAGGCCGCGATGATGCCGTCGTGGGCGCGGACGATGGACCGGGCGATCGCCAGCCCCAGGCCGGCGCCGCCGCTGTGGTCGATGCGGGCGGCGGCGCGCCGGCGGAACGGCTCGAACAGCGCGGACACCTCGTCCGCGGGCACGTCGTCGCCGGTGTTGGTGACGATCAGGGCCGGGTCGTCGCCGACCTCGATCTCGACGGTGCCGTCGGCCCGGTTGTACTTGAGCGCGTTCTGCACCAGGTTGGTGATCAGCCGTTCGAGCAGCACCTGCTCGCCGAGCACGGTGCGGGGGCGCAGCCGGGTGCTGATCGTGACCCCGGCCTCGGCCGCCGCGGCCCGGTGCTTGTCGGCCACCGCGGCCACGATCTCGTCCAGCCGCAGCGGCGTCCGGGCGAGCAGCCCGCGGTCGCTCTCACTGAGCACCAGCAGGCCCTCGATCAGCCGTTCGTTGCGCTCGTTGGTCTCCAGCAACTGCGCGGTGAGCAGGGTGAGCTGGTCGTCGCTGAGGCTGCGGGCCATGCTCACCTCGATCAGCGTGCGCTGCACGGCGAGCGGGGTGCGCAGCTCGTGCGACGCGTCCGCGGCGAACCGGCGCTGCGCCTCGTAACCGATCGCGATCCGGTCCATCATCTCGTCGATCGCCCGGCCCAGTACGGCCAGCTCGTCGGAGCCCGGGCCGGGGCGCAGGCGGTAGCCGAGGTTCTGCGGGCCGACGCTCGCGATCACCGGAGCCAGGTCGGCGACCGGGCGCAGGCACCAGCGCACCAGCAGCCCACCGGCGGCCAGGAGGAGCAGCAGCACCGCGAGCAGGGCGAGCGCGGTGAACAGCTCGAGGTGCTGGACGAGCTGCCCGCAGACGTTCTGCGGCGTGCACCAGGACGGCCCGAAGTCGCGCGCCAGCCGCACCAGCCGGTCCGCCGCCGGTTGCGTGAACTGCGAGGTGACCAGCAGGATCGCGCAGACCAGCAGGATGCGCCGGGCCGGGGACCTCATGCGCCGAGCCGGTATCCGGTGCGCGGAACGGTGTGCAGGACCGGCGGATCGCCCAGCTTCCGGCGCAGCGTCATGACCGTCATCCGTACCGTGTTGGTGAAGGGATCGGTGTTCTCGTCCCAGGCCTGTTCGAGCAGTTCCTCCGCGCTCACCACCCGGCCGCCGGCCCGCAGCATCACGTGCAGCACGGCGAACTCCTTCGGCGAGAGGGTCAGCACCCCGCCGTCGCGGGTGGCGGTGTGCCGGGTGACGTCCAGGACGATGCCGTCCTGCTCCAGCACCGGCGGCAGCGCCGGGGCGGAGCGCCGGGAGAGCGCCTGCAGCCGGGCCACCAGTTCGGCGAACGCGAACGGCTTGGTCAGGTAGTCGTCGGCGCCGAGCCCCAGGCCCTCGACCCGGTCGCGGATGCCGGCCGCGGCGGTCAGCAGCAGCACCCGGGTGGTCAGCCCGGCGGTGGCCATCCAGCGCAGCACCTCGTCGCCGGTGCGGCCGGGCATGTCCCGGTCCAGCACCGCGACGTCGTAGCGGTTGACGCCGAGCCGCTCCAGGGCGGCGTCGCCGTCGTAGACGACGTCGACGGCCATGGACAACCGCCGCAGTCCCTCGGCGACCGTGTCGGCCATCAGTTTCTCGTCCTCAGCCACCAGTACGCGCACGCCGCCACCCTGGCACAGCCCGGATAAAGAAATCATAAGGACGCCGATGACGGTCGCCTGACGGCCGGATCAGCACCGTGGTTCAGGTGTCGAAGACTCTGCTCAGGAGCCTGGTGGTCCTGCTGGCGGCGGTGGCCGGGGTGGCCGGGACCGGCGGGCCCGCCGCGGCGATCGCGAACGGCCAGAACGCGCGCGACGGGGCCTATCCGTTCGCGGCCCTGCTGACCATGACCGGCCTGCCCGCCGACGGTGGTGGAACCCGGGACAGCTCCTGCTCGGGCGCGCTGATCGCACCCCGCTGGGTGATCACCGCCGGGCACTGCTTCCGGGACGGCGACGGCAAGCGCGTCAGCCGCCCGGTGGCCCGCCGCACCACCGCGACGATCGGCCGCACCCGGCTGAACGGTACGGGCGGCACGGTGGTCGAGGTCATCGCGGTGAAGCAGTCGGACCGCACCGACGTGGCCCTGGCCGAGCTGGACGAGGAGGTCACCGGCATCACGCCGCTGCGGATCGCCACCGAGGCGCCCACTCCCGGCGAGGTGGTGCGGCTGGCCGGTTTCGGGCTGCTGGCCGACAGCGACGAGAGCCCGGCGACCCGGTTGCAGACCGGCCAGTTCACCGTCGGCCACATCGGCCCGGCGCTGATCGAGACGTCCGGCCGTGCCCCGCACCCGGACACCAGCCCGTGCCGGCACGACTCCGGCGGACCGTACTTCCGCCAGCCGAAGGGCCAGAGCCCGGTGCTGGTCGCGGTGGTCAGCTCGGGCCCGAGCTGTCCGCACACCGGTGGTGACGACAGCGCCCGGATCGACACCATCAGCGACTGGATCACCGCCGAGATCACCGCCGGGCCGGGCCCGGGCCGCTGGGGATGGCCGGTCGCGGCGGCGTCGGTAGCGGTGGCCCTGGTAGCGGTGGTGCTGGTCGCGGCGGTGCTCGTCGCGCGGCGGCGGAGAAAGCCGCCGGTGGCCCGGGCCGCCCCGGAGCGCTACCAAGCTCGCGAGTACGCGCCCCAGCGGCGTTAGGTGCCCTCCCGGGCCTGGGTCAACGCCCGGCGGGTCAGCGCCCGCAGGGCATGCGGGGCGAACTCCGCGTCGAGGCGCACGGCCGCGTCGGCCGCGGCGATGATGGCGCTGTCCGAGAACGAGGTACCGATCAGGACCCGCTCGGCCTGCCGCGCGCGGATCGGGCAGGGGCCGGCGTTCACCAGGCCGATCGCCGCCGCGGTGATCACGTCGTCCACCACGGTCACCGCGGCCAGCACGGCCGCCTCCGGGTAGATGCCGGGGCCGCGGCGGTCCTCGGCGTAGCCCGTGCCGGTGCCGGCCGGCAGGACGGGCAGGCGCACCTCGGCCAGCAGCTCCTCCGGGCGGCGCACCGTCGTGAACGGCCCGGTGAAGAATCGCTCCGCGGCCACCGTCCGGGTCCCGTCCGGGCCGGTCAGGTCGATGTCGGCGCCGACGGTCACCGCCATGACCGGCCATTCGGCGGCCGGGTGCGCGTACGCCAGGCTGCCCAGCATCGTGCCCCGGGCCCGGACCGGCGGATGCCCGATGTTGCGGACGACCAGGCGCAGCAGGTCGCCGAGCGCGCCGCCGACGGCCGATGACTCGAACACCCGGTGCCGGACGAGCGGGCCGACCCGCAGCACGCCGTCCGTCTCGGTGAGCGTCGCGAGCTCGGTCACCCGGTTGATGTCGACCAGCCGGCGCGGCAGCGCGGTGCGCCGGGCCAGGTCGTGGACGAGACTCTGCCCGCCGGCCAGCACCGACGCGTCACCGTCCGCGAGGGCAGCCCGCACCTCGTCGTAGCTGCCCGCGGCGACGTAGTCCACCGCTGCCGCAGTCATCGCCGTCACCCTCCGCTCTTCCGGTCGAAGCTCCCCAAGCGACTCAGCAGATATTGCCGGTGATCGGTGGCCCCCGGAAAGCCTGTCACCCTCCCGGGGGCCACCGATCACCCGGACGCGTCACAGCCTGCCGGCGCCGGCTCCCGACTGAACCAGCGACGGTACGGACGCCGCCGGGTCCAGGGTGTAGGCGTAGTACGTGCCCGGCTCGGTGACCGTGCCGCCCGCCTCGCACGCTCCGGACGCGGTGAAGATGTTGTTGCGCTGCACCAGCCGGCCCGGGGCGCTGTCGGCGTAACCGCTGGTGGAGAAGCACGGGTAGGGGACGCCGGCGAAGTAGTTGCCCTCCACCAGGACGCCGCCGTTCATGGTGGAGGCCACCCCGTACAGCTCGTTGTCGTCGAAGTAGTTGTTGTAGACGTGCACCGGGTCGCCGAAGCGCACCCGGGGATGCCGCTGCCGGGAGCCGTCGAACCAGTTGTGGTGGATGCTCACCCGCAGATGGCCGACGTCGGTGGACGAGGCGCCGTCGGAGTGGCCGATCAGCATGCTCTTGTCGGTGCCGGCGAAGTGGTTCCAGGAGACGGTGACGTAATCGGCGCCGCGCACGATGTCGACCGAGCCGTCCACCGGGCGGACGAACGTGTTGTGGTCGATCCAGATGTGGTGCGACTGCTGGCCGACGTTGACCGCGTCGTCCTCGGCGTCGGCGAAGGTCAGGTTGCGCACGATGACGTTGGACGACTTGTAGAAGTCGAAGCCGCCGCCGGTGATGGTCGCGGTCGAGCCGATCCCGACGATCGTCTTGTTCGGCCGGACACCCTGCTTGCTGGTGATCGCGATGGTCCCGCTCACCTGGATGATCAGCGGGCCGACGGTGTCGATCGCCGCGAGCAGCTCGTCGGTCGTGTCGACGGTGACGATGGCGCCGCCGACCCCGCCGGTGGTGCCGGTGGCGAAGCCGTCCGCGGCGCTCGAGGCCGCATTGACCGGGACGGCGGCGAGAACAATTGCGAGCAGTGCGTGCATCAGATCCTCCCCACTCCGGCGCCCCCGGTGACGATCGACTTCACCGCGTTCGGGTCGTCCAGGGTGTACGAGTAGTAGGTGGATGGTTCCTGGACGGTTCCGCTGCAGACGGGCGCACCCGACTCACCCACGAAGACGTTGTTACGCGCGACGCAGCGGCCGGCCGGCCCGGCGTACGTGTTGGTGATCGGTTCTTCGACGTCTTCGAAGTAATTGCCCTCGACCACGCAACCGGCCATGTTCTGGCAGGCCACTCCGGTGTCGGTGGTGTAGAAGTAATAGTTGTTGTAGATATGCACCGGCTCGCCGAAACGCACCCGCGGATTGCGCTGCGGCGTCGCGTCGAACCAGTTGTGGTGATAGGTCACCTTGAGCCGCCCGGTGTCCTGCGCGCCGTTGCCGTCGTCGTGCCCGAGCAGCATGTTCTTGGTGTGGTGGTGAGTGTGGTTCCAGGACACCGTGACCAGCGACGAGCCGCGCTTGATGTCGATCAGCCCGTCGTACCCCTGGGCCAGGTCGTTGTGGTCGATCCAGACGTGGTGCGAGAACATCTGCACGTTGATCGAGTCGTCGCTGGCGTTGCGGAACGACAGGTTCTGCACGATCACGTTGTGCACGGCGTCGGCGGGCGGGGTCGTCACGTCCGAGACGGGCAGCCCGATGTTGAACCCGCCGCCGGTGATGCCGGCCGTGGCGCCGACCCCGACGATCGATTTGTCGCTGGTCACGTCGTACATGCCGGCCGGCAGGGTGATCGTGCCGCTGACGCAGACGGTGAGCGGCCCCCTGGTCGCGATGGCGGCCAGCAGCTCGGCGGCGGTGTCGACGGCCACGGTGGGCCCGCCCGCGCCGCCGGTGGTGCCGGTGGCGAAGCCGGCCGGCGTGCCGGCCACCCGGCACTCGCCCGGAGGGGGCGGCGACGTGGTCGGGGTGGGCCCCGGGCCGGGCGCGGCGGTGTCGACGACGACGTCGTCGAAGGAGGCGCTGGCGTACGAGGCGACCAGCCCGATCCGCCCGCCGGAGTAGGTCGCGTCCACCGCCCGGACGACCGCGGTGCCGTCGACCGAGCCGGTCAGGGCCGAACCTCGCACGGTGAGCGCGAGCGTGGTGCCGGTGACCGCGGCCGTCGCCAGCACGGTGGCCGACCCGCCCGACACCCGTTGCAGCTGTGTCGTGCCGGCACCGGTCAGGACCAGCGCGTAGTACTCGCCGGAGGCCCGGACCCGGGCGGCGATCCCGGCGGTGCGGTTGCTCGCGCCGAAGGCGATCGGCCGCACCCGGGCGGTGACCGTGTAGTCGGTCCAGGAGGTGTCGCCGGCCAGGGCCCGCGCGTTGGCACCGGTGCTGGACTGCCGGTAGGCGGGGGAGCCGTCGGTGACCACCGACCAGGAGCCGCCGTTCGTGCTCCAGCCGGTCGCATTACCGTCGTCGAAATTGTCGCCGAACAGTGTGTCGGCATAGGCGGGAACGGTCGCGGCCGCGCTCAACAGAACGACGGCCGCAATGATGATCCATCGATTTTTGGCCATGCTGATTCCTTCGAATAAGGCGCGCCTTTCCGGCTGCCCCGAAGGTAGGTAGACCAATTGATCGAAGTCAATGGATTCTATTTGCAGGAATGTTGCAGCTGCCGCACCACCTCGGTCGCGCAGCGGGCCAGCAGGGACGCGTCCGAGCCGACCCCGACGAAGCGGAAACCCAGGGCGGTGTAGGCGGCCGCCTGCTGCGGATCGCCGGCCAGGATGCCGGCCGCGATCCCGGCGTCCTTCGCGGCCGTGAGCACCTGGTCCAGCGCCGCGACGAACTCCGGGGCGTCGAACCGGCCGGCGCAGCCGAGGTCGGTGGACAGGTCGCGCGGGCCGACGAAGAGCACGTCCACCCCGGGTACGGCGGCGATCTCCGCGGTCGCGGCCAGGGCACCGCGGCTCTCGATCTGCACGATCCCGACCACCCCGTCGTTCGCGGTGTCCAGGCCCTCGGGGCGCAGGCCGAAGTCGTACACCCGGTTGTAGGTGGCGACGCCCCGGTCGCCCTCCGGCGGGTAGCGCAGGTGGCGGACGGCCGCGCGGACGTCGGCGGCCGAGTCGAGGCGCGGGAACATCACGCCGGCCACCCCGGCGTCGAGCAGCCGCCCGGTGCGGATCCGCTCGGCCGACTCCACTCGGGCCAGCATCGGCACCCGGCGGGCCTCGGCGGCGAGCTGCTGGTGCAGCAGCGCCCGCTCGTCGCCGCCGCCGTGCTCGAGGTCGACCAGCAGCCAGTCGAAGCCGGCCACCGCGCACGCCTCGGTGGCCAGCGCCGACCCCAGCCCGAGAAAGGTGCCGAACAGCGTGTCACCGGCCACCAGCCGAGCGCGCAGGCCGCCGGCCGCCGGCCGGTCGTGCGGGCCACCGGGTGCGGGCCGGTCGTGCGGGCCGCCGGGTGCGGGCCGGTCGTTCGGGCCGCTCATCGGGACAGGCCCGAGAGGTGCTCGACGCCGCGCAGCAGCACGCCGTGGTCGAGGTGGCCGTTGCCCAGCTCGCGGACCGCCTCCATGAGCTGCGCGACCAGCTCGCCGACCGGCAGCGCGACCTTGGCGGTGCGGGCCGCGTCGAGCACGATCCCGAGGTCCTTGTGGTGCAGGTCGACCCGGAACCCCGGTTTGAACCGCCGTTCCAGCATCGCGGTGCCCTTGCGGGCCAGGACCGTGCTGCCGGCCAGCCCGCCGCCGAGCACCTCCAGGCCGAGCGCCGGGTCGACGCCGCTGGCCTCCAGCAGCACGATCGCCTCGGCGACCAGCTCGATGGTGCCGGCCACGACGAGCTGGTTGGCGGCCTTGACGATCTGGCCGGAGCCGGCCGGCCCGACGTGCACGATCGTGGTGCCGAGCGCCTCGAACACCGGCCGGGCCGCGGCGAAGGCGGCGTCGGTACCACCCACCATGATCGAGAGCGCGGCCTCGATCGCGCCCTGCTCGCCGCCGGAGACCGGGGCGTCCAGCGCCGCGAGGCCGGCGGCGTCGGCCGCGGCCGCGATCAGCCGGGCGGTCTGCGGCCGCACCGTGCTCATGTCGATGATCAGCGTGCCGGGGTCGGCATGCATGAGCACGCCGTCGGCGCCGAGCACGACCGCGGTCACGTCGGGGGAGTCGGGCAGCATCGTGATCACCGCGTCCGCACCCCGCGTTGCCTCCGCGACCGACCCCGCGCTGCGGCCACCCGCGGCGACCAGGCGGTCGGTCCCACCCGGTCGCCGGGTGTGCCCGACGACGTCGAACCCGGCCTTCACCAGGTTGTCCGCCATCGGTGCGCCCATGACGCCGAGGCCGATGAAGCCGATCGTCCACATATGTGTATGCCAATCTAGGAGCTGGATAGTCTCCAAGGTAGAAAAAAGCGAAGGACGGGTCAAGTTCCATTTATGTACGCGGATGTTAGGCTCCCGGCCACACAGAGGGGAGCTTCGATGCGAATCCTGGTCACCGGCGGAGCGGGCAAGGTCGCCACGTCACTGCGGTCCCGGCTGGTCGCCGACGGCCGGGTGCTGCGGCTGTTCGACCTGGTCCACCCGCCCGAGATCGACGGCGCCGGCGCCGAGGAGACGGTGCTCGGCTCGCTCGCCGACCCCGACGCGGTGGCCGCCGCGTGCGAGGGCGTCGACGCGATCGTCCACCTGGGCGGGCAGAGCAAGGAGGCGGACGCCGGCGAGGTCCTGCGATCGAACGCGCTGGGCACCTACCACCTGCTGGAAACCGCCCGCCGCCAGGGCATCAAGCGACTGATGATCGCCTCGTCGTCGCACGCGGCGGGTTTCCACGTGCGCGACGCCGCCACCTATCCCGACGGCCTGCCCGCCGCTCTGCCGCCCCGCCCGGACACGCTCTACGGCTGGAGCAAGGCGGCCGTGGAGTCCCTGGCCAGCCTCTACGTCGACCGGTTCGGCCTGGACGTGATCTGCGTCCGGATCGGTCTGTGGTTCCCGACTCCGCCGCAGAACCGCGGCCTGGCCACCTGGCTGTCCCCGGACGACGGCGCCCGCCTGGTCGAAGCCTGCCTGTCGGCGCCGAGCCCCGGCTTCCGCATCATCTGGGGCGTCAGCCGCAACACCCGCCGCTGGTGGTCGCTGGCCGAGGGCGAGGAGATCGGCTACTTCCCGAAGGACGACGCCGAGGTGTACGCGGCGGAGCGCATCGCCGAGTTCGGCGAGCCCGACTTCGACGGCGACCCCGAGCTGAACCGCGTCGGCGCCTGGTGGTGCGACTGGCCCCTGGGCCGGCGCATGGGCTGACGGCCGTCATCGTGCGCGGCGCCACGGCCGGGCCGGGCGGCCGCGGCGCCGGCGGATCATCGCGACTTCCAGCCGGCCTGCCGGCAGATCTTGAGGAACCGCGCTGTCGCCTGGCGCCAGGAGCGGTCGCTGTCGTTGGCCGCGTGTCCCACGGCCGAGCCCTGGTCGGCGATCGCCGGGTTGTCGCTGCGGGCGGACCACCGGTAGACCCGGTCGGCCAGGGCGAGGCGCTTGGCGACGGTCGGCGACTTCGGGTAACCGGCCGCCAGCGTGTCGCACGCCTGCTGGGCCTGGTTGTCGACGACGGCGGCAGTGGCCGTTGCCCTTTCCTCACATCCGGCCGCGGGCAGGACGAGGGCCACGATGACCACCGGGAGCGCCAGTTCACGAATCACGATCTTGCGTCTTCCCGGATGCCGAGGAGGGAAACGGCGCACGCCGCGGGACCACTCGTTCGGGTCACTACCTGCGGAGAGTCAGCGGATGCCCTCGTGGCGCAGACGGCGAGCGAGGGCGGCGGTGTGCCGGGTGACCGCGTCGGCCACCTCCTCGACGTGGCCGGGGGTGGCGTGGTCGGCCGGCATCGAGCAGGAGATCGCGTCGGTGGCCGGGATGCGGTAGCCCACCGCGGCCGCCACGCAGGCCACGCCCTCGGTGTTCTGCTCGCGCTCGAACGCCCAGCCCCGCTTGCGCACCACGTCGAGCTCCTCGTGCAGCGCGGCCCGCCCGACGATGCTGCGCGGCTGCAGGGCCTCCAGCTGGAACGGCAGCAGCTCGTCGACCTCGGCCTCGGTCAGCTCGGCCAGCAGCGCCTGGCCGAGCGCGGTCACGTGGGCCGGCAGCCGGCGGCCCACCCGGGACACCCGGCCGCCCGAGTCGCGGGCCTCGCGACTGGCCAGGTAGAGCACGTGCGCGTCGTCGCGCCGGGCGTAGTGGATCGTGTAGCCGATCTCGCCGCGCAGATCCTCGAGGGTCTCCTGGGCGAACCGCAGCGCGGGGTCGCGGTCCAGGTAGGCGGTGCCGGACAGCAGCGCGTGCGGCCCCACCCCGAACGCCGAGCCGGTCTCGTCCGCCTCCACCCATTTCAGCTCGCGCAGCGTGCGCACCAGGGCGTGCAGGCTCGACCGCGGGTAGCCCATGCGTTCCTGCAGCTCGGACAGGGTGAGCCGGGTCGGCGAGGCGGCCAGCGTCTCGAGAATCTTCACGGTGCGCTCGGCCGATTTCACCGGTGAGGCGTCGTTGATCGTTGCTGATCCGTCAAGAGTTGCCGGGACGGGTTGCGTGCGAGCCCGAGGCATTGATACCCACCATTACGAAGGATTGTTTCCAGAGTGTTGACGGCCATCATACCGGCAGCTAGCTTGTCCCTACTCGCATGACACACACGAAACATGCGTCCACATATATAGACAGGAGGCAGGCACGTGTCTCGTAGGAGAGTGCTGGCGTTGGCGGTGACCGCCGTCGTCGCGGCCGGCTGTCTCGCGGCGTGCGGCGACGACAGCCCGCAGGCCGATGCCAAGGCCGAGTTGCAGATCTGGGTCCGCAAGCCGCCCGGCTCCAACACCGAGAAGACCGATCAGCAGCTGGCGGCCGCGTTCACCGCCAAGACCGGCGTGCCCACCAAGGTCACCGCGCTGTTCGACGACTTCGAGACCAAGCTTCAGCAGGCGGCCGCCCAGAAGAAACTGCCGGACGTCGTCATCAACGACACCGACCGGCTCGGCGGCCTGGTCAAGCAGGGCCTGGTGCGCGAGGTCGACCGCAACGCGCTGGCCGGGCAGGCCGATCTGACGCCGGCGTCGTGGCAGGCCGCCACCGGCGCGGACGGCAAGATCTACGGCGTGCCGTTCTCGGCCCAGTCCTTCGCCCTTTTCATCCGCAAGGACTGGCGCGCGAAGGTGGGCCTGCCACTGCCGAAATCGTGGGCCGACCTGGACGCCCTGGCCACCGCCTTCACCACGAAGGACCCCGACGGCAACGGCAAGCCCGACACGTACGGCTACGTCATCCCCGCCTCCACCAAGCGCGGGTACGCCTCCTGGTACTTCGCGAGCTTCCTGTGGTCGGCCGGCGGCGACTACCTCACCGGCGACACCGGCAAGTTCACCCCGGCCATCAACAGCGCCCCGTCGCTGGCCGCCGCCACCGAGTTCCAGAAGCAGTTCTGCACCGACAAGAGCGTCGTGCCCGGCTCGGTGACCGCCGAGACCACCCAGGCCCACCCGCTGTTCGAGACCGGCAAGGGCGGCATCTACTTCACCGGCCCGTACAACATGGCCCGCTTCGACAAGAACCTCGGCAAGGACAAGTACGAGGTGGTCGCCCTGCCCGCCGGACCGGGCGGCAAGAGCGTCTCGCTCGCCGAGGGCGAGAACGTCTATCTGATGGCCGGCTCGGCCAACCCCGAAGGACAGACCAAATTCGCCGAGTACGCGATGTCGGTCGACGGCCAGACCCTCGGCATGGCCGGTGACACCGACGGCAACGTGGTGCGCCTGCCGGTCAACGCGAAGGTCGACATGGCGTCGGTCCGCAAGGACACCCGCTGGCAGCTGTTCGCCGACATCTACCAGAACGGCGCCCGCTACGCCCCGGTGGTGCCGGACTGGACCCCGTTCCGGCAGGCCTCGGCCGACACCCTCAACGCCATCGTCGCCGACTGCGCGTCCGACCCGAAGGCCGCACTGGACAAGCTCGCCCAGACATTTGACGCCGAGCTGACCAAGCAGGGAGCCAAGGCGTGACCGCCACCCTGGCTGCGCCGCCGGCCCACCGAGAGGCGGCACCGGTGGCGCGCCGGGGCAGGCGGTTCCGGCACGCCGGTGCATGGCTCTGGCTGGCACCCGCACTGATCCTCTTCACGCTGTTCAAGTTCGTGCCGATGGCCCGCGCGATCAGCATGAGCTTCCAGGAGGTGCGCCCCTACCTCGGTGACCGCTGGGTCGGACTCGACAACTACCGGGCCGTGGTCGGCGACGACGCGTTCCGGGCCGCGGCCGGGCACACCATCGTCCTGGCCGTCGGCGAGACGGTCGGCTCCATCGTGGTCGGGCTCGCCCTGGCCCTGCTCCTCGAGGGCACCGCCCGGCACCTGTGGATCGTGCGCACCGCGGTCTTCCTCCCCACCGTCACCGCGATGGCCGTGGTCGCCGCGCTGTGGCGGATCATCTACTACCCGGCCCCCGACGGCGCGCTCAACTCGGTGCTCGGCTGGATCGGCCTCGGACCCGGGCAATACCTGGACTCCCCGCACACGTCGCTGTGGTCGGTGATGGCGGTCGGAATCTGGCGCGGTGCCCCGTACGACATGATGATCTTCATTGCCGGCCTGGCCGGCGTCGACCGCACCCTCTACGAGGCCGCCGCGGCCGACGGCGCCGGACCGCTGCGCCGGCTCTGGCACGTGGCGTTCCCGGCGATGCGACCGGTGTTCGCCATCGTCGTCACCCTCGCCGCGATCCGCGGGCTGCGCGTCTTCACCGAGATCTTCCTGCTCACCAACGGCGGCCCGAACGGCTCCACCGAGGTGGTCATGACCCTCGTCTACAAGCTGGGACTGGAACGCAACGAGCTCGGCATCGCCGCGGCCGGCTCGATGCTCCTGCTCGCGGCCACCATCCTGCTCACGCTGCTCGCCCAGCTGCTGCGGCGGCGGTCATGAAACAACTCGACACCGCCCTCGGCCTCGGCGCGGTCCGCGGGCCGATCGGCCGGATCATCAAATTCGCGCTGTACGCCCTGGCGATCTTCATCTTCGCCGGGCCGCTGGTGGCTCTGCTGGTCAGCGCGTTCGGCCGGGTCACCGACCCGACCAAGCTCTCCCTGGTGCCGCACGACCTCACCCTGGACAACTTCCGGGCAGCGGTCGATCAGGGCGTTCTGCGGTACCTCGCCAACTCCCTGATCGTGGTCGGCGGGGGACTGCTGCTCCAGATCGCGGTGAGCGTCTCCGCCGCGTACGCCCTGGCCCGCAAGCAATTCCCCGGCGTACGCCTCGTCCTGCTCTTGATCTTGTCGACCATGATGTTGCCCGAAGAGATCCTCGCGATCCCGCTCTCGCTGGTGCTCGCGGACGTGCCGATCATCCACGTCAACCTGGTCGGGACGCTGGCCGGCATGATCGTGCCGGTCGGCGCGTGGGCGTTCGCCATCCTGGTGATGACCGAGTTCATGCGGGATGTGCCGATCGAACTCGAGGAGGCGGCCCGCCTCGACGGCGCCGGCGACGTGCGCATCTTCTGGTCGGTGATCCTGCCGGTCTGCCGGCCCGCGCTCGGCGTGCTCGGCATCTTCGGCTTCACCATGATCTGGGACCAGTACATCCTGCCGCTGCTGGTCGCCCAGGACGCCAAACAGTTCACCCTGGCCCTCGCGCTGCGCAGCCTGCGCGCCGACGAACAGGTGGGCACCGGGGTGCTGATCGCCTCGGCGCTGCTCGCACTGCTGCCGTCCGTCGTGGTGTTCCTGGCGTTGCAACGCCAGTTCATGCGCGGCCTCACCTCGGGAGCGATCAAAGGATGACAATTCTTTCGGTACGGTCGGTCCAGGTCACGCCGGTCGCCTTTCCCGATCCGCCGCTGCTGAACTCGGCCGGGGTGCACGAGCCGTGGGCGTTGCGAGCGGTGATCCAGGTCTTCTCCTCCTCCTCCGGTCTTGTCGGCCTCGGCGAGACCTACGGGGACATGGGGCATTTATCGCTTTTGACGGCGGCCGCAGCGTCCCTCGACGGCTTGGATATTTATGACCTGTCCGGTTTGTCGAGGCGGGTCGCCGCGGCCATCGGCACCGTCGACTCACCCGACCGGCATGGGCTCACCGGCGACTCGACCGCGGCCAAGACCCTGGCCCGAGTCGTGTCGGCGTTCGAGGTCGCGCTGCTCGACCTGCAGGGCCAGGCCGTCGGGCGGCCGGTGCACGACCTGCTCGGCGGGAAGGTGCGCGACCGGGTGCCGTTCTCCGCGTACCTCTTCTACAAATGGGCCGGCCACCCGGGCGCCGCACCGGACGCCTGGGGTCCGGCCCTCGATCCCGCCGGGATCGTGGCCCAGGCCCGGACGATGATCGACCGATACGGCTTCGAGTCGATCAAGCTCAAGGGCGGCGTCTTCCCGCCGGACCAGGAGATCGACGCGATCCGGGCGCTGCGTGACGCGTTCCCCGCACTGCCGCTGCGGCTCGACCCCAACGCCGCGTGGACCCCCGCGACCTCGATCAAGGTCGCCGGGCAGACCGACGGACTCCTCGAATACCTGGAGGACCCCACCGGCGGCCTGGCCGGCATGGCCGAGGTGGCCGCGCTCGCCCCGATGCCGCTCGCCACCAACATGTGCGTGGTCGCGTTCGCCGACCTGCCCGAGGCGGTACGGCGCGGCTCGGTACAGATCGTGCTAGCCGACCACCACTACTGGGGCGGACTGCGCGCCTCCGCCGAACTCGCCGCGATCTGCCGCACCTGGGGCCTGGGCGTCTCCATGCACTCCAACAGCCACCTCGGCATCAGCCTGGCCGCGATGACGCACCTCGCCGCCTCCGTGCAAAACCTGACCTATGCCGTGGACACCCACACGCCATGGCAGTCCGGCGTGGACGTGGTCACCGCGCCGCTCGAGATCACCGGGGGAGCCGCCACCGTGCCCGACACACCCGGCCTGGGCGTGACCCTCGACGAGGACGCGCTCGCCCGGCTCCACGAGAACTGGTTGCACTGCGGCATCCGCGAACGCGACGACACGTCGTACCGGCAACGGTTCGAGCCCGGCTACGTCAAGCGGCGGCCACGATGGTGAGCGGCCACGCCTACCCGTGGGACGTCCTCGGCGACCCCGGCTTCCTGTCCCGAGCGCCGCGGCGGGTCACGCTGGCCGCGACCTACCACTCCACCCGGGCCGCGACCCCGATGCACCCCGAGCACCGGATCGTCGACGCCCGGTGGGCGGCCCTCTACCGCCCCGTACGCCCGTCCGCCTGGAAAGGCCAGGACCTGCGACCGCTCGCACCGTCCTGGGTCTCCTCGCCCGACTCCTTCGGCGAGGCCGCGACAATCCTCAAACGAGCCGGCCACGAGGTGACGGCCTGGATCGTGCTGACCCACAACACCCGGCTGGGGACGCGACGACCGGACGTCGCGGTGGTCAACTGCTTCGGCGAGCCATATCCGTACGCGTTGTGCCCGGCCCATGCCGAAGTGCGCGACCACGCCGCCACCCTGGCCGCGGAAGCGGTCCACGACCTGGACCTGGACGGCGTCTCCCTGGAGGGTTGCGGCCAGATGGGCGTCACCCACCTGGGCCACCACGAGAAAACCGACGGCGCCTGGTCCCCGGCAACCGCGCGCCTGCTGTCCATCTGCTGCTGCACCGCCTGCCAGCAGGCCTGGACGGCCGACGGCCTCGACCCGGCCGAGGTGGTGGCCGCGCTGCGAGCGGGAACGCGCTCCGGCGACGTGCCGTCAGCGTCGCGGGCGGGCACGCCGTCCGGCGAGATGTTGTCCGCGCTGCTGGCGGTCCGGCATCGGCACACCGACCTGCTGCGTGCTCAAGTGCTTGCCGCTCTGCCGGCGTCCCTGCCGGTCACGCTGCACGCGCACCCGGACCCGTGGGCGACCGGTCCGTCGCCGGGCCTGACCGCCTCCGCCGCCTCGGACGTGGATGCCCTCCTCGTGCCGTGCTGGCCACTCTCCTCCGAAGAACTCGTCCGGCAGGCGGTCTCCCACGGCCGTCCGGTGGACGCCTACGTGACCCTGCTCCACCCGATGGATCCCGACGCGCTCGCCCCGCACGTCCAGGCCCTCAAAGCCGCCGGCGCGAGCCGCTTCAGCCTCTACCACCTGGGCCTGGCCCCCGCCTGGCGCCAGGACCTTTTCGCCGCGATCGCCGCCGCGGTCGCATGAAGGAGCCAACCGTGTACCGAAGAGCAGCGGCCCTGACCGCCGCCGGTCTCGCCATCCTCGGCGTAGCAGCCCCAGTCCACGCCGAAACCACGAACGTTGGGGCGGCTGTCACCGTCTCCGTCGACTCCGCGCATCCGGGTGGGCGCCTCGCCGCCGACGCCGTCGGGCTCTCGTTCGAGATGCGGGAGCTCGGCATCGGCAATCTCGACCCGGCCAAGGGCAACATGACCCAGCTGATGCGCACGCTCGGCCCGAGCAACCTGCGCATCGGCGGCAACACCCTCGACCGCGACACCCTCTGGGTCCCCGCCGGACAGACCCCACCCGACCCCAAACCGGCCTGGGTCGAGGACATAGTCACCCCGAACGACCTCAAACGGCTGCGCAGCCTCCTCGACGCCACCAACTGGAAGGCCGAGGTAGGCGTAAACGTGGGCCGCTGGGACCCGGCCCTGGCCGCCGACCAGGTCCGAACCATGGACCGCATCCTCGGCAAACGCCTGGTAGCAGTGGAATGCGGCAACGAGCCGGACCAGTGGGAGGGTAAAGCGCTGCGCCCGCCCGGCTTCGCCTACCCGCAGTACCACGCCGACTGGTCCGCCTGCGCCGACGTCGTCGGCCACGGCCGGATAGCCGGCCCCGACACGGCGGGCACGTCATCCTCCTGGGCGTCGTCGCTGGCCGCCGACGAACACGCCCGGATGTCGATGCTGACCGTCCACCAGTACGCGTCCGGCCCGGACATCACGATCGACCGGATGCTCGCGCCCGGCCAGATCACCGCGCAGCTCAAGGCGGTGTCGAGCAACCTGGCCGCGGCCACCGCGAACGGTCTCCCGATGCGGGTGGACGAGGCCAACTCGGCGTACAGCGGTGGTGTCGACGGCGTCAGCAACAAGTACGCGTCCGCCCTCTGGGTGATCGATTACGGCCTGTCGATGGCGCAGGCCGGGATGGCCGGCGTCAACATCCACGGTGGCCTCGGCGTCTGCAACGACCCGATCTGGAACGGCAAATTCCAGCGCTACACCCCGATCTGCGCGTCCAGCAAGGCCTACGAGCTGGCCCAGCAGTACAAGGTCATGCCGATCTACTACGGCATCTGGATGACGAGGCAGCTGGGTTCGGGCCGGTTCCTGCCGGTCACGGTCAATTCAACCAACAACATTTCCGCGTACGCCGTGAAGGGCAACGACGGGCGCACCCGCATCGCCGTGGTGCAGAAGGACACCGCCCCGGCCGAGATCACCCTCGCCGTCGGTGGCCGTGATCGGGCCGCCTCGGTGCTGGCGATGACCGGCACCGGGCTCGACCAGGAGGCCACCACCATCCAGGACGCGACGGTCGACGCCGCGGGCCGCTTCCACCCCGTACCGTCATCGGCCCGGGTGGAGGCCGGCCAGCTGACGCTGACCGTGGCAGCCGGTAGCGCAGTGGTGGTGACGCTGTGAAACGCCGTACGCTGCTGGCCGCGGGTTTTCTGCCTTTTGTTCCCTTCCCTGACCGTTCGGGGCTGGTGACGGTCGCGGCGGCGTCGGCGGCCCGCACCGACCGCCGGCCGGTGGCCGGCGGCGTGCACGATCCGCGCGCCGGCCGGACCTTCATCTCGTGGGGCGGCTTCCAGGAGGACAATTACGTTCAGGAGTACGACCATCGCCGGCGCACGTGGTCGGCGCCGGTGCGGGTGGCGGGCGGTGACAACGATTCGCACAACTACCCGACCCTGATCCAGGCCGACGACGGGCACCTGCTGGTCTTCCGTGGCCTGCACAACCGCGAGCTGTGGGTGGCCCGGTCGCCGCGGCCGCACTCGATCGCCGGCGTCTGGACCGACACGATCATCCCGGCGGGCGTCGGCGCGACCTACCCGATGCCGGTGAAGACGTCGTCCGGCCACATCTTCGTGTTCATCCGGGAGACGGCCGGCGACTTCGACCCGGCGTTCCCCACCGACACCCGCCCGATGAAGTACGTCCGGTCGGTCGACGACGGCCGCACCTGGCAGAGCTCCACCGAGCTGACCGGTGACCGCTGGTGCATCGCGCCGCTCGGCCGCCCCGACAACATGAACGAGATCTACATCGGCCAGCTGCGCCACTTCGCCCACCCGGATCGCATCGCGATGGTCTGGACCCTGGCCGGTGGCGGGCCGGAGGGCCATCTGCACGACCGCTACCACCGCAACGTCTACTACGCCGAGTTCAACCCGTCGACCTTGCGTTTCCGCTCGGCGGCCGGACACGACCTGGGCACCGTGGTCGACGACGCCGGCCAGGAGCAACACCTGAAGGTCGCCACCACTGACCTTCAGGTGGTGAACCCGCGCTCACCCGACTACATCAGCCTGGTCGGCGCCACGCACGGCGGCCGATCCCCGTTCGTGGTCTGGATGCAGCTCGACGAGCAGGCCCGGGTGCACGGCCACGCCGCGGTGCACCACCGCGGTGGCGGCTGGCGTCACCAGGACCTGGGCACCGGCGCCCGGGTCCGCGATATGGAGCCGGCCGACGACCGGTCCTGGCGGGTGTACGCCACTCCGGACCCGGCGGCCACCGGCGTCGACACGTACCGCCTGGTCCCCGGCCGGTCCTGGCACCGCGAGTCGACCCTCGCCACACCGCAGCCGATCCAGCGCATCGAGGTGATCACCGGCCACCGCCGTTCGCCACGCTTGCTGCTGACCGGCGCCAGCAGCGCCCGCGAGGTGACCGTCGCCGACGGTGACGTGTACGTGGCCTAGCCTTCCAGCCGCTCGATGAAGGAGAGCACGGCGGCGGCGCCGTCCTCGGCGCCGATCTGCCGGGCCAGCTCGGCGGCGCGCTCGCGGTAGGCCGTGCGGTCGAGGCAGGAGCGTACGGCGTCGGTCAGGGTTTCGGCGGTCAGCTCGTGCATCGGCACCGGCCGGGGTGCGACGCCGACGTGGTGCAGCCGGTCCGCCCAGAAGGGCTGGTCGACCAGGACCGGCACCGGGATCGCCGGGACACCCGCGCGCAGGCCGGCCGCGGTCGTGCCGGCCCCGGCGTGGTGCACCACGGCGGCCGTGCGCGGGAACAGCCAGCCGTGCGGCAGGTCGCCGACCAGCAGGATGTCGTCGCCGGCCGGGCCGAGTCCGGCCCAGCCGGCCTGGACCACCGCGCGCACGCCGGCCCGGCGCACGGTGGCCGCGACGATGTCGTGCAGCCGGTCGTGGTCGGGCAGCATGCTGCCGAACCCGACGAACACCGGCGGGGGACCGGCCGCGAGGAAGTCGACGAGCGGTTCCGGTGGCTGCCAGACCGGTGGGTCGGCCGGCCACCAGTAGCCGGTGACCCGCACCGCCGCCGGCCAGTCGGCGGGCCGGGGGACCACCGCCGGGCTGAAGCCGTGGAAGACCGGCCAGTCCTCCGGCGGGTTCGCCGCCGCTTCCGAGGCGCCCAGTCGCCGCAGCACGCCGGCGTAGAGGGCGCCGGTCCGGGCCAGCACCGCCCGGCCCGCGGCGAGGTTGTCGTCCGGGCCGTCCGACGGCAGCCCGGGCGGCGGGAACTCCCTCGTGGGGACGCCGGGAGCGAGATAGACGGCGGCGCTCGGGATGCCGGAACGCTCGGCGGCGAACCGGCTCAGCGGGGCCGGGCCGAACGCGGTGAGCACCAGGTCGGTGCCGGCCTCCGTGGCGGCCAGCACGCCGTCGCCCAGCTCGTCGAGGAACGCCGCGAAGACCTCCCGCGCGGCGTCCGGGGAGGGTGCCGCCGTGCGGGCGCGGACCAGCTCGACCGGGTCGCCGGGCAGACTCCGGTGCTCCAGGCCGCTGTCCCGGACCAGGCCGGCGAACCGGTCGTGGGCGGCCAGCGCCACTCGATGGCCGGCCTGCTGGAGCCGTTGACCCAGGCCGGTGAACGGGGCGACGTCACCGCGCGAACCCGCGGTCACGATCAATATCCGCATCGCCCCAGGGTCGCAAATAATGGGGTGGGTAGGCTTTCGGGGTGGCTGAACTGGATGAAGAGACGATCGCGTTCGCCCATCGCATGTTCGATCTGGCCCGCTCCGGTGGCACCGAGGAGCTGATCGGCAACGTCATCGCGGGCCTCCCGCCCAACCTCACCAACGACAAGGGCGACACGCTGCTGATCCTCGCGGCCTATCACAATCACGTCGACACCGTCATCGCGCTGCTGGAGCAGGGCGCCGACCCGAACCGGGTCAACGACCGCGGGCAGTCCGCCCTCTCCGCCGCGGTCTTCCGGCAGAACGCCGAGACGGTGAAGGCGCTGCTCGCCACCGGTGCCGACCCGGCCGGCGGCACCCCGTCCGCCCTGGCCACCGCGGAGTTCTTCGAGCTTCCGGAGATGGCCGCGCTGCTGCGCGGGGCCTGACTCTGCACTGCCGTACCAGTAGAAATCTTTTCGGAGGACACCATTCGTACCGTCAACGCCATCGCCGCGCCCTCGGCCACCGAACCGCTCGTGCGCACCACCATCGAGCGGCGCGACCTGGGGCCGCGCGATGTTCTGATCGAGATCCGCTACGCCGGCATCTGCCACTCCGACATCCACACCGTGCGCGGCGAGTGGGGTCCGATCTCGTACCCGCAGACCGTCGGCCACGAGATCGTCGGCGCGGTCACCGAGGTCGGAGCCGAGGTCGCCCGGCACGCCGTCGGCGACCGGGTCGGGGTCGGCTGCATGGTCAACTCGTGCCGGGAGTGCGTCAACTGCCAGGCCGGGCAGGAGCAGTACTGCCTGGCCGGCAACACCGGGACGTACACGGCGGTCGACCGGGACGGCACGATCACCCAGGGCGGCTACTCGACGCACATCGTGGTGGACGAGGACTTCGTGCTGCGGGTGCCCGAGTCGATCCCGTACGAGAAGGCGGCCCCGCTGCTCTGCGCCGGGATCACCACGTACTCTCCGCTGTCGCACTGGAAAGCCGGACCCGGCAGCAAGGTCGCCGTGGTCGGTCTGGGCGGGCTCGGCCACATGGCCGTCAAGATCGCCGCCGCGATGGGCGCCGAGGTCACCGTCCTGTCGCAGACCCTCGGCAAGAAGGACGACGGCCTGGCCTTCGGCGCGCGGCACTACTACGCCACGGGCGACCCGGACACCTTCGAGAAGCTGAAGAACACGTTCGACCTGATCGTCAACACGGTCAGCGCGCCGGTCGACATGGGCGCCTACCTGTCGCTGCTGCGCCTGGACGGCACCCTGGTCGCGGTGGGCGCCCCGCCCGAGCCGCTGCCGGTGCAGGTGTTCGCGCTGTTCGGCAACCGGCGCTCGTTCGCCGGTTCGAGCATCGGCGGCATCGCCGAGACCCAGGAGATGCTCGACTTCTGCGCCGAGCACGGCATCGCCCCCGAGGTCGAGGTCATCGACGGCGACGCGGTGAACGAGGCCTACGAGCGGGTGCTCAAGTCCGACGTCCGCTACCGCTTCGTGATCGACATCGACTCGATCCGCTGATCCGGGCGGCCCGCCTCGGGAGGATAGGCCGGGAGGGCGTGCGATGAAGGCAGTGCGGTTCAGTCGGTTCGGCGGGCCGGAGGTCCTCGAGATCGTGGATCTTCCGGACCCGCATCCCGGGCCGGGGGAGGTGCGGATCGCGGTGCGGGCGGCCGGGGTCAGCCTCAGCGACTGGAAGAAGCGCAAGGGTCTGATGGATCAGGAACTTCCACAGACCATGGGGTACGAAGCGGCCGGTGTCGTCGACGAGGTCGGCGAGGGTGTCGCGGGCGTGGCGGCCGGTGACCGGGTGTTCGGCGTCTGCGGCGACGGGGCGGCGCAGGCCGAACTGGCCGTGCTGTCGGCCTGGTCGCCGATCCCGCCGGCGCTCGACTTCGCGTCCGTCGCCGCGCTGCCGGCCGCCATCGAGACGGCCGCGCGGGCCCTCGACCAGCTCGGCGTCCGGAGCGGCGGCACGCTCCTGGTCAACGGCGCGTCCGGGAGTGTCGGCAGTGCCGCGGTGCAGTTCGCGGTGGTCCGCGGGGCCCGCGTGATCGGCACGGCCGGCCCGGCCAACCAGGACTTCGTGCGCTCGCTCGGCGCCGAGCCGGTCGTCTACGGCGACGGCCTCGCCGGGCGGGTGCGCGCGCTCGCCCCGGGCGGTGTCGACCTGGCCCTCGACGTCGCCGGCAGCGGCGTCCTGCCGGAACTCATCGAGCTGGCCGGGGGCGCGGAGCACGTGCTCACCGTCGCCGATTTCGCCGGGGCCCAGAAGTACGGCGTGCGGTTCAGCCGGGGTGACTCCGGCCGGGCGCTCTACATTCTCGCCGAGATCGGCGGGCTGATCGAGTCCGGGCGTTTCGCGCTCCCGCCGGTGCGGGCCTTCCCGCTGACCGAGGTGGCCGAAGCCCACCGGGTCAGCGAGTCGGGGCAGGCGCGCGGCAAGATCGTACTGACTCTTCCGGGTGATTTGTCCGAAATAAGGGCATAGTTGACGGCTTGGTGTGGTTGCCTCGGCCGGGCGTCAATGGTGGCGCCGGACGGGAGACACCATGCGACGCCTCACCACGCTCGCCGCCCTGTGCTCGATCGCGGCGCTCGTGCCGGCCGCCCCGGTGGCCGCCGCGCCGCCTCGGGCTGCCGCGCCGGCCCAGGCGACCGCGCCGGCCCGGGCGACCGCGATCGTGCTCGAACGGTCGGGCGGGTTCGCGGGGCGCCAGGAGTCGTTCGTGGTCGACCGCACCACCGTCGGCGGCGAACGGTCGCTGCGGCTGGCCGCCCGCCCCGAGTTCCGCCGGCTGCGCGGCTCCTACCAGCCGGCCAACCCCTGCTGCGACCGCTTCCTCTACCGGCTCGCCGTCACCTACCGGGACGGCCGCCACAAGACGGTCTCCACCGTCCAGGGCGGCACCGCACCGCGCATTCTCTGGGACCTCATCGGCGAGGTGCAGCGGGTCGGCGTACGCCCGATGCCGTTTTCTCCGGGAACGTGACCGGAAGGCGGTTCTCGACACGTTGTTCGCTTCCCGCGGCGGGATGTAGCTGCGAGAATGCCCGGATGGACGACCAGAAGCGGCACGCCGAGGACGATCCGGACACCACCCCGTCGATGAGCCGTAGGGCGCTCTTCGGCCGCACCACCTTGCTGGCGGCCGGCGCGGCCGCGACCCTGCTCGGCCTGACCGCCTGCCCCGGTGGCGACGGCGACGACGATGATGACGACGAGGACGACGACTGACTGCCGAGCGGGATGAGCATCGGCTCGCCCGCTGTCCGGCCCGCCGGCGACCACTGGTGATTTCACCGATGCGTGGCTAGTTTTATGCACCGACGATGCAGAGACCCCGAACGCCTCTGGAGGTTTCATGCGTCGTCTCATCGTCCTGATCACCGCCGTGCTGGCCGCGCTCGCACTGAGCCCGGCCGTCCCCGCGGCCGCCGCCCCCGGCACCCCGGTGATCTTCGTGCACGGTTACACCGGCAGTGCCTCGAACTGGACCACCGCGATCTCGGTCTTCCGGGCCGGCGGCTATTCCAGCAGCGAGCTGTTCGCGTACGAGTACAACTCCTACGGGAACAACATCACCAACGCGCAGGGCCTGGCCAGTTACGTCAGTCAGGTCCGGTCGCGCACCGGCGCGGCCCAGGTCGACATCGTCAACCACTCGATGGGCGGCCTGGTCAGCCTGTGGTATCTCAAGCAGCTCGGTGGCGCCCAGTACGTGCGGCATCTGGCCTCGATCGCCGGCGCCAACCACGGCACCACGTACGCCAGCGCCTGCCTGGTCTACACCACCTGCCAGCAGATGTATCCCGGCTCGTCGTTCATCAACACGCTGAGCTCCGGCGACGAGACACCGGGCAGCACCAGGTACGGAACGTGGTACTCGCCGTGTGACGGCATCATCATCCCGTACACGAGCACCGTGCTGAGCGGCGCCACCAACAACTACGTGGCGTGCCAGACCCACATCGGCTACCTGACCGACACGGTCACGCTCAGCCAGGTCCGATCCTTCCTGGCGACCTGACCCCTCCCGCGGACGGCCGCGTGCCCGGCAGGGTGCGCGGCCGTCACGTATGGTCCGATCGCATGGAGCTGTCGTTCGAGCCGCTGTCGCCGGTGTCGTTCCTGGACCGTGCCGCCGACGCGCACGGTGAACGGATCGCGGTGGTGGACGGCGTCCGCCGCTGGACGTACACGGAGTTCCGGGACCGCTGCCGCCGGCTGGCCGGACTCCTCGCACCCCTCGCGGGCGGCCGTCCCGTGGCGGTGCTCGCGCCCAACACCCACGTACTGCTGGAAGCGCATTTCGGCGTGCCCTGGGCCGGCATTCCGCTGGTCGCGCTGAACACCCGCCTGTCGGCGGGCGAGGTGGCCTTCATCCTGGCGCACTGCGAAGCCTCCGTGCTGGTGCACGACCCGGTGTTCGACGACCTGGTGAGCCGGCTTCCCGCGTCGATCCGGCGGATCCGCATCGACGAGCACCTGCTCGCCGGCGCCGAGCCCCTGGTCGTGCCGCCGGCCGACGAGCGGGGCCTGCTCTCGATCAATTACACGTCCGGGACGACCGGCCGGCCCAAGGGCGTCATGTACCACCACCGCGGCGCCTACCTGCAGGCACTCGCGATGGCCGGGCACACCGGGCTGTCGCCGTCGTCGGTGCACCTGTGGACGCTGCCGATGTTCCACTGCAACGGCTGGTCGTTCCCGTGGGCGGTGACCGCGGCCGGCGGAACCCACGTGTGCCTGCCCCGGGTCGATCCGGCCGAGGTGTGGCGGCTGATCCGGTCGGAGCGGGTCACCCACCTGAACGGGGCACCCACGGTGCTGTCGATGCTGGCGTACGCGCCCGAGGCCGGCGACGGCGTACCCGGCGGCCGGGTGGTGAAGGTCGCCACCGGGGGAGCGCCGCCGTCACCGGCGATCCTGCGGCGGATGGCCGATCTCGGCTTCGACGTCACCCACCTCTACGGCCTCACCGAGACCTTCGGCCCGGCGATGATCTGCGACTGGCGCCCCGAGTGGAACACCGCCGACCACGACGGCCGGGCCCGGCTGAAGGCACGCCAGGGCGTGGCCAACATGGTCGCGGTGACCCCGCGCATCATCGACGCGCAGGGACGGGACGTGCCGCCCGACGGCGAGACGATCGGCGAGATCGCGCTGCGCGGCAACACCGTCATGCTGGGCTACCTGAAAGACCCGGAGGCGACCGCGGCGGCCGCCCCCGACGGCTGGTTCCGCACCGGCGACCTGGGCGTACGCCACCCCGACGGTTACGTCGAACTCCGCGACCGCCTCAAGGACGTGATCATCTCGGGCGGCGAGAACATCGCCTCGGTCGAGGTCGAACAGGTGATCGCCGACCACCCGGCCGTGCTGGAGGCCGCGGTCATCGCGGTGCCGGACGAGCGCTGGGGCGAGGTCCCGGCCGCGTTCGTCACCCTGAAGGACGGCGCGAGCGCCACCGAGAACCAGATCATCGAGTACGTCCGGGAAAGGCTCGCCCACTTCAAGGCCCCCAAGACGGTCACGTTCGGCGACCTGCCCAAGACCTCCACCGGCAAAATCCAGAAGTACGTCCTACGCGCCCGCGGTTAGCCTGGTGGCATGCTGACCGCCGAACGGATGAGCATGTGGCGCGGCCGATACCAGTTGGCCGCCGACGGACGACCGGTCGCCGTGTGGGACCCGTCGTGGTGGCGCACCGGTGGCAATTTCGAGGTGGACGGCCGCGGCTACGAGGTGCGGGCCAACGGCTGGGGCACGAAATACCGCATGCTCGACGCGATGGGCACCGAGGTCGCCCTGATCGAGAGGGCCGGCCGCAAACGCTGGTCGGTGCAGGCCGGCGGCCGGGTGTACGAATTCCGCCGCGCGTCGTTCTGGGGCAGCCGGCAGGAGCTGCTGGCCGACGGGGTGCCGGTGGGATCGTTGCGGCGCACGAGCGCCTGGACCGGCGCCATCGAGGCGGACCTGCCGGGCATGCCGCTGCCGGTCCAGATCTGCGTGGTAGGCGTCCAGATCGCAATCTGGCAGGCCCAGCAGTCCGCGGCGGCAAGCAGCTGAGGTCTCCGTCAGAAAAGGAACTCAAGAAACTCAAGCGGTTTATGAGGCATCCTGCCACTGTGCCGCACCGGGAATTCAATAAACAAGGACGCACCTGCGAACGACATTGCCGTCACTATCCGTGGTGGTCCTTCCGGGCATTTGATCAACAATTCCTGGTGCATTGACAGGCGGTGCATCATGGCTGGCGTGATAGTTGATACGCGGGGTCTCGCCCGCTCGGAGCAAAACGGCCGGGGCAGCGCTGAGCCGGAGGCCGCACTTCCAGATTCCGATCGCCCGGAGTTGGGTGGGGCTCTCGAAGCCCTGAGCGGAGAAATTCTGAAGAAGCGCTCCCTGGAGATCTCCTCCACCAGCTTCGTGACCATCATCAGCATCATTCTCGGCGTGGCGCTCGCGCTCCTGGCGGAGAAGACCTTTCCCTTCCCGCGCCCCCTCGTCGCCGCGCAGAGCGCATGCATGCTGCTGCTCTTCGTGTGCACGTTCTACTACTTCCTCTCGATCAGCATCATTCTCCGATGGGCGCCGTCCTTCGCCGACTGCGCGCAGCCTTTCATCATTACGAGTCTCGAAATTCCGCCCACCTACTTTCTTGGTCGTGTCACCGGGTGGGACGCCTGCCTGGCGATCCTTTTTGTGTTCGTCGCCGCAGGAGTCGGGAGCACGGTGATGTGGTCGCCGGTATCCCACTTCGGCGGTGACCGGAAAGCCCAAAGAATGCTGCACCGCATTTTTCGTGAGGTGGCCGTCATCTTTGGCACGGGCGCGCTTTCCCTGGCGTCGATCGGCCTTGCGGCACACTTCGCCCAGGCCGGCAAGATGTGGTGGGGCTTCGGCAGTTGCGCGGTGGTGCTGGCCACGCTCGGCGCGCTGGTGGCTCGCATGGAGATCCAGCTGTCCCGCATTCACGCCTATTACGGCGTGAACCGACCACCCTTCAACTGAGCCGAAGGCCTCTGCGCCGGAAGGAGCGGCTGCGGTGCGCGGTTTCCGCCCGGCCACCGAACCGGAGGTCGTGCTGGCGTTTCTCCGGGGCGAGATGGACTCGGACCGTTTCGGCGGCGACGTGCGCCGCCGGCTGGCCGAGGCCGGCGGCCTGCACCTGGTGCGAAATCCCGATCTGACCTCCGACGAGGAGAACCGTGCCCGCGAGCGAGCCCTCGCCGCCACGGCCGGGTCGGTCGGCGACCTGATCGTGATGGCGACACCCGACCTGAGCAGGCTCGTCGTGCTCGGGGGCCACGCCCGGCTGGCCGTGCTCGACGTAGCCGGGCTGGAGCAACGCCTCACCGTCACGCGTACCTGGGCCTGTCCGACACCATCGAGCAGTGGAACTGTTTCTGAGGACCGCGGTCAGCCGACCATCTGCTCCCACAGGCCGGGGTTGCGGTAGTGGTTGTGCGCGCCGGTCGCCAGCACCGCCCGCAGTGCCGTCAGGTGTTCGGTGTCGGGTGGCAGGTGGAGGGCGTCGAGCAGGGTCAGCGCCGCCACCGGGGAGAGGTCGCCGTAGATGTCGTGGTAGCTCATCAGCAGGCCGCGGAAGACCGCCTGGTGCAGCTCGGGCAGGGCCGTCGCCGTCTCGTAGATGTCGTGCTTGAGCGACCAGCGGACCGGGCCCGAGTTGGCCAGGACCCGCCAGGCCCGGCGGTGGGTGCGGCCGGCGGCCAGCTCGCGCAGGCGGCGGCGGGACCGCAGATGGCGTACGTCATCGGCCAGCACCGCGCCGAACGCCGCGTCGACGGTGTCGCGGTTCTCGAACCAGTCGACCCACAGCGAATACAGCACCGCCTCGCAGGGTGCGGCGTTCTCCAGCCGTTCCCGGTAGCCGGCCCACATCGCGTCGTACACCCCGGGGTCGTCGCGCTCCGCCGCGTACCACCCGATCTCGACGGTCACCCAATATTGATCCAGCAGGTCGAGCAGCCCCAGGCCGAGCCGTAATCCGCCGTCGACCAGCAGGTCGCGGGTCCACTCGTGGGCTAGCTCGTTGTCGTCGAGCTCGCGCCCGTCGTCGAGCCACCGCCCCCTGGACTGCCGGGTGACCCCGTGTGCTGCCAGCCAGCGCGCGGCCTCGACCGCCTCCCGTGTGCGCATGCCTGGGAGTGTGACCGACCCGCACCAGCGCCTTCCACCTGATATCCCGCATGATGGCCGCATGACGACGCGCCGGGCCTGGGCCGCCCTGGTGGTGTTGTCGCTGGCCGCGTTCGCGTTCGTCACCACCGAACTGCTGCCGATCGGCCTGCTCACCGTCATGGCACCTGATCTGGATCGGTCACGGTCGCAGGTGGGGTTGCTGGTGAGCGGCTACGCCGTGGTCGTCGTGCTGGCGTCGATCCCGCTGACCCTGCTCACCCAGCGTGTTCCGCGGCGGCAACTGCTCACCGTCACGATGGTGGTGTTCGCGGCTGCCGACCTGGCCGGGGCGCTGGCTCCGACGTACGCGATCCTGGCCGGCTCCCGGCTGATCACCGCGTTGACGCAGGCTCTTTTCTGGTCGGTCGCGGCGCCCGCCGTGACCGGCCTTTTCCCGGTCGGGAAACGCGGCCGGGTGGTGGCGCTGTTCGGGGTCGGGCCGGCGCTGGCGCCGGTTCTCGGGGTGCCGCTGTGCACCTGGCTGGGGCAGCAGACCGGCTGGCGAACGGCGTTCGTGCTGATGGCGGTGTTCGGCGTGGTGACCGCGGTGGCGGTGGCCGCGCTCATCCCGTCCTACGCGCCGGCCGACGGCGGCGCGGCCCGCGGTACCGCGCCGGACCGGCGCGAATTCCGGATCATCGTGGTGGTCACGGCGGTGGGCATCACCGGCTTCCTGACATTTTCGACGTACGTCACCCCGTTCCTGCTCGACGTCTCGGGATTCGGTGCCGGTGCTCTGGCGCCGCTGCTGTTCGTGGCGGGGGCCGCCGGCACGCTGGGTACGATCGCGGTCTCCCGCACGCTCGACCGCCATCCGGTCGGATCGATGCTGGTGCCCCTGGCGATCGGCGCGGCCGCGCTGCTGGCGCTGGCCGCCCTCGGTGGGTTGCGGCCGGTCACGGCGCTTCTGCTGGGTGGGCAGGGGCTGGCGTACGCCGCTTTCGCCACCGCCCTGCAGAACCGCATGTTGCAGGTCGCGCCGGGCAGCACCGACCTCGCCTCGGCGACACTGGGTTCCGCGTTCAACGTCGGGATCGCCGCGGGGTCACTCCTGGGCGGTGCGTTGCTGCCCGGGTACGGCCCGCGCTCGCTCGCCCTGACCGGTGGCCTGCTCGTCGTGGCCGCGGTGGCAATGCTCGCCGCCGACCTATGCAAAAAACCTGCAAATCAGATTCATTGACTCGCGTATATCGGCGATGGGAGATTCCAATACGGAATACCCGTCCCCCGGAAACCGCCGGTCCCCGCCCCAGGGACGCGTCGCAAGCTGCGGTTATGCAGCGGCGAATTCAAATTACTTACGCGCTGGCGGTCTCCATTTGCGACAAGGAGTAAATGCGCATGACACCACACCCACGCGCCCGCCGGATTCGCCGGCTGGCCGGTGTCGGCGGTCTGGTCACGCTGGTCACGGCGGGCCTCTTCGTCACCGTAACGAACGCTGAGGCCGCCACCGTCTTCAGCGCCGACTTCGAGAACGGCAGCACCAGCGGCTGGTCGAAATCGGGCGGCACCTGGGCGGTCGTCTCGGACGGCTCGCAGGTGCTCCAGCAGTCCGACACCGGCTCCGAGCGGGCCCGCGACTTCGCCGGCCAGACCAGCTGGACGAACTACTCGGTGCAGGCCCGGGTCAAAGCCACCGCGTTCGCCTCGACCAGCGGCGTGGTGTCGATCACCGCCCGGGCGGCCGGCGCTACCAAGATGTACCGCCTGTCGCTGACCGGCAGCGGCAAGGTCCAGCTGGAGACGATGAACGGCAGCGCCGTCTCGGTTCTCGGCAGCCTCAGCCAGACGATCTCCACGAGCACCTTCTACACGCTGAGACTGTCGGTGAACGGGTCGACGATCAGCGGCACGGTCAACGGCACGAGCGTGGGCAGCGCCACCGACAGCACGATCAGTGCCGGCCGGATCGGGCTGCTCACCGAACACGCGTCGGGCCGCTTCGACGACATCGTGGTGGACGACGGCGGCGGCACGACGCCGACCACCTCACCGACCGCCTCCCCGACCTCGTCCCCGACGGCGTCACCCACGGTGTCCCCGACGGTCTCGCCGACCGTCTCGCCGACCACGTCGCCGCCGACCTCGAACGCGCTCTACGTCGCGCCGAACGGCACCGACTCGGCGGCCGGCACCCAGGCGGCGCCCACCACGCTCGCCTCGGCGGTCACCCGGATCGCGGCCGGCGGCACGATCTACATGCGCGGCGGCACCTACTCCTACTCGGCGACCCAGACCATCGCGGCCGGCAACAACGGCACGTCGAGCGCCCGTAAGACTCTCTCGGCGTACCCCGGGGAAACTCCGATCTTGAATTTCTCGGCGCAGGCCGAGGACACGGCGGCTCGCGGGCTCGCCCTCAACGGCAACTACTGGCGCGTCTACGGCCTGATCGTCGAACGGGCCGGTGACAACGGCATCTTCGTCGGCGGCAGCAACAACATCATCGAGCGCACGGTGACCCGCTACAACCGCGACACCGGCCTGCAGCTGTCCCGGATCGCCTCGGACACGCCGAACAGCCAGTGGCCGGCGAACAACCTGGTGCTCTCGGCCGAATCGCACGACAACGCCGACTCCGACGGCGAGGACGCCGACGGCTTCGCCGCGAAACTGACGGTCGGAAGCGGCAACATCTTCCGGTACGCCGTTTCGCACAACAACATCGACGACGGCTGGGACCTCTACACGAAGACCGACACCGGCCCGATCGGCGTGGTCACCATCGAGGATTCGCTCGCCTACAACAACGGCACCCTCAGTAACGGTGGCCAGGCCGGCGCCGGTGACCGCAACGGCTTCAAGCTGGGCGGCGAGGACATCGCGGTGAACCACGTCGTGCGGCGCAGCTTCGCGGTGAAGAACGGCAAGCACGGCTTCACCTTCAACAGCAACCCCGGTTCGATGACCATCGCGAACAACGTCGCGGTGGACAACACCGAGCGCAACTTCAACTTCGACGGCGGAACATCGACATTCACCAACAACACCTCCTGCCGTACGTCGAGCGGCACGAACGACCGCATCATCGGAAGTGCCGACAGCACGAACCAGTTCTGGTCCGGCACCAACGGCTCCCGTTGCTCCGCGTACACCGGTGCCCTGACCTGGTCCTTCGACTCGGCCGGCAAGCTGATCGTGAAGTTCGGCGGCGTGGTGGCCACCCCGTAACCACGGCCCGGGGCCGGGGCGTCAAGCCCCGGCCCCGGCTTTTTCTTAATGTCTGACGGCCGCGCGCCGATGGACAGCCGTGCAGGGAGTGCGGCTTTGGCGGGGCTGGGTTGCGATCGGGTTGCTGGCGACGGCCGGCTACTACCTGGTGCCCGCGGACACGTTCGCGTCGAACCTCGTCTACAACGCCATCGGCCTGACCTCCGGGCTGCTGATCCTGGTCGCGCTGCGGCTGTACCGGCCCGCGCGCCCGGCCATGTGGTACCTCTTCTCGGCCGGGCAGATCCTGTCCGTCGTCGGTGACTTAACCTGGGAGTACTACGAGTACGTGCGGCACGAGGAGCCCTACCCCTCGTTCGCGGACCTGTTCTACGTCTGCTCGTACCTGCCGCTGATCGCCGGGTTGCTGCTGCTGATGCGCCGGCGCCGCGGCAACGCCGGGGGCGTGCTCGACGCCGCCATGGTCGCGACCGGGCTGGGCCTGGCCCTGTGGGTGTTCGTGCTGCACCCGATCGCGGCCGCCGGGTCCGCCTCGACGCTGGAACGCTTCATCAGTACGGCCTACCCGGCGCTGGACGCGATGCTGCTGGCCATGCTGGCGCTGCTGTTCGTCGAGCCGGACGCCCGTACGCCCAGCACCAACATGCTCGGGCTCGCGGCCGTGCTCCTGCTGATCTCCGACGTCGCCTTCTCCGTCGCCACGCTCTACTGGTCGTACGACGGCCACGCGCTGGACGGCGGCTGGCTGATGTCGTACGTGCTGTGGGCGGCCGCCGCGCTGCACCCGTCGATGGCGGTGCCGCCGGCCGCCGTGAAGATCGACACCGTGCGGCGGGTCAGCCGCCGGCGCCTGGCCGTGCTGGGCGCCTGCTCGGTGCTGGCGCCCGGCCTGCTGTTCGTCCCCGGGATCGGCGCCGACGGCGTGGACCGGCTGGTGATCGGCGCCGCCGCGGTGGCCCTGTTCCTGCTCGGGCTGGCCCGGATGGCCGGGTTCGCGCACAAGATCCACGGCCTGGCCATGCACGACGACCTGACCGGCCTGAGCAACCGCCGGCACCTCTACCAGGTGCTGGACGAGGCGCTGGCCCGCGGCGAGGCCGAAGTCGCCCTGCTCGGCCTGACCAACTTCAAGGCCATCAACGACGAGGTCGGTCACCGGGTCGGCGACCACCTGCTGGTGCGGTTCGCCGACCGGCTCCGCGTGGCGGCCGGCCCGGGTGCCGTGGTGGCCCGGACCGACGGCGACGAGTTCGCCGTCCTGCTGCCCGACCTCGATGCCGGGCACCGGCTCGCCGCCACGGTCCACGACCCGATCCGGGTGGACGACTACGAACTGCTGCTCGGGGCCGCGGTCGGCCTCAGCGACGGCGTCGGCGCCACCGACCCGGCCGAGGTGCTGCGCCGGGCCGGCGTGGCGATGTACGCGGCGAAACAGACCGGCGAACCGTTCCGCCGCTGGAGCCCGGCCCTGGACGAGCGCACCAGCCAGTACGCCCGGCTCGGCGCCCAGCTGCGGGCCGGCCTGGACGGCGGCCAGTTCCGGGTGGTCTACCAGCCGATCGTCGCCGTGCCCAGCCGCCGGGTCGTCGCCGTCGAGGCCCTGGTCCGCTGGGAGCACCCCGTCCGCGGCCCGATCAGCCCGGCCGAGTTCATCCCGGTGGCCGAGCAGAACGGCCTGATCTTCGAGCTGGGCGAGTGGATCCTGGCGACCGCGTGCCGGCAGCTCGCCGAGTGGCGCACCGAGCTGGGCGACCTGGCCCCCGACCGGGTCAGCGTCAACGCGTCGGCACGCCAGCTGGCCCGGCCCGGTTTCGCCAACACGGTCGCCCAGGCGCTGGCCGCCGCCCGGTTGCCCGCCGACTGCCTGACCATCGAGATGACCGAGACGGCGGTCTTCCAGGGCGGCCAGGCCATCAGCACCCTGCACGAGCTGCGCGCCCTGGGCGTCCGCATCGCCCTCGACGACTTCGGCACCGGCCACTCGTCACTCGGCCTGCTGCAGACCGTCCCGGTGGACATCCTCAAGGTCGACAAGTCGTTCGTCGACAACATCACCGAGACCGGCCGGCACACGGTGATCGCCCGATCCCTGATCCAGATCAGCGAGGGTCTCGGCCTCACCGCGGTCGCCGAGGGAGTGGAGACCGCCGAACAGGCCGACGTGCTGGAGGGTCTGGGCTACCGGCTGCTGCAGGGCTACTACTTCGGCAAGCCGTCCAGCCGGCCCGACCTGGCCGCGAGGGAAGCACCGTTCGTGTGAGGATGTCCGCGGACCGATGCTCGCCGATCGGCGGCGGGCTCAGGCGTGGGCGGCGGCAGCCGCCTCCAGGGTCTCGCGGAAGGCTCGAGCCGCCGGTGACGCCGACCCGGCCAGGCGCTGGGCGGTGAAGATGGTGCGGCGGGGCAGGTCGGGCAGGTCGAGCAGGCGGCAGGAGGTGTCGCGGCCGGCCCAGACCAGGTCGGGGATCAGGGCGACCGCGTTGCCCGACTCGACCAGGCGGATGTGGGCCTGCAGGTCGGCGGTCTCGTAGCGGACGTCCGGCTCGAAGCCGGTGCCGCGGCACAGCTGCTCGGCGAAGTGCCGGGACGCGGCTCCGCGCGGTTCCATCACCCACGGCATCACCCGCGCCTCGGACAGCGAGTCGACCGGGTGCAGCGACGCCGCGACCGAGGGCAGGGCCAGACGGATCGCGTCGGTGGTCAGGGCACGCCGGTCGAGCCCGGGGTGGTGGGGCGCGGCGTGGGCCGGGTACTGCTCGGCGATCACCATGTCGAAGTCGCGCGCCCACGTCTCGCGGAGCGCCTCCTCCGGCTCTCGTTGCACCATCTCCACCCGTACATCCGGATATTGCGAAGCCATGGCCCGCAACGTCGACGGCATCAGGGCCAGGGCCGCCGACTGGAAGACGGCGACCCGGACATTGCCGCTGACCCGGGTCAGGGACGCCTGCAGGGCGGCCTCGGCGCGCTCCAGGGTGTCGAGCACGTCGCCGGCCGACTGGACCAGGACCTCGGCCTGCGGGGTCAGCCGCACCCGGCGGCCCGCCTTGCGCAGCAGCGGCATCCCGGTTTCCTTTTCCAGCAGGCTGAGCTGCTGCGACACTGCGGAAGGGGAGAAGTTGAGCGCCTCGGCGACGGCCGCGAGGGTGCCTCGGATGGCCAACTCGCGCAGCAGCACCAGGCGCCGGATCTCGAGCATGTTTTCCCATCCCGTGGGTAATAGGTAAGGGCAGCTGAAGAGTACCCGTCAAGAACCGTCGCTTTTCCTGAACTGAGGGTCGGAAGACACTGGCGCTATGACTGACCTTGCGATGCCCGCTGACACCGACCTGGCCCACGAGGCGGTCGACCTCGTCCGGCGCTGGCTGCACGAGGCCTCCGCCGTCAAGGTGAGCTCGTCGGCCGCGCAGCTCGCCGGTCTGCTGCGGGACCCCAAGGGGCTCGCCTTCGCGGTCGGCTTCGTCGACGGCGTGGTGCGGCCGGAGGACCTGCGGGTCAGCGCCCGCGCCCTGGCCACCCTCGCACCGGACGTTCCGAAGTTCCTGCCGGTGCCGCTGCGCGCGGCCGTGCGTCTCGGCGGGCACCTCGCGCCGGTGCTGCCCGGCGTCGTCGTGCCGGTGGCCCGCCGGGTGCTGCGGCGGATGGTCGGGCACCTCGTCGTGGACGCCACCGACGCGAAGCTCGGCCGGGCCATCGCCCGGATCCGCCGCCGTGATGTGCGGCTCAACGTCAACCTGCTCGGGGAGGCCGTGCTCGGCCGCGGTGAGGCGTCGCGCCGGCTGCGCGAGACCGAGCGGCTGCTCTCCCGGCCGGACGTCGACTACGTGTCGATCAAGGTGTCGGCCGCGGTCGAGCCGCACAACCCGTGGGCGTTCGACGAAGCGGTCGACGACATCGTGGACCGGCTGACCCCGCTGTTCGAGCTCGCGTCGAAGACCGGGAAGAAATTCGTCAACCTCGACATGGAGGAGTACAAGGACCTCGACCTCACCATCGCGGTCTTCACCCGGATCCTCGACGAGATCGACGACCTCGAAGCGGGGATCGTGCTCCAGGCGTACCTCCCGGACGCCCTCGCCGCGATGATCCGCCTGCAGGAATGGGCCGCCGCGCGCCGCGCTCGCGGCGGCGCCGGCATCAAGGTCCGCCTGGTCAAGGGTGCGAACCTGCCGATGGAGAAGGTCGAGGCCGCAGTGCACGGCTGGCCGCTCGCGACCTGGGAGTCCAAGCAGGCCACCGACGCCAACTACAAGCGGGTCCTCGACTACGCGCTGCGCCCGGAGCACATCCGCAACGTCCGGCTCGGGGTCGCCGGCCACAATCTCTTCGATATCGCGTACGCCTGGCTGCTGGCCGGCCGGCGCGACGTGCGCGACGGCATCGAGTTCGAAATGCTGCTCGGCATGGCCGAAGGCCAGGCCGAGGTGGTCCGGCGCGAGGTGGGCGGGTTGCTGCTCTACACCCCGGTGGTACGCCCGGAGCAGTTCGACGTGGCCATCGCCTACCTGATCCGCCGTCTCGAGGAGGGCGCGAGCCAGGACAACTTCATGTCGGCGGTGTTCGAACTGGACGCGAACGAGGGACTGTTCGCGCGGGAGCGGGACCGTTTCCTCGCCTCACTGGCAGAGCTGAAGGGCGACGAGGATGTGCCCGCCGCCCGCCGAGTCGCGGAACGCTACGCCGGAACTTCCAGACCACAGCCGGGACAGTTCGAGAACACGCCGGACACCGATCCGTCCGTCGAGCACAACCGGGCGTGGGTGCGCGATGTCCTGGCCCGGGTACCGCGCTCGGCGGCCGGCACCGCGACCATCGACGCGGCCCGTATCACCGACGCCCGGAAGCTCGACGACGTGCTGGGGCGGGCCACCGCGGCCGCCGACGCCTGGCACGCCCGCACCGGCGCCGAGCGGGGCGCGATCCTGCACCGGATCGGCGACGCCATCGAGGCGCGCCGGGCCGAACTCATCGAGGTGATGGCGGCCGAGACCGGCAAGACCGCCGACCAGGCCGACCCGGAGGTGTCCGAGGCCGCCGACTTCGCCCACTACTACGGCGAGCTCGCGGCCGGGCTCGACCGCGTCGACGGCGCCACCCCCGTCCCGGTACGCCTGACCCTGGTCACCCCGCCGTGGAACTTCCCGGTCGCGATCCCGGCCGGCTCCCTGCTGGCCGCCCTGGCCGCCGGTTCGGCCGTCGCGATCAAGCCGGCCGGCCAGGCCGAACGCTGTGGCGCGGTGCTCGCCGAGATCGTCAAGTCGGTGCTGCCCGACCCCGACCTGCTGACCCTGGTGCAGGTCGAGGAGCAGGAGCTCGGCCGTGAGCTGATCGCCCACCCGCTGGTCGACCGGGTCGTGCTGACCGGCGCCTACGAGACCGCCAAGCTGTTCCGCGACTTCCGGCCCGACCTGCCGCTGCTCGCCGAGACCAGCGGAAAGAACGCCATCATCGTCACCCCCAGCGCCGACCTCGACCTCGCGGTCAAGGACGTGGTGGCCTCCGCCTTCGGGCACGCCGGCCAGAAGTGCTCGGCCGCGTCGCTGGTGGTGCTGGTCGGTTCGGTGGCCCGCTCGCAGCGGTTCCGCACCCAGCTCCTGGACGCGGCGTCGTCGCTGACCGTCGGTTACCCGGCCGACCCGCGCACCCAGGTCGGCCCGGTCATCGAACCCGCACAGGGCAAGCTGCTCGCCGGGCTCACCGAGCTGGGCGCGGGGGAGAAGTGGCTGCTCGAACCGAAGAAGCTCGACGACACCGGGCAGCTCTGGTCGCCGGGCATCCGCGACGGCGTCCGGCGCGGCTCCGACTACCACCGCACCGAGTACTTCGGCCCGATCCTCGGCGTCATGACCGCGGCCACCCTGGACGAGGCGATCGAACTGGTCAACGAGGTCGACTACGGCCTGACCTCGGGCATCCACTCGCTGGACGCGGCCGAGGTGCGCACCTGGCTGGACCGGATCGAGGCCGGCAACCTGTACGTCAACCGCGGCATCACCGGCGCCATCGTCCGCCGCCAGCCGTTCGGCGGCTGGAAGCGCTCGGCCGTCGGCCCCGGCACCAAGGCGGGTGGCCCCAACTACCTGGCCGGACTGACCGGCTGGGCGCCCGCCCCGGCCGCCGAGGGCGCCAAGGTCACCGACGTCGCGGTGCGGGCCCTGCTCGCCGCCGCCGGCTCGGTGCTCACCGCCGACGAGATCGCCTCGGTGGAGCGGGCCGCCGCCAGTGACGCGGCCGCCTGGACCGGCCACTTCCAGCAGTCCGACGTCTCCGGCCTGTGGGCCGAGCGGAACGTCCTGCGGTACCGGCCCACCCCGGTCGAGGTGCGGCTGGCCGCCGGCGAACCGGTCGCCGCGCTGGTCCGGGTCGTCCTGGCCGGTCTGCTGGCCGGCGCGCCGCTGCGGATCTCGGTGGCCGCCGCGCTGCCGGAGTCGCTCGCCGCGGCCGTTCCGGCCGACCTGCGGGTCGAGGACGACGCGACCTGGGCGGCCAATCTGACCGCGGGACGGGTACGCCTGATCGGCCCGGCGACGAACCTGCCGTCCACTCCGGACCTGGCCGTCTGGTCCGGCCCGGTCACCGAGGCCGGCCGGGTCGAGCTGCTGCCGTTCCTGCACGAGCAGGCGATCAGCATCACCGCCCACCGTTTCGGTAACCCCGACCGCCTCGCAACGGAAGTTCTCTGACAGTTTTCCGCGCCCCCGCCCGCTACAGTGCGGGCGGGGGTAGCAGATGCCGACCCGAGTCGCTGACCTGCTCGATCACGCCCGCGCGGAATCCTTCGCCGGGCGCGATGCCGAGCTGCGCGCCTTCGGCGACGCATTGAACGGCCGGTCCGGGCGGCGGGTCCTTTTTCTGTACGGGCCGGGCGGCATCGGAAAATCCAGCACCCTCCAGCAGTTCCGGCTCCGGGCGCGCGCCGGTGGCCGTACGGTCAAATCCATCGACGGCAGTGAGATCGACGCCGCGCCGGACGCCTTCCTGGCCGCTCTCGGCCCGGCGCAGGCCGGGCTGGTCCTGCTGGTCGACGGCTACGAGCATCTCGGCCCGCTGGACGGCTGGCTGCGGCACACCTTCCTGCCTGGCCTCGGCGCCACCGACCTGGTCGTCCTGGCCGGACGGGAACCGCCGCAGCCGCCCTGGCGCACCGACCCCGGCTGGCGGCGGCTCGCCGGGATCCTGCACCTCGACGCCCTCGACCCGGACGACAGCGCCGACCTGCTCGCCCGCGCCGGAGTCCCGCCCGGCCTGCGCGAAGGGCTGGTGGAGCTGGGCCGCGGCCACCCGCTCGCGATGGCCCTGCTGGCCGACGCGGCCACCGCCGGGACCGTGCCGCGCACCCTCGCCGACGTCCCCGACCTGATCACCGCCCTCCTCGAATGCCTGGTCCGCGAACCGCCCACCGAGGCGCACGCGCTCGGCCTGGCCACCTGCGCGAAAGCCTGGCTGACCACCGAGGACCTGCTGCGCGACACGGTCGGCCCGGCCGCGCCCGAGGTGTGGACCTGGCTGTGCCGGCGGCCGTTCGTGATGGCCGGCGACCGCGGGCTGCGCCCGCACGAGCTGGCCCGCGACGTGCTCGACGCGTCCTTCGAGCGCCGCACCCCGGAGAGCTACCGCGACCTGCACCGCGTCGTGCACGACCACGTCGTCGCCGGCATCCGCGCCGCCGCCGGGCCGGACCGGCCGATGCACGCCCAGCACCTGCTCTACCTGCACCGGCGCAGCCCGCTGTCGGCCATGTTCTTCAGCCTGCGCGCACGCGGCCCGGTGGCGCTCGTCCCCGGCACCCCGGCCGACCACCCGGCCGTCCTCGCCGCCGTCGAACGCTGCCAGGGACCGGCCCAGGCCGGCCTGGCCCGCGACTGGCTCGCCGAACAGCCGGCCGGTCTCAGCGTGATCCGCGGCGACGACGGACTGCGGGCCTTCGTCCACTACCTCCAACTGCCCGGCGGCATCGCCCTGCAGGAACGGGACGAGGTCACCCGGGCGGCCCTGCGGCACGTCGAGCGGGCCGGCCCGCTGCGCCCGGGGGAGAGCATCGACCTGGCCCGGTTCCTGTCCGGGGTGAAGGATGAGGAGAGCGGGCCGTACGCCGTGCTGGCCGGCGCCACCTCGTCCATCCTCGAGTGGATCGGCCGGCAGTCGGCCTGGTCGTTCGTGGTGACCACCGAGCCCGCGTTCTGGGCCCCGATGTTCGACTACCTGGCGTTCGCCACCTGCTTCGAGATCGACGTGGCCGGCGTGCGGCACGTCGGCTTCGGGATGGACTGGCGGCGGCTGCCGGTCGACGTCTGGCTCGACCTGATGAACGAGCGGGAACACTCCGGCGGCCACGGCCCGCCACCGGCCGGCCTGCTCCGGCCGCCCGCACCGAGCCGCGCCGAGTTCGAGCGGTCCGTCCGGCAGGGACTGCGCGACCTGCGCCGGCCCGGCCGCCAAGCCGGGCTGAGCGTGGCCGCGGTCGAGGCGGCCCTGACGGTGATCGCCGCCGAACCTCGCGGCGAGGCCCTGTGCGCCGTGCTCAATCGCACCTACCTGCGGCCCGCCGCCAGCCAGGAGGCCGCGGCCGAGGTGCTCGGGCTGCCGTTCAGCACCTACCGGCGGCGGCTGGCCAAGGCCGTCGACCGCCTCGTCGAGCTGCTGTGGGCGGCCGAGGTCGGGGCCGATTCCCGACAGTAGGTGAGCAGTGAACGGCCTGGAGAGTGAGCAGTCGGCGGGCCTTTCCTGACAGGCATGACTGACGTACTCGTTATCGGAGCCGGCCTCACCGGACTCTCCTGCGCCATGCTGCTCGCCCGCGACGGACACCAGGTCACCGTGCTGGACCGCGACCTCGCCTGCCCCACCCCCGGCAGGGAATGGGAACAGTGGGAACGGCCCGGTGTCACCCAGTTCCGGCTAGCCCACATCATGCTGCCGCGATGGCACGCCGTCATGTCCGCCGAACTACCGTCGGTGCTGGACCGGGTCACCGCGGCCGGCGGGCAGCCGTTCAACTTCGCCGGTTCGCTCCCGCCCGTACCCTCCGACTCCCGATTCCACACGATCACCGCGCGCCGCCCGATCCTCGAGGCGGCGATGGCCGCCGAGGCGGCCGAGACGCCCGGCGTCACTCTCCGGCGCGGGGTCGCGGTCACCGGTCTGGTCACCCAGGGCGACCGAGTTGCGGGCGTACGCCTGAGCGACGGCGACAAGATCCTCGCGGAACTGGTCGTCGACTGCGGCGGCCGGCGCTCGGCATTGCCGTCCTGGCTGGTCGAGGCGGGTCTGGAGGCGCCGGCCGAGGAGCGGGCGGACGCGGGTTTCGTCTACTACATGCGACACTTCCACGGCGCCCGCCCCGAGGTTCGCGGCCCGCTGCTGCAACACCACGACTCGCTGTCGATCCTCACCCTGCCCGGCGACAACGACAACTGGTCGGTCGGCTTCGTGACCAGCGTCCGCGACAAGCCGTTGCGGGCCCTGCGCGACCCGGCCGTCTGGGAGGCCGCACTGGCCCGCTACCCGCTGGCCGCCCACTGGGCCGAGGCCGCCCCGCTGACCGGCGTGGTGGCGATGGGCGGCCTGGTCGACCAGTGGCGCACGGTGACGACACCCGGCGTGGTCGCGGTGGGTGACGCCGCCTGCTGCACCAACCCGTCACTGGGCCGCGGCGCCACCACCGGCCTGCTGCACGCCCGCCTGCTCCGCGACGTGCTACGGGCCGGCCTGCCCACGTCCTTCGCCGACCACACCGCCACCGAGATAGGCCCGTGGTACCAGACCACGGTCTGGTTCGACCGCCACCGCATCGCCGAGATCGACGCCGACGCGACCGGCGAGACCTACCAGCCGGCCGACCCGGCGTGGACGGGCGCGAAGGCGCTGTACGCGGCAGCGTGCTCGGGAAACCCAGAGGCGCTGCGAGCCCAGTTGGCCACCGCCTGCATGCTGACCACCACCCCGGAGACCGTCCCGACCGGAATCGGGCCGCGCTACCCGCTACCAGGCGCCACCCGCGACCAGCTCCTGTCCACCCTCACCACCGCCGCATAGCCGCCACCCACCCACCTAAGCCAACCCGCCGCCCGGCAACGCCGCCCCCGCGGGGTGCAAGCCGCGTCGTCCCCGGCGGGGTGCAAGTCGCGTCGGCCCAGGCAGGTGCGTGTCGCGTTGGCCCGGGCGGGGTACGAGTTGCGCTGGCCCGGGCAGGAGCCGGTTTTGCGTCTCGGGCGGGCGACGGTCGTACTGCTCCCCGCTTCCCACCTAGTGGTCGCGGGCCTCGGATCCTGGATCGGCGTCGCGCCTCGCGGACGCTGATCCTGCTTTATGGACAGTGCTTCCACATTCCGAGAAACACGGCGCGGCGCGAGCCGATCTTGTGGTCTTCCCGTTAGCTCCTGACACCAGATCTACAAGATCTGCAGTGGGCGGCGGGGAAGCCGCCGCCGCTTCGAGGAGGGTCGGAGCCCGACGAAACGCCGCCTACCCCAACAAACATAGACGAAATCTCCGAAAATGCTCCGCGCGTAGCGCGGACATATGCAGCGCTTCGCGGCGGCCGACAGCGGAGAACGGCGGCCGCAACAAAAGGTGAGGGATCGCGCGAGGCGGCGGTTAGCCGCGCAACATCGTCTGTTGGGCTGCCGGGCGGCGAGCTGCCGGGGCGCGTCGGTCCGGGACGGCGGGCTGGGTTGGGGAAGGGGCTCAGGCTCGGTCGACCAGGTTGCGTAGGGGGTGGCCGGCCTGGAAGGCGGTCAGGTTCTCCTCGATCAGGGCCTCGGCGCCCAGCGGGCGGCCGCCCGCCGCGTGCGGGGAGATGATCACGTTGGGCTCGTCCCACAGGCCGGAGGTGGTCGGCAGGGGCTCGGTCTCGAAGACGTCGAGGGCCGCGCCGCCCAGCCGGCCGGCGCGCAGGGCGCTGAGCAGGGCTGCTTCGTCGACCGTGCTGCCGCGGCCCACGTCGACCAGCCAGGCGTGGGCCGGTAGCTGGGCCAGCACCGTGGCGTTCAGGGCGTGTTTCGTCTGCGGGGTGTCCGGCAGGATCATGACGAGGACGTCGGCGGTCGGCAGCAGCCGGGGGAAGTCGTCGGCGGTGACGATCGGGAAACCGTGCCGCTCGCCGGGCGTGCGGGCCACCCCGGTGACGCGGGCGCCGAGGGCGGCCAGGTGTGGTGCGAGGGTCGCGGCGATGCCACCGAAACCCCAGATGACCACGTGCGCGTCCCGCAGCGTACGGAAATTGGCCGTTTCCCGTCTTGGTTGGTTGCCGCCCCATTCGCCGGCCCACCGGCGCCCGATCTGGGCTCGCACCAGCAGGTTGACCCGCCGCGCGGCGGCCAGCAGCAGGGCCAGGGTGTGTTCGGCGACGGTGTCGTCGTGCAGCCCGGCACCGTTGGTGATCAGCACCTCGGGGGCGAAACCGGCCTTCAGCACCGCGTCCGGGCCGGCCGCGAGGGTCTGCACCCAGCGCAGGCCGGTCAGTCGCCGGGCGGCGTCGGCCAGCTGCGGGCCCGGGTTGTTCCAGACGACCAGCACGTCGGCGTCGGTGTGCTCGGCCGGGATCGGCTCGGCGACCGCGTAGGTGATCGCGCCCGGCACCTGCAGGTCGAGGTCGACGCTGTCCGGCAGCAGAATCTTCATGACCGCTCAGGTTAGTGGATCGCGCAGGTGGAACTCGGTGAGCGCCATCTGTTCCAGCAGTTGCAGCACCTCTTCGGCCGGGTAGTCGTCGCCGGCCAGCGCCCGGCGGAGTTCGATACCGTCGACCGCCGCGACCAGCAGTTCGGCGAGGACGGCCGAGTCGGTGCCGAGCACCTCGCCGAACATCCGCGCGGCCGCCTTGTTGAGCCGTCCGAGCCGGGCACTGAGCGCCGGGTCGCGCAGGGCCAGCGCGACGAGGTCGAAGTACGCGTCGGTGGCCTCCCGGTCGGCGTGGTTGCGCCGCACCTGCCGGAGGTAGGCGCGCCAGCGGTCGTCGAGCGACGGCAGTGACGCGGTGGCCTCGGCGAAACCGGCGGCCGGGTCGGCGTACAGCCGGTCCATCAGCGCCTCGATCAGGCCTTTCCGGCTGCCGAACCGGGCCGCGACGGCGCTGACGTCGGTGCGCGCCTCGCGGGCCACCGCGTTCAGGGTGAGGCCTTTCGTGCCGGATCGGAGCAGCACCTGATGGGCCGCGTCCAGGATCGCCCGATCGTCCGCCGCCCGATGCGGGAGGCGGTGGTGTGTCGGCTCGGCTTCCGGATGCTTACCCATGGTCGATTCTCTTCCCGCCGAAGCCCCTCCGCGAACCCTCCAAATGCCGGAGCGGGAATCGTTCTTCCACCCGACCGCCGCGGATCAATGGCCGGCGAAATCGGGTTCACGATCCGGACGGACGGTGCTGACCAGGGCGTTACTGCATTAACATCCCGCCTGTGTTGATCAGGGGGTACGCGGCGATCGCCCGCCGTCCGTGGTGGTTCGCAGCGGCGACGATCGCGGTCGCGCTCCTTCTCGGCGTGGTCGTCGCCGGGCACACGCCGCTCTGGCCGGTCGCCCTGGGCCTGATGATCGCCGCCGTGGTCGCCTCGTTCGTCCTGGGCATACCCAACGTCATGGCCGGGCGGCTGCCGAGTTTCCTCCTGCTCCGGGACGGCGTGTTCGCCGCCCCGGCCCGTGCCGCCATCGGCACCTCCGCGGAGTGGGAGCGGCTCAGTGGTCGTCTGAGCCCCTCTTCTCCTCACGCTCCAGGGCGAGATCGAGGGCCAGCACGCTTCCGATGATCAGGAGTGGGTTGACGTCGGCGGAGACCTGCACGGCGTAGGTGTCGCGGATGGTCAGCCAGCGCTTGGAGACCGCGGCCACCTCCTGGCCGTCCAGCTCGATCACGTACTCGTGGTCGAGCAGGTTGCCCTTCATGGTCAGGTCATCGGGGCCGGGCACGTCGATGGTGAACTTGTCGCGGAACGGGGTGAGCAGCTTCTTGCGCACCTCGGCGGCCTTCTCGCCGCCGATCCGGATCTCGTAGGTCGCCCGCAGCGCGACGATCTGCCGGTGCACCGACGCGACCTCGTTGCCGTCGGCGTCCTCGATGACGACCTTGCCGCGCGGGCTGAGCACCTTGCCGTCGACCCGGTAGATCTTGTTGCCGTGCTCGTCGAGCACGTCGAAATCGTCGCCGAAGGCGAAGAACCGCTCCCTGATCACCAACATGGCACCTATCCTCCCAGCAGTCCGGTGATGCGCACGCGGTGCGCCTCTTCCCATTCGTCGAGGGTCTGGGCCTCCTCCTCGGCGTGCTTCGCCGCCCCGCGCGACAGCACCTCATCCCGCTGCGCGGCCGGTACCACGACGATGCCCTCCTCGTCGGCCACGACCAGGTCGCCGGCCTGCACCGGGACGCCGCCGCAGCGGATCGTCACGTTCAGCGGCAGTACGGCGGTCTTGCCGCCGGGCACCGGGATCACCCCGCGCGCGAAGACCGGGAACCCCATGGCACGGACCTCGGCGATGTCCCGGATGGCTCCGTCGAGCACGAAGCCGGCGATGCCGTTGCGCTGCGCCACCGCGCACACGTTCCCGCCGGCCAGCGCGTGCGAGACGTCACCGGATTCGACGACCACGATGGAACCGGGCGGCGCCTGGTAGATGGCGGCGTGCAGCATGAGGTGGTCGCCGGGTGGGCAGCGCACGGTGAACGCCGGCCCGGCGATCCGCGGGATCGGTGCCCAGAGCGGCCGGATGCCGATGTCCATGACCTGCTGCGCACCGACGATCTCGGCCAGGGTGGTGGGGGAGAGGTCAGCCATCGGCCCAACCTACGGAAGGACGCGCCATTGATCCAGTTCGAGGCCCGGCCGGGGATTCTCGACCTGAGCTGGGGCCATCCGAGACCCGAACTGCTGCCCGCGGCCGAGTGGGCGGTCGCGCAGGCCGGGGCGCTGCGGGCGTCCGGTTGGCGTGCGCTCACCTACGGGTACGCGGCGGGACCGCGCCCGCTCACCGACTGGATCGCGGCCCGCCTCGCGGCCATCGAGGGCGGCCCGCCGCGGCCGGAGTCGCTGTTCGTCACGGCCGGGGCGTCGCACGCCCTGGCCCTGGTGGCGTCCCTGCTGGTCGAGCCGGGTGACGTCGTTCTGGTCGACGAACCCACCTATCACCTGGCGTTCCAGATCCTCGCCGATGCCCGGGCCGAGTTGCGGTCGGTGCCGGCCGGCGATCCCGCCGCGGTGGCCGAGAGGGTCGGGGCGATCCGCGCGGAGGGCCGGCGGGTGGCGTTCCTCTACCTGGTGCCGACGTTCGCCAACCCCACCGGCCGCAGTCTCGAACCGGCTGCCCGCCGCGCGCTGGTGGCGATCGACGGCCTGACGATCGTCGAGGACGACACCTACCGGGAGCTGGTCTACGAGGGCAGCGCACCGCCGTCACTGTGGCACCTGGCCGGTGGCCGGAACGTCATCCGCCTCGGTTCCTTCGCGAAGACGGTGGCGCCGGGCCTGCGGCTGGGCTGGATCAGCGGCACCCCCGAGCTGGTGAAACGCCTGACCATGCTGGGCTACGTGCACAGCGGCGGCGGGGTCAACCACACCGCGGCCGTGACGATGGCCGAGTTCGGCACGAGCGGCGCCTACGAGACGCATCTGGCCGGCCTGCGGGACAGTTACCGCGCGCAACGCGATGCCCTGGTCGGTGCGCTCAGCCCGTACGCGTCAATTGATGGTCCGGCCGGCGGCTGGTTCCTCTGGGTGAGGCTGCCGCCGGGCCGCCGGGCCGGCGATCTGTTGCCGGCCGCGGAGAGGCAGGGCGTGTCCTTCGTGCCCGGCCCGCGTTTTCACCTGCGCGGCGACGGCGGCCACGACCGGATCCGGCTCAGCTTCTCGCTGCTGCCGCCGGACGAGCTGCGGGAGGCGGCGCGGAGGCTGGGCCGGGTGCTGGCCTAGGGTGGGAGACATGCGGGCGGGTCAGGCAGCCACACTGTTCCTGATGGTGGGCCTGCCCGGGTCCGGAAAGACGGTGCGGGGCCGGGAGCTGGCGGCGGAGCACGGTGCCCTGTTGCTCACCCCCGACGCCTGGGCGCTCACCCTCTTCGGTCAGGAGGACCGTCAGCAGGAGCGGCCAGACGGCAAGCGGTGGCTGCTGGAGGGCCTGCTCATCGCGCTGGCCGTGGAGACCCTCCGCCTGCGGCTCAGCGTCGTTCTCGACTTCGGGCTCTGGTCGCGCGACGAGCGCTCCGCCCTGCGCTGGATGGCCGCCTCGGTGGGAGCGACCAGCGAGATCGTCTACCTGCCGGTGGAACGCGACGTGCAGTGGAGCCGGATCCAGCACCGCTGGAAACACGCGCCGGAGCAGACCTTCCCGATGGCCGAGGCGGAGCTGGACCCCTGGCGGGAGATGTTCGAGGTCCCCGACGCGGACGAACTCGCCGGTTCGGTCCTGCCGGCCCCGCCACCCGGCGACGAGAGCTGGTCCGACTGGGCGCAGCGGTTCTGGCCCTCTCTCAAGCTTTAAGGCTTGCGGGCGACCGCACCGAACTCGTCGACCTCGCGCAGTTCCTCGGGGGAGGCACCGGGGGCCGGGCGCCACTGCGAGCACGGCACGAGGCCGGGCTCGACGACCTCGAGGCCCTCCAGGAAGCGGGCCAGTTCCTCGGGGCGGCGCAGGTGGTAGGAGAGCGGCGCGTTCGCGTTCCACACCCCGATCGCCTCCTCGAAGGCCGGGCCGTCGATCACGTTGGTGCCGTCGGCGGTGGCGAGGTAGCTGCCGGACGGCAGTCCGTCGAGGAGCCGGCGCACGATCGACACGGCCTCGTCCAGGTCGGGCACGTGCCCGAGGATGTTCATCAGGATCAGGCCGGTCGGCTGGGACAGGTCGAGCGTGGTGCGGGCCGCCGCCTCGAGGATCGCGGCCGGGTCGTGCAGGTCGGCGTCGATGTACTCGGTGACGCCCTCGGCCGTGCCGGTCAGCAGCGCCCGGGCGTGCACCAGCACCAGCGGGTCGTTGTCGACGTAGACGATCCGGGCGTCCGGTGCGGCGGCCTGGGCAACCTGGTGGGTGTTCTCGGCGGTCGGCATGCCGGTGCCGATGTCGAGGAACTGCCGGATGCCGGCTTCCTGCGCGAGGAACGTGATGGACCGCTTGAGGAAGCCGCGGGACGACTGGGCGACCACGGTGATGTCCGGGTAGAACTCGGAGAACTGATCGCCGACCTGGCGGTCGACCTCGAAGTTGTCCTTGCCGCCCAGCCAGTAGTTCCACACCCGGGCGGAATGCGGAATGCTGGTGTCGAGCTTGGCGCCGGCGTCACTGTCACCCATGATCGGCTCCCCGGTGGCGAAATCCTTGGCGAAAACGCGTTCGCCGGTATGCTAGCGCCCAAAGATCACGAAGTTCCAATGTGGATCACCGTTCGGGGCGAGGCGATGTGAGCCAGGGGCAGGGCGGCGGTTCAACCGTGCGCCGGATGCAGCTCGGTGCCCGCCTGCGTGCCCTGCGCCGGGCGGCCGGCCTGAGCCGGGAAGAGGCCGGGCATCCGATCCGGGCGTCCGAGTCCAAGATCAGTCGGATGGAGCTGGGCCGGGTCGGCTTCAAGGAGCGCGACATCACCGACCTGCTGCTCCTCTACGGCGTGACCGATCCGCAGGAACATCAGCGGGTGCTCGCGTTCGCCCGCGAGGCCAGTGCCCCGAGCTGGTGGCATTCCTACGGCGATGTGCTCGACCCGTGGTTCCAGACCTATCTCGACTTCGAGCAGGCCGCGACCCTGATCCGCACCTACGAGGTCCAGTTCGTCCCGGGCCTGCTGCAGACCGAGGCGTACGCCCGGGCCGTGATCAGCCTCGGCGACAAGACCGCCCCCGACGAGATCGACCGGCGGCTCCGGCTGCGGATGGAGCGTAAGCAGCTGCTCCAGAGTCCCGAGGCGCCGAAGCTGTGGGTGGTGCTCGACGAGGCGGTGCTGCGCCGCCCGATCGGCGGCACCCCGGCGCTGCGCGAGCAGATCGAGTCGCTGATCGAGGCGGCCGAGTCGCCCGGGGTGCAGATCCAGGTGATGCCGTTCGCGTCCGGCGGCCACGCGGCGTCCGGCGGCGCGTTCAGCGTGCTCCGGTTCCCGTACCAGGAGCTGGCCGACATCGTCTACATCGAGTACCTCACCGGCAGCCTCTACCTCGACAAGCGCGAGGAGGTCGACCGCTACGCGGCGGCGATCAGCCGGCTGTTCATCGAGGCCGCCCCGCTGGTCGACACCAAGTCGATCCTCAACCGCGTGCTCAAGGAACTCTGACCGCCCGGCCATCCGCGGCGGATGATGTCGGTATGCCGCACCCCCGCCACGCTGCTGGCATGGCCGACCCTCGCACCCGCTGGATGGCCCGCCTGGCCTTCCTCGCGGCCGCCGCCCCGGTCGTTCTGCTGCTCGCTGTCGCCGGTCTGCGGGGCAGTGTCGCGCTGCTGCTGATCGGCGCCGCCGGGATGGCGGTGATGCTGGCCGGCGCGTTCTGGTTCCTCAGCCATCGAGGCTTCGCCCGATGGATCGGAGCGGTGGTCGTCCTCGGCGCGCCGGTCACGGTTGCTTTGCTGTACGCGCGGCAGAACCTGATGTGGGTGGTGGTGGCCCTGGCCGCGCTGTGGACGGCGATGGTGGCCTGCGGCCGCAACGCCCTCGCCCGGGTCAAGCATCAGCCGGTGCACGAGGTCCCGCCGCCCCGCCGCCCGTTCCTGATCATGAATCCGCGCTCCGGCGGCGGCAAGGTGGTCCGCTTCGAGCTGGAGAAACGCGCCCGCGAGCTGGGCGCCGACGTCGCGCTGCTGACCGGCGACGTCCCGGTCACCGATCTCGCCCGCCAGGCCCTGCGGGACGGCGCCGACCTGCTCGGGGTGGCCGGTGGCGACGGCACCCAGGCACTGGTCGCCGCGGTGGCGGCCGAGGCCGGGGTGCCGTTCCTGGTGCTCTCGGCCGGCACCCGCAACCACTTCGCGCTCGACCTCGGCCTGGACCGCGCCGACCCGGCGGCCGGCCTCGCCGCCCTCACCGACGGCGTGGAACTGCGGGTCGACCTGGGCCGGGCCGGTGACCGGGTGTTCGTCAACAACGTGTCGTTCGGCGCGTACGCCGAGGTGGTCCGCCGCCCCGAGTACCGCGACGACAAGGCCCGCACCGCTCTCGACCTGCTGCCCGACCTGCTCACCGGGCAGCGCGGCCCGCACCTGCGGATGCGGATCGGCGACCGGGAGGTGGCCGGGCCGCAGGCGATCCTGGTGAGCAACAACCCGTACGGCACCGACGACGTGGCCGGTCTCGGCCGCCGGCACGGGCTCGACGGGGGAGTGCTGGGCGTCCTGGCGGTCCGGGGACTCCTGTTGGTCCGCAGCACGGTGACCGAGGTGACCGTGGAGGCCGACGAGCCGGAGATCCCGGCCGGCATCGACGGCGAGTCGGTGCTGCTGCCCACCCCGGTGCACTGCACGATCAGCCCCGGCGCCTTGCGGGTCCGGGTTCCCCGCCATCGCCCGACGCCGCCGCCGGAACTCGACTGGGTCCGCCTGCGCCACCTCGCCCTGGCCCGCCACCGATGATCGTCGTCGCGCACCTGTCCGACCTGCACCTGGGCGCCCACGTGGACAAGGCGGTGGCCGGGATCGCGGCCGAGGTGGCCGCCTTCGGCCCGGACCTGACCGTGGTCTCCGGCGACCACACCATGCGCGCCCGGCCGCCCGAGTTCGACCAGGCCGCCGCCCTGATCGACGACCTGCCGCGGCCGCTGCTGGTGGTGGCCGGCAACCACGACCTCCCGCTGGTCAGCCCGCTGCGTCTGCTGGATCCCTACGGCCGCTACCGCACCTGGCTGGGCCATCACGACCAGGTCGTCCGCCTGCCCGGCCTGACGGCGCTCGGCCTGCACTCGATGCCCCGCTGGCGGTGGAAGGCGGGGCGGGCCGGGCCGGATCAGACCGACGAGATCCGCCGGGTGCTCGGCGGCGCGCCGGCCCACGACGTACGCCTGCTTGCCCTGCACCACCCGCCGGAAGCGAGAAGCTTCGCCGGCAGCCGACGGCTTCTGCGGGCTCTGACCGCCACCCGCACCGACCTGGTGCTGGCCGGGCACACCCACGTCCCCGAGGTGCATCGCTGGGCCGGCGGACCGCTGGTGGTGACCGCCGGCACCGCTACCAGCCATCGCGTCCGCCGGGTGCCGCGCTCGTGGAGCCTGCTGCGGATCACCGCGGCGGCCGTGGAGGTGCACGAGCGCTTCGAGGACCCGCACGGAACCTGGTTCACCGGACGGGTGGTCCGGCACGAGTTGGCCGTTCGCGACAACCTGTCGTAATCTTTGCGACAGGTTGTCGTATCCACTGGACGGAGTTCCTCATGAACGCGCTCGCCGACCGCGCCGACATCATCGAGCTGTTCGGCCGCTATGCCGACATCGCCGACCGGAAGGAGTTCACCCGGCTGCCCGGCCTGGTCTTCACCGACCCGGTCACGCTCGACTTCTCCTCGGTCGCCGACATCCCGCCGATGACCACGCCGCTGAGCGACTACGTCGAGGTCCTCCGCGCCTCCTTCGCACCCTTCGCGGCGACCCACCACGTCATCACCGGCCACGTCGTCGAGCTCGACGGTGACCGCGCCACCGTCCACGCGCACGTCCGCGCCGAGCACTGGGTGGCCGGCGGGTCCGGCCGCTGGCTGGTGGTCGGCTTCTACGACAACGAGGCGGTCCGCACGGCGGCCGGCTGGCGGCTCAGCCGGGTGAAGCTCACCGCGACCCACCAGGAGGGTGCCGCCCCGGCGACCGTCCCGCGCTGAGGAGGGGGGAAGATGATCGGATGCCGCGGATCCGGGGAGCCAGCATCGAGCAGCACCACGAGATGGTGTGGGCCGACCTCGCCGAGGCACTGCGGCAGCTGCTGCTCGAACGCGACTACGACTCGATCAATATGGGTCACATCGCGGCCCGCGCCGGGCTCGCCCGCAACACCCTCTACAACTACGCCGGCGACAAGACCGCGCTGGTCCTGGCGCTGACCGAGCGGGCGAGCCGGCCCGCGGTCGAGCGGGTCGCCGCGATCGCCGCGCGGTCCGCCGACCCGGCCGCGACGCGGCTGCGGGAGATCATCGAGTCGTTCCTGGCGGCTTCCACCGACCAGGCACTGCAGCTGATGTTCCGGCCCGGCTCCGGGCCGCTGGTCGACGAGGTGCCGAAGGGGCCGGCCAGCCCGTTCCACGCGATCGTGGTCGCGGTGGAGAACGTCGTCCGGGACGGCATCGCCCGCCGCGAGTTCCGCGACGTCGGCGACGTGACCCTGGCGGTGGAACTGCTCTCCGGCGCCATGCGGGCGGGCGCCGAACGCATCGTGCGCGACCCGGCCGCCTTCGCGGCCACCGTCCGTGCGGCGCAGGAGATCATCCTGGCGTCACTGACCGCCCCAGACCTCCTCAGCGACCTCGGCGATCAGCCGTAGTTTCGCGACCTCCTGGTCGTAGGTCAGCACGTTGCCCTCGACCGTCGAGGAGAAGCCGCACTGCGGTGACAGGCACAGTTGCTCCAGCGGGACGTAGCGGGCGGCCTCGTCGATGCGGCGCTTCAGCGTGTCCTTCGACTCGAGCACCCCGCTTTTCGTGGTGACCAGGCCGAGGACGACCATCTTGCCGGGCGGCACGAACCGCAGCGGAGCGAACCCGCCGGACCGGTCGTCGTCGTACTCCAGGAAGAAGCCGTCCACCGCGAGCTCGTTGAACAGGGCCTCGGCCACGAAGTCGTAACCACCCTCGGCCGCCCAGGACGACCGGAAGTTGCCGCGGCACATGTGCGTGGTGACCGCGAGGCCGGCGGGCCGGTCGGCGATGGCCGCGTTGATCTGCCGGATGTAGCGCAGATGCTGGTGCTCGGCGTCGTCGCCACGCTCGGTCAGCAGCTGTCGCTGGGCCGGATCGTTGAGATAGGCCAGGCTGGTGTCGTCGAGCTGGAGATAGCGGCAGCCCAGCTCGGCGACCGCGGCCACCTGTGCGGCGTAGGCAGCGGACAGATCGGCCCAGAACTGGTCCTCGTCGGGATAGACCGACTTGTCGATGGCGGCCCGCCCGCCGCGATAGTGCACCATGCTCGGCGACGGGATGGTCAGCTTGGGCGTGACGCCCGGCTCGACGACCGAGGACAGGAACCGGAAATCCTCGCCGAAGATGGTCTCGACGAGGCGGACCGGCTCGTCGATGACCAGCGCCGCCGACTCGAAGTCCAGCTCGCCGTCGGCATTGCGGAAGTGCACCTGGATCTTCTCGTCGGTGCGGTGGATGCCGCCGAGCCGGTAGATGAAGTCCATGTGCCACGACGTACGCCGGAACTCGCCGTCGGTCGCCGACCGCAACCCGACGTCGCGCTGCATGCGCACCACGTCGCGGATCGCGTCGTCCTCGACCGCGCGTAATTCGTCGGCGTCGATCTCGCCGGTGGCCCGGCGCTCCCGGGCCTCGAGCAGCTGAGGCGGCCGGAGCAGGCTGCCGACATGGTCGGCCCGGAACGGAGGCGTGTCACGCAGCGCCATCGAAGCTTCCTTCCCTCGCGTCGTCGCGCCCCGAACATTACGCCTATCGGGCCTCGCGCACGGCGTGGCGGATCGCGGCCGGACCGGTCAAGTGCGGGGTGCGGACCGCTCCGGCAACGCCGGCGGCCCACCCGGCGAGCGCGTCGGCGGAGAGCCGCCCGAGGCCCGCGTCGGGCAGCCCGAGCAGCGCCACCAGGGACGTCAGGGCCTGGGTGGGCGCGAGATCGCGGCGGCGAAGCAGGGCGGTGAGGCTCAGCGCCTGATCCGGGACGCCGAAATCGGCCGCGAGAACCCGGCCCGCCGCGGCCGTGCTCTCCGGTGTGATCGGCGCCCAGTCACCCCACTGATGCCCGGCGACGAGCCGGCTGCCGTGCACCACCAGCAGCCCGGCCGCCCGCGCCGACCACCACAGCGCCACCGCCGGGTTCCGCCCGGCCAGCACGCGGGCCGCGGTCGTGCACGGGGTGGGCCGCCCGGCGCCGTCCCACAGGTGCAGGCTCCAGGCCGGGGTGAGCGGGACGGTCCACGACGACTGCCCGGTCAGCACGGCGCCGGCCGCCGCGGCGGCCGGGTCGAGACCGACCAGAACCAGCCCGGTGCGGGGTGCAGGCACCGGCGGACGTCGCGGCGGGCGATCCAGCCGAAGTTCCGGGGGTACGCCGAGGGCGCGGCACACGTCGGCGACCCGGGCGGCGTCGGTGTAACGGGGTTCGTCGTGGGCGAGCGCCCGCCGCAGCAGCGAACTCCCGCCCCGCATGGCCGCCTCGGGGCCGTGCGCGACCGTCCCGTCCGGACGGTAGGCGGTGACGGTCAGCCCCGGTTCGTGGCGCAGCGCGTAGGCGACCGCCCGGGTCGCCGCGCCCACCTCCCGCGGATCGGTGCGCAGCCGGCACCAGCCGTCGTGCTCGGCGACCACCGCGGCCGCGGCCTCCCGGCCGGCCAGCGCGCCGATGCGGTGCGCGGTGGCCCGCACGGCGAACAGTTCGACCACGTCAGGTCCGGGCCAGCCAGCGCTGCCAGCGGCCGGCCGGCGGTTCGGCCTCGACCCGGCGGGCGTCGTACAGCCCGGGGTCGCCGCCGTCGAGCAGCGACCGGCCGACCGCGTTGTCCGGCAGGTCGAGGAGCGCGCAGACCCGGCGCAGCAGGTCGGGCAGGGCAGTGCGGTCCTCGCCCGGCACCGGGTCGTTGCGGACCATGGCGAGGGCGGCGGCGCGGTCCGGCCGTTCGTAGAGCGTGGCGACCTCGGCGCAGTAGGCGTCCCACTCCTGCCGGTCGGCCAGGTAGCGGGCCGGGTCGGCGGGCGGTTCCCAACCGGCCGACCACTGCAGCGCCAGCTCGCCGGCTCCGCTGAGCACCAGCGCCTCGGCCACGAACTCGTCGCAGAGCAGCAGCACGGCGGTTCGCATGGTGCGGGCGACGACGGCGCGGGCCGGCCGGGCGAGCCGGTCGGTCGACGAATACGTCCGGCCGGGCGAGTCGAACAGCACGATCGTGCCGAGCGGATCGTCGACGACGTACCCGCCGATCTTCCCCACCCGCACCGCCTCGGTGACCTCCGCAGCCGAAGCTCTGGTGACCAGCGCATACGTGGACAAGCCGTGTCACCCCCAGCGATTCCGGCGGGCGCGAGTCTAGCCAACCATTCATGATCTTCAGCGCGCCGGATGCCCTTCGCGGCGTTCCCCGCACTTTGGAGTTCAAGAAAATCAAAATCTGAGAATTCAGACCTTAAGAAAATCAAGTTCCAGATGTACGTTGTACGCATGGAGTGGCAGGAACTGACCGACCTGACCCGGGGTCAACCGTTCGTGGTCGAGCGGGTTCGCCTGGCCGGCAGCGACATCGCGATCGAGGGCCGGTTCGAGCCGCCGCAGCTGGCCCAGCTCGGCCCCGACGACCAGGTGTTCGTGGCCGCGTTCGTGCGCTCGCACGGCTCGATCAAGGAGATGGAGCGCATCTTCGGGGTGAGCTACCCGACGATCAAGTCCCGGCTCAACCGCATCGCCGAGCAGCTCGACTTCGTCGAGACCGACCCCGAACCGGCGGCCGGCGCCGCCGATGTCGTCGATCGCCTGCAGCGGGGCGAGATCAGCGTCCAGGAGGCGCTGTCCCAGCTGGACCGGCCCCGATGATCCCGCAGCTGGTGACGGTCCGGGCCGGCCGGCGCCGGTTCTTCGTGCCGGTCCTGCCGGTGGTGCTGGTGCTGGCCCCGCTGTTGCTGCTCGCGGTGCTGGGCGGCCTGATCGCATGCCGCGTCTACCGGATCAGCGCGCTGGGTGCGCTGCGCGGCCTCGGGCGACTGCTGTGGGCGCTGCCCGGCGCCCGGTTCGAAATCGACGACGGTCAAACGGCCGTGCGGGTCAGTGTCCGATGAGGCAGGAGCACCGATGAACGAGCAACGCCGCCAGATCCTGCAGATGCTGGCCGACGGGAAGATCACCGCGGACGAGGCCGAGAAGCTGCTCGACGCCCTGGCCCGGGAGAAGCCTTCGCCGGTGACCGCGAAGATGCCGAAATATCTGCGGGTGGAGGTCACCTGGGAGGACACCGCGGGCGACGGGCCGGGCCGGATCAACGTCCGGGTGCCGCTCAAACTGCTCCGCGCCGGGGTCCGGCTCACCAGCCTCCTCCCGCCGCAGGCGCTCACCCGGGCCAACGCGGAGCTCGGCAAGGCCGGCGTGCCGATCGACCTCACCCTGCTCAAACCGCAGCAGCTCGAGGAGCTCATCGAGCACCTCGACGACGTCAGCGTCGACGTTGACTCGTCCGACGGCAAGGTAAGGGTGTTCTGCGAATGATCTCGGTCAGCGGACTGCACAAGTCCTATTCAGAGCTCCACGTGCTCCGGGGTGTCGACTTCGAGGTGACCGCGGGCAGCATCTTCGCGCTGCTCGGCTCGAACGGCGCCGGCAAGACCACCATCCTGCGGATTCTCGCCACCCTGCTGAAGCCGGACGGCGGCACGGCCACCGTCAACGGGTTCGACGTCGTGTCCCAGCCGGCCGAGGTGCGCGAGTCGATCAGCCTGACCGGCCAGTTCGCCGCGGTCGACGAGATCCTCACCGGCCGGGAAAACCTCATCCTGATCGGCCGGCTGCGCCGGGTGGACGACCCGAAGGGCACGGCGGACGACCTGCTCGCCCGGTTCGGTCTCGCCGAGGCGGCCGGGCGCCGGGTGGCGACCTACTCGGGCGGCATGCGCCGCCGCCTCGACATCGCCATGAGCCTGATCGGCACCCCGCCGGTCATCTTCCTCGACGAGCCCACCACCGGCCTCGACCCGGAGGGGCGGATCGAGGTGTGGCAGGTGATCCAGCAGCTGGCCGACAGCGGCACGACCGTCTTCCTGACCACGCAATACCTCGAGGAAGCGGAGAAGCTCGCCGACCGGATCGCGATCCTGCACCAGGGCACGATCATCGTCTCCGGCACCCTGGCGGAGCTGCGGGAGCTGCTCCCGCCGGCCAGCGTGGAGTACGTGGAGCGGCAACCCACCCTCGAGGAGATCTTCCTGGCGATCGTCAAGGAGCAGCGATGACCACGCACGCCCTCAGCGACACCTCGGTCATGCTGGGCCGCTCGGTGCGGCACGTGACCCGCAGCCTGGACACCATCATCACGGTCACCATCATGCCGATCGCGTTCCTGCTGTTGTTCCGCTACGTCTTCGGCGGCGCCATCGAGACCGGCACCGACAACTACGTCAACTACCTGATGCCCGGCATCCTGCTCATCGCGATCGCGAGCGGTATCACGTACACCGCCTATCGCCTTTTCATGGATCTTCAGCGGGGCATCTTCGAGCGCTTCCACTCGATGCCGATCGCCCGCTCGTCGGTGCTGTGGGGGCACGTGCTGACGTCGCTGGTGTCCAACGGCATCTCGGTGGTGGTCATCCTGCTGTCCGGGCTGGTCATCGGCTTCCGGTCCTCGGCCGGCCCGCTCGCCTGGCTCGCCGTGGCCGGCATCCTGGGCTTGTTCACCCTCGCCCTGACCTGGGTCGCGGTGATCCCCGGCCTGACCGCGAGCACCGTCGACGGGGCGGCCGCCTTCTCCTACCCGATCGTCTTCCTGCCGTTCGTGAGCTCGGCGTTCGTCCCCACCGAGACGATGCCCGGCCCGGTGCGCGCGTTCGCCGAGAACCAGCCGGTCACCTCGATCGTCAACTCGATCCGGGCGTTGCTGGAGCAGCAGCCGGTCGGCACCGAGATCTGGACCGCGCTCGCCTGGTGCACCGGCATCCTGGTGGTCGCCTACGCGCTGGCCATGCGGGCCTACCGGCGAAAGATCGGCTGAGGGTAGCGTCGGAAACGTGAAGATCACCCACCTCGGGCACGCGTGCCTGCTCGTCGAGACCGACGTCCGCCTGCTGATCGATCCGGGCACGATGTCGGATTTCGCCGCCCTGACCGACATCGACGCGGTGCTGGTCACCCACCAGCACGCCGACCACGTCGACGCCGGCCGGCTGGCGGCTCTGCTCGCCGCCAACCCGGGCGCACGCCTGGTGGTCGATCCGGACTCGGTGGGCGCGGTCGACGACCTGCCCGAGGCCCGGGTGGCCCGCCCGGGGGAGCGGCTGACGTTCGGGCGCACCAGGGTCGACGTGCACGGCGGCCGGCACGCGGCCGTCTACGGCCCGGTGCCCGGCTGCACGAACAACGCCTATCTGGTCGACGACGGCGCGTTCTTCCACCCGGGCGACTCTTTCACGATGCCACCCGGCGACGTCGACGTGCTCGCGGTCGCCATCGACGGCCCATGGCTCAAGATCGCCGAAGCGGTCGACTACGTCCGGGCGGCCGGCCCGCGCGTGGCGGTGCCGATGCACGAGGGCGAGACCACCGACCCGGCAAAGTACGCGGGGATGCTGGGCGCCTTCAGCGACGTCCCGGTCCGCCGCCTGCCGGCGGGAGTGGCCACCGCCCTCTGAAGGTCACAACCTCTTTCCGGTACGGACGACACGTCCACAACCGCACCACCACCTGACCGCCCGTACCCGCGACCGGCGTGCAACACCGGCACGTGCCGCGCCTCTCGCTCAACCGGCCCGGCTTGCCCGCAGCAAATGAGTCACCCTCCGGGCGCGCCCTCCGCGCGCCAGCACCAGTAATCGGCTGCTGCCTGATCCTGAGGGCACGGTGGTTGCGTTCGTGCCGAAGCTGGCGGCTGGGCGGGCATCCCATATCGCGAGTCTGGGATCCCGCCATGCGGGCGACGGTCCCACCCTCCGGCCACGGCACCCCGATATGCCGTCTATATCCGGCAGCGGCCGGACGACCCACGGCGAACTTGTCGATTTGCCACCCTGTTGAGTGCTGCACTTTTCCAAGATCTCTGAGGGTTTGGTCGAAGGAGAGGCTTGGATGATCTGCCAAGTTTGACCGACGCCCGCGCGGACCTGCTCCGCCGAACCGAGGTCGTCGGAGTGCTTCCGGACCAGGCCCCTGTGCCTCCGCAGGGAGCAGAGCAGTGCGTCTTGGTGGGCAGCACAAGGTGGCCGTGCGGGAGGGGTGTCGCATTGCGAGATAGGCGCGGCACGTGCCGGTGTTGCACGTCGGTCGCGCGGGCTGGGCGGCCGGGTGCTGGTGCGGTTGTGGACTTGTCGCCCGTACCGGAAAGGGGTCTTCCGGAAGGATGTCGCCGAGCGTTCGGGCGACGGCGCAGGCCAGGGGCGCCGGTACCGGTACCGGCGCCCGTTCGGGCAGTTCCTGGTGCGGAACCGGGCCGAGATGTCCGGAGCCGCCGCCTATGCCGCTCTCCGTGTGGTTGACATCAACGAGGTTCTGTTGCCAGCTGTGATCCAGTCTGTTGCAAACCCTTTACGGGAAGGACCCCTCCAGCATGACGACTCGCGCCGGGCGAGCGGTCCGCCGGCAGTTCGGGCGGATGTTCGCCATCGGTCTGGCGGTGGTTACCGTCGGCTCGCTGACCGGTACCGCCGCGCACGCCGACCCCACCACCAAGGCGGTTCCCACGCCGGCTTTCGGCAGCAACGTGACCATCTTCGATCCGAGCCAGCCGGTGGAGCAGATCCAGGCGGTGCTCGACGCGACCTACGCCAAGCAGGTCAACAACGAGATGGGCACCGATAGATTCGCATTCTATTTCAAACCGGGCACTTACGGTACGGATACCAAGCCGCTGAAATTCAAGGTCGGCTACTACACCGAGGTCGCCGGTCTCGGCGCGTCCCCGAACGACGTCGTGATCAACGGCAAGATCGAGGTCTTCAACCGCTGTACCGCGGCCGACGGCTCGAACTGCCTCGCGCTGGTCAACTTCTGGCGCACGTTGTCCAACCTGAAGCTCAAGGTCAACGGTTACGGCGAGACCGACGGCTGCCGGGGTGCCACCAACTTCTGGGCGGTGTCGCAGGCGGTGTCGCTGCGCCGGGTCAACGTGGACGGCGCGTTCTCGCTGATGGACTACTGCGGCCCGGGCCCGTACTACGCCAGCGGCGGCTTCATCGCCGACTCGCAGTTCGGAGCGGTGACCAACGGTTCGCAGCAGCAGTGGCTGACCCGTAACAGCAAGCTCACCGGTGCCTGGAGCAACGCGGTCTGGAACCAGGTGTTCAGCGGTGTCGAGGGTGCGCCCAGCGAGGCGGAGTTCCCGGCCACGCCGTACACCACCCTGGAGAAGACCCCGGTCAGCCGGGAGAAGCCGTACCTGTTCATCGACGCCGACGGCAAGTGGAACGTCCGCGTTCCGTCGGCGCAGAAGAACTCCAGCGGCATCAGCTGGGGGGCCGGCCTCACGCCCGGCCGCACCATCCCGCTGAGCAAGTTCTTCATCGCCAAGCCGTCCGACCCGGAGTGGCTGATCCAGGCCAACCTGCTGCTCGGCAAGAACTTGCTGTTCAGCCCGGGTGTCTACAACATCGACCAGAGCCTTACCGTGCTCTGGCCGAACCAGGTCGTGCTCGGCCAGGGTCACGCGACGCTGACCGCCGTGAACGGCGCCACCCCGCTGCGGGTGCTCGACGTCCCGGGCGCCATCGTCGCGGGCCTCACCATCGACGCCGGCACCAAGGAGTCGAAGGTCCTGCTGCAGGTCGGCACCAAGCTGGGCCTGGGCGCCAGCTCGGCGAGCAACCCGACCACGCTGTCCGACGTGTACTTCCGGGTCGGCGGCCCGCACATCGGCAAGACCGACACCGCGCTCGAGGTCAACAGCGACAACGTCCTCATCGACCACACCTGGGTGTGGCGGGCCGACCACGGCGTCGAGGGCTTCAGCGGTGACACCGAGCGGTGGAAGACCAACACCGGTCGCTACGGCGCCGTCATCAACGGCGACAACGTGACCGCGACCGGCCTGTTCGTCGAGCACTTCCAGAAGTACAACACCGTCTGGAACGGCAACGGCGGCACCACCGTGCTCTACCAGAACGAACTGCCGTACGACCCGCCCACCCAGGCGGACTGGATGAACGGCAAGGTCGAGGGCTACGCCGGCTACAAGGTGGGGGACAAGGTCAAGACCCACAACCTGTACGGCGCCGGCGTGTACGTCTTCAACCAGAACAACCCGGCCATCCACACCGAGAACGGCTTCGAAATGCCGAACCGTCCCGGCGTGAAGCTGCACCACATCATGACCGTCAACCTGAACGCCGGCACCATCGACCACGTCGTCAACGGCGTGGGCGAGGCGGCCGACACCACCAAGGTCGGCCAGCCGGTGTTCGTCACCGATTACCCGGCACCGTGATCGCGGCAGGGCCGGGGTGGCGATAACCCCGGCCCTGCAATGATGTCGTAGTGCAACCCTCGTCCGATCACGAGCCGGCCGTTCAGGCGCTGATGCGTGCCAGCCGTGCTCTGGTCGGGCTCACCGTCCGCGCCCTCGCCGACGTCGAGGCGGACGTGACGATCCCGCAGTTCCGGGCCCTGGTCGTGCTCTCCACCCACGGCGGCTCGATGCGCGGCGCCGACATCGCCGAGGAACTGAACGTCAACCCGTCCACCGGCACCCGGATGACCGACCGCCTGGTCGGCAAGGGCCTGGTCCGGCGGGTGCGCTCCACCGACGACCGCCGGGTGGTGCAGCTTCGGCTCACCGCGGCCGGGCGCGAGATCGTCGAGAAGATCATGGCCCGGCGCCGCACCGAGCTGGAACGGATCGTCGCCGAGACGGCCCCGGTCTGGCAGCCCGCCGTGACCGACGCGCTCACCGCGTTCGCCCTCGCCGCCGGGGAGATGCCCGAGCAGGAGTGGTGGATGGGCTGGTCCCGCCAGACGGCCGATCTGCAGGACTGAGTTCCGGACTTTGGCGCGCCGCTACCCGCCGGACGGGTGGCGGCAATCCTTGCATGGTGCAATGGTGTGGGAATCCCCATCACCGAGAGGCGGCCGCAGAGATGACCCTGGGAGCAGCGTCCACCCAGCGCCGGGTGGCGTCCGCCCGCGCGCACGGACCTCTGGTCTGGCAGCGCACCGGCACGATCGGCACCGAGCTGGTGCTGCGCGACGATGCCGCGCCGGGCGTCGTGACCGGTTCGGCGGTGGTGGGCGGCACCGAGCCCTACACCACCCGCTGGCACGCCGACCTCGACGGTGCCTGGCGGGTGCGGTCCCTGACCATCACCTGCGAGGGCAGCGGCTGGCGCCGTAATCTCGCGCTCGCGCGCACTCCGGACGGCCCGTGGACGTGCGGCGGCGAACACTCCGGCAAGCCCGAGGCACCGCCGGCCGGCATTGCCGACCCGGCGCGCATCGACGACGCCGCGCTGCTGATGGTCACCGACTCGCCGATCTTCCTGACCTGGGCGATGCGCTCGCTGAAGCTCGCCGCCGGGGGAGCCGCGACGACGACGCCGGTGGTCCGGGTGCGGATGCCGTGGCTGACCGTGGTGCCCGGCATGGCGACGTTCCAGCAGGTCAGTGACAATCGGCTGCGGGTCACCGGGGATGGCCCGGCCTGCGTCTACGACCTGGACGCCGAGGGAATCGTCACCTATCAGGCCGGTCGTCTGCGCATCACGCCCTAGCTGATCGGTCAGTTCGGCATGGACGTGGCCACCCGGCGGAGGAACTCGCCGTTCGAGTTGGTCGTGCGCAGCTGGTCGAGCAGCTGGTTCAGGGCGTTGCGGGGGTCCTGGCCGGTCAGTGCGCGGCGCAGCTGGGCGAGCACGGCCAGCTCGGCGCGGCCCACGACGGTCTCGTCGTGCCGGGTGCCGCTGGCGGCCACGTCGATGGCCGGGAAGGTGCGCGACTCGGCGAGCGAGCGGTCCAGCTTCAGCTCGGCGTTGCCGGTGCTCTTGAACTCCTCGAAGATCACTGTGTCCATCGCCGAGCCGTTCTCCACGAGGGCGGTCGCGATGATGGTCAGCGAGCCGCCACCCTCGATGTTGCGAGCGGCGCCGAGGAAACGCTTGGGCGGGTAGAGCGCCGTCGAATCGAGACCGCCGGACAGCGTACGGCCGCCGCCCCGCGCCGTCAGGTTGTAGGCCCGGCCCAGCCGGGTGATCGAGTCGAGCAGCACCACGACGTCCTCGCCGTACTCGACGAGGCGCTTGGCCCGCTCGATGGCGAGCTCGGCGACGGCGGTGTGCTCCTGCGGCGGCCGGTCGAACGTCGCGGCGACGACCTCGCCCCGCACCGTACGCTGCATGTCAGTGACCTCCTCCGGCCGCTCGTCGATCAGGACGACCATGAGGTGGCACTCGGGGTTGTTGACCGCGATCGCGTTGGCGATCTGCTGCATGATGATGGTCTTGCCGGCCTTGGGCGGCGCCACGATGAGGGCGCGCTGACCCTTGCCGATCGGCATGACCAGGTCGATGACCCGGGTGGTCAGGATCTTCGGGTCGGTCTCCAGCCGCAGCCGCTCCTGCGGGTAGAGCGCGGTCAGCTCGTAGAAGTCGGGACGGCGGCCGGGCTTGCGGCCGTTGACCGCCTCGACCGACAGGGTGGCCGGCCGGCGGTGGCCGGTGACCTTGGCGAAACCGGTGACCCGGTCGCCACGGCGCAGGCCCAGCTGGCGCACCTGCTGCATGGTGACCTGGATGTCGTCGGCGCCGGGCAGGTAGCCCTCGGCGCGTAACCAGGCGCGGTCGTCGACGATGTCGAGGAGCGCGTCGACGGCGACATCGGCGGTGGTTTCGGTGGGTTTCGGCGTGCGGGATCGTGGTGTACGGGTAGCGAGATCTGTCATCGAGGGACTCCTCAGAAGGCCGGTTGTCCGGCAGGGGAAGCCGCCCGGGGGTACACGTCATCGACGCGCCCAGCGGCTTGATGGAAGCACGGCCGGGTCTTCAACTCTCGGCCGGTGAGGGAGGACCTCGGGGGCTAACCGCCTGCATCCGGGATCCGTCTGGGCCAAAGGTAGCACCTCCGGCTCTCGGCGCAACACCGGCATGCCCCCGGTTGTTCCTTGACTCACCGGACACGATCCGTTTCCCGGCCGTTCGCCTCGGCGGTGTGGGATGAAGCGTGCATCACGCGAACCACTACTACGGGCACTCGCACGTCCTGGCCCGGTACTGCGGCCTCGACGACACCGACCCGCCGCGGCTGCACGGCTACCTCCAGCACGGCTGGAACATCGGCGACGGCCTCGCCCCCGACCACGAGTACACCCCCGGCGTGCCCAGCTTCCTGTGGTCCGAGCGCACCCGCCGCCGCGCCTGGTCACTCGGCCGCCGCCAGGGCTACGTGGTCGGTGCCCCGTTCGCCTACCTGCTCGCCATGGACCCGCTGTCCGATTCCGATCGGCGTGAGGGCACGATCTGGTACCCGTTCCACGGCTGGGAGGGCCAGCACGTCGTCGGCGACCACGACGGCCTGATGGCCGAGATCCGGCGGACCGAGGACGGCCCGGTCACGGTGTGCCTGTACTGGCAGGAGTACCGCTCGGCGAAGCTGCGGCGCCGCTACGAGAGTGCCGGCTTCCGGGTGATCTGCCACGGCTACCGCGGCGGCTGGTGGAGGGACCTCGACCCGGGCTTCCTCTACCGGCAGCTGGCCGAACTGCGAAGGCACCGGAGGGTCGCCTCCAACCGGCTGTGCAGCGCCGTCTTCTACGGCGCCCTGGCCGGCTGCGAACCCGCCGTCTACGGCGACCCGATGCACCTGGAGAACGAGAAGGCCGCGTTCGGCGGTCAGCCCCGCATCCTGCGCGAGTGGGCCGCCCTGCACGGCCCGCACCCCGACCCCGAGGCCGCCCACCGCATCGCGGTCGACGAGCTGGGCGCCGACCGCCTGCTGTCCCCGGCCGAGCTGCGCCGCCTGCTCGGCTGGCCGATGCCCACCAGCGTCCCCGACGCCGAGCTGACCGGAGTGCTGACCCGATGACCGAGCTGATCGGCGGCGAGATGACGGCCTGGTCCGACCTCGACGGTAACCACGGGCCCGCCCCTGCCGCCGGCGCCGAGTGGGGGCCCCTGCTGGGCACCGCTACCGGCCACACCCTGGTGGCGGGCCCGCACGCCCCCGCCCTGATCGACGCGATCCCGGCCGGGCAACTCACGCTGCTGGTCCGCGGCGTGCCCGACGCCGAGTCGCTGGCGGCCCGCTACGCGACCCGCCCCGGCGTCACCATCCGCTGCGGAAGTCTGGAAAAGCTTTCCGGGGCGTACGACACGGTGGTCGCCCTGGACGGCCTGGACCGTCTCCTGACCACCGAGTCGGCCGGCCTCACCTGGGACGAGACCCTGACCCAGCTGCTGTCCCTGCTGCGTCCCCGGGGTCGCCTGGTCCTGCGCGTGGAGAACGGCTTCGGCCTGCACCGCCTGCTGGCGCTGCCGCCGACACCCGCCGACACCGAGTGGGTGGGGCCCGACGGCCACACCCGACCCACCGGCCCCGACGCCGTCCGCGCCCGCCTGTCCGCCGCGGGCGTGCCCGTGGTCCGCGACTACGCGGCCTACCCCGGCGCCCTGCTGGGCGGCGAGATCCTGGCCGACCAGGCCCTGCGCGGCTTCCTCGAAGCCACCCTGACCGCGGCCCCGGCCCCTTCGCCCGCCCAACTGGCCGAACCGGCCCGCCTGATCACCGGAGCCCTGCGTCACGGCCTGGCCGACGCCCTCGCGCCGGCCTGGGTCTTCGTCGCGGGCCCCGGTCCGGCCGGCCCCGAGGCACTGATCGCGGCCGCCCCTCCGCCCGGTGTCGCGGCTGCCCCGGCGGTTCACGCCGGCCCCCGGGCGTCCGCCGCCGGTTCCGCCGGCGCCGCCGGTTCGGGTGATGTGGCCGCGTCCGCCGCCGGTTCCGCCGGTGTCGCCGGTTCGGGTGATGTGGCCGCGGGCGCCGAGGAGGTGCGCCGGGACGCCGGCAGTCGTTGGGTGCGCGGCGGGGGAGTGCCTGTCCCGCTCGGGCGCACGCTGGAAGATCTGCTGGTCGAGGCCGCCCGGCGGCGGGCCACGCCGGTCGTGCGTGAGCTGCTGACGGCCTGGCAGCAGAGCCCGGCGGCCGGGGTTCCGGCCGGACAGGTCGTGGTCGGCGCGGACGGGGTCCACCGCGGCCTCGTCCCCGCCGGGAGACCGGTCGAAGCCCTGCGCCGCCTCGCGGCGACACTGATCGCCGGCGGCGACACCCATCTGTGGCCGTCCCCGGCCGACGAGGCCGAGCTGACCGCCCTGCTGGCCGGCATGACCGGCCGCGAACTGGACCCGCGCGACGCCCCGGCGGCCCCGCGCCCCGGCGTCACCTCGATCCGCGAGCTGACCATCGTCCGCGACCGGCTGGAACGCGAACTGGCCGACGCCCGCGCGCAGCACGAGTTCTACGAGCGCCAGATCGCCTTCCGCGACCACGAGCTGAAGCGCTTGCGCCGGCACAACGCGGTGCTCTCCGCGACGGTCCCCGGCCGGGCCGCGAACACCCTGGTCGGCGGCCTGAAGGCCGGCCGCCGCGCGGTGCGCGCGGTGGTCCGCCGCACCCGCGGCTGATTGCCGGGCGACGCGCTGGTCCGTCGAGGCTCAGTGCGGAGCACGCTGGGTGGGTATCGCTGTGTTCGCGGCCTCGGCGACGGGCCGCAGCGCGGTGAGCGCCGCAAAGCCCTGCTCGAGGAGGGCAACGTCGCTGCCCTCGTCGGCAGGGTCGCCGCGCTCCAGGGTGAGGCGGGCGAAGTCTGCGCCCTGTTCGGCCACCGCCATACGGACCTGACCGAAATTGGCCAGCGTTGCGCGGCGCAGGCCGGCCAGCTCGGAACCCGCCCGATCGGGGACGTTGAGGTTGGCCACCGTGCCGGGCGGTGATTCGGTCAGCCAGTCCACCAGGTCGGCGGCGAGATCGGCGGCCGTCGTCCAGTGCAGACTCGCGTCATCGGTGATGGTGAACGCGGTGCCGCCACTGTCCAACTCGCCCGGTGCGATGACGTCCAGGGAGATCGCCAGGGCGCGCGCGCCGTGGTTCGCGGCGGTCAGGGCGGCACCCACCGTGCCGGAGTGCAGGACCGCGCGGCCGGTGTTCGCGCCCCGGTTGATCCCGGACAGCACGACGTCCGGGGGCGGGCCGAAGACCCCGAGAAACGCCAGCATCACGATGTATGCGGGGGAGGCGGCCACGGCGTACCCCGGTGGTCTGGTTTCGAAAGCGACCCGGCCGCCCTCGGTGACCGCCGTCAGGGCGGCGCTCATGCCGCTCTGCTCCTCGGCCGGCGCGGCCACCACCGTGTCGTAGCCACGGCCACGGACCGCCTCGGCGAGAGCCCGGATGCCGGGCGCGTCCACCCCGTCGTCGTTGGTGATCAGCACCCGCGTCATTCGATGTCCACCCCGGATCCCCACTGTCTCAGGTATCCCAGTGGTAACACGAAATTCGCTACAGCACTGGCTGGTCGACGCCGAACAGGCCGGGGAGGCCGCCACTGTGCAGGAAGACCACGCGGCTGCCGGCGGTGGCCGTGGCGGCGAGGCCGGCCATCGCGCGGCCGGTATAGATCGGGTCGAGAAAGAGGCCCTCGGTGCGGGCCGCCAGCCGCAGCGCCGCACGGACCGGATCGGTGACCGTGGCGTAGCCGGCGCCCACCTGGCCGCGGTCGATGCCGAGCCGGCCGGGGTCGTTCGGCAGCAGGGCGCGGACGGCGGCGTCCGGCTCGGGAACGGCGCCGGTGTCGACGCCCAGCACCCGGTCCGCGCCGAGGCCGAGCACCAGGCCGGCCATCGTGCCGCCGGAGCCGAGCGCGACGACCACCCGATCGAACTCGGCCTGCTCGGTCAGTTCGCCGGCGCACTCGGCGTAGGCCTGGATCGACGTGGGGGTGGAGCCGCCGAGCGGGATCAGGAAGGAATCGGCACGGGCGGCGGCCTGCTCGGCGGCCACCTCGCCGGGCGGGCGCTCGCCGGACCAGACGATCTCGGCCCCGGCGAGCCGGTCGAGCAGGAGGTTGCCGGTCTCCCGGGCGGGGGCGTGGCCGGCCAGCACCAGCACACAGGCCAGGCCGTGCCGGGCGGCCGCGCCGGCGGTGGCGCGGGCATGGTTGGACTGCGGTGCACCGACGGTGATCAGCGTCGTCGCGCCGGCGGCCAGGGCCTCCGCGCAGGTGATGCCCAGCTTGCGGGCCTTGTTGCCACCACCGCCGAGGCCGATCAGGTCGTCCCGCTTGATCCACAACCGGTCGAGTCCGAGTGCCGCGGCCAGGCGGGGCGCGTTCTCCAGGGGCGTCATCATGATCGCTATTCTCCCCACCGGACGGGCGCCAGGAACGGGCTTGCCGCGGTCGCGGGCCCGCCACGCGGTCACTGCCTCACCCGACGCGGTAGAGCACCACCTCGTGGGCCGGCACCGTCGCCCGGACCGTCCCCGTGGTGGCGGACACGGCACCGGTCCACAGGTCGGTCAGGGTGCCGCTCGGCGTGTCGGCGGTGATCGTCGTGGCGGTGCCGGTCGAGTTGAACAGGGCCACCGCCACGTCGCCGTTCGCGAGCGGGCGGGTCAACACATACAAACCCGTGGAGGCGGAAGCGACGGTGGCCGCCCGGCCCAGCGGGTCCTGGTCGACGGCGATGACCGCGGCGTTGGTCAGCAGGGCGAGGGTCGCGGGGGTCGCGTCGGTCAGGTCGGTGCCGATGATCAGTGGGGCGGCCAGCATGGACCACAGGGTCAGCTCGGTGCGGTCCTCGGTGGCCGACATGCCGTTGCCGATCTGGAGCATGTCGGGGTCGTTCCAGCCGTACGGGCCGGCGTAGCGGGACAGGCCCACGGTCTGCTGGAAGATCGACAGCATGCTTGCGTAGGTGGGCTGGATGTCGCCGGTGGTGCGCCACAGGTTGCCGTAACCGGCCGCCCAGCGGGCCACGTCCTCGGTGCCCCAGCTGGACATGCTGAAGACGATCGGGCGGCCGGTGGCCACCAGCGCGTCGCGCATCCGGGCGTAGCGGTCCTGGGCCGGCGCGGCCGTACCGTCGGGGCAGGCGATCTGGTCGCAGCCGGGGCCGGCGTAACAGTTGTCGTACTTGACGTAGTCGATGCCCCACCCGGCGAACAGCCTGGCGTCCGCGGTCTCGTGCCCGAGGCTGCCGGGCAGCCCGCCGCAGGTCTTCAACCCGGCATCGGAGTAGATGCCCAGTTTCAGCCCGCGGGCGTGCACGTAGTCGGCGACCGCGGCGATCCCGGACGGGAAGCGGGCCGGGTCGGCGCGCAGGTTGCCCGCCGAGTCGCGGGTGGTGGCCTGCCAGCCGTCGTCGATGTTGACGTAGACGTAGCCGGCGTCGCGCAGGCCGGACGACACCATCGCGTCGGCGGTCTCGCGGATCAGGGTGTCGGTGACGTCCAGGCCGTACGCGTTGTAGTCGTTCCAGCCCATCGGCGGAGTTGCCGCCAGACCGTTGTAACCGCGGTCGAGCGAGCCCGACGCCACCTGGGAGCCCGGGAGAAGGGCGGCCAGCACGACTGCGAGCAGGACACCGACGAAACGCACGCGGCCCAGTGTTACCGCCGAGGCTGTGCTCAGCCTGTCCCGCAGGAACCGTCGGCGGCGGGTGGGGCGATGACGAAGTCCGGGCCCGCCGCGGTGAAGCTGCCGTGGACGCAGGCGTCACCGGCGGACGCCGCGAAGACCGGCCCGGACCGGACGATGATCCTGGTCAGGCCGGCCGAGCGGAGCGCGCTCTCGACCTCCGGTTCACCGGGCGCGGCGCCGGAGCCGGCGGCGAGCAGGGAGAACTGCATCCGCAGGAAGTGGACGCACGCCTCGGCACCGGGCACGGCGGCGGCCGGGACGACGCCGCGGGTGGGGGTCGGTCGGTACTGCTCGGCCAGCGCCCGGCGGGCCCGCTGCTCCGGGTCGTTCACGTCGAACGAGGCCGAAGGGTCCAGCGACGGCACCGGATTCGGGCCCCGCGCGCAGTCGGCCGCGCCGGACGTCACCGGCGCGGGGACCGGCACGGGAATGGACGAGTCAGCACCGGTGACGCTGACCACCACGGTGACCGTCGAGGGTGCGGCGGCGGGGTCGGTGCTCGCGCACCCGGCGAGCAGCATCGCTGCGGCACAAATCAAAGCCCATCGATTGCCTGACACCCGTGCGAGGATAGCGGCTGCGCTGCTGCCCGCGCCGCGCGACCGCGATCGTGCAAGCCATCCTCGTCCTGCACCACGTCGAAGCCAACCGCTACCCAGGATGAGCGGGGCTCAGTGCCCGGCCGAACCGCGCCGTCAGCGGACGGATTCCGTCCGGGCCGCGAGAAACTTGAGCAACTCAGACCAGGCGTCCAAACGGCCGAGGGCGTCCGCCTGCTGGGTACCGCCGACGTTGCCGTCGGGCGTGTTGACCCCTCCCGCCACCGGGATTCCGACGTTGTGGCCGGCGTCCGGCTCCTGCAGCTCGGTGTAGGGTCGCGCGCGCAGCCGGTCGCCGATCGCCCGGGTGAACGGGCAGCTCGCCATGACCGCGTCGTCTTGGCCGCAGAGCAGGAACACCGGGCCGCGTATGCGTTCCACCGGAATTCTCGCCCGGTCATCGGCCGGTCGCGGGTCGTTCTTCTCGGTGGAATCGACGTACGGGATCGGCCGCCCGTGCAAGGTCCAGGCCGGTCCGATCCCGCTCGGATAGCCGGCGTGCACGACCGAGCTGGGTGAGCCGACGACGACCCCGTCGACCAGGCCGGGAAAGCCGACGGCGAGCAGGAGCGCGGCCTCCGAGCCGCGGGAGAAGCCGTAGACCTCGATCCGGTGCGGGTCCACTCCCGGTTGGCGGGCCAGCCACCGTGCGGCGGTGGCGAAGTATTCCAGCGGAATGTTCTCCAGATTTCCCGGCTGCCCGGGAACGTGGAAGTAGCCGATACCCAGCGCCGGGTAGCCCTTCGCAGCCAGGGCCCTGGCGACGAGGACTCCGTTGGCCGTCCCGCCTTCGGAGCCGCCGAAGGTGAGCACGGCCGGCCGGCGGACCGTGGTGTCGTGCGGGCTGAACAGGGTTCCCGCGAAGCCTTCCTGCGCCACGCTCGTCTCCCGCTCGGTGACCGAGGACGGCGCCCATTCGCGGGTCAGCGACGCGGTCGCCACCGACCGCCCGTCCAGCGAGGCGGCAAGGTGGACGGTGACCACCGGGGCGACGAGGGTGTGGACGCCGGGATCAGTCATCGACCACAGAAGTCCGGCGTCGTGCGCGCCGGTGTAGTCGCCGGCCACCGGGGCCGTCCGAGCCGGGTCGATCCGGCCGGACGAATCCGGACGGAACGTGGCGCTCGACCGCCATAGGTCGCCATGACTGTCGGTCGCGGACGCGGTGAGGGTGATCAGTCTGCCCGGCGGCGCTCCGGTGACCGTGACACCGAGCGGCGCGTCGAACAACGCGTCCGGTGCCGCCACCGTGATCCGGACGTGGTCAGCGGCCGGACTGCCGCATCCCGACGCGACCAGGACCCCGGCCGCGGCAACGGCCAACCATCGACGCATGCCACCCCCCATGACGAAATCAGCGACCAGTCAACCAGATCCGACTCGGAACCCGTCGGGCTCGCCTCCGCCGATCGATCCGGGGCTCGCCGGCCGCACTTCGTCTGGCGCGGGCCCCCGTGCGTCTCAACGGTGCCTAGCCGGTCACCTGGTCGTAGATGTCCTCGAGGCGGTCGGTCTGCCGGACCAGGTCGAACTTGGACTCCATGAACGCTCGGGCCTGTTTGCCCAGGCGTTCGCGGAGGTCCGGGTCGGCCAGCAGGCGGCCGATGCCGGCGGCCAGCGCCGGCCGGTCGCCCTCGGGGCCGAGCAGGCCGGTCTCGCCGTCGGTGACCGCTTCGGGGATGCCGCTGTGCCGGGTGGCGACCACCGGCAGGCCGAGAGCGGCCGCCTCCATGATGGTGGTGGGCAGACCCTCGGTGTCGCCGTCGGCGGCGGTGCGGGACGGGGCGGCCAGCATCCGGGACTGCAGCAGCACCTGGTGGACCTCCGACGGTGGCCGGGAACCGAGGAAGTCGGCGTTGACGTGCAGCCTCTCGGCGTACGCGCGAATTGCCGGAAGCAGGGGGCCGTCGCCGACCAGGACCGCCCGGGGTTTGTCGGGACCGAGCGCGGCGAGGGCCGCGACCAGATCGTCGGTGCCCTTCTTCTCCACGAAGCGGCCGACGAAGGCCACGTCCCAGCGTTTCGGCCGGGTGCTGAACGGCGGGATGGGCACGCCGGTGTAGTGCACGCGCACCTTGGCCGGGTCGGCGCCCCAGCCGATCGCCTTGCTCTTGATGACGTTCGAGACCGCGATGATCGACGCCGCCCGGTCGAACACGGTCTGCAGGTTGCGGCGGTAGCGCAGGCCGTGCGCGCCGCCGCTGGCCGGCTGCCGGGTCACGTCGTGGCCGTGCACGGTGACGATCAGCGGGATGCCGAGCCGGGCCGCCTCGCCGCTGACCAGCCAGCCGTCCCCGCCGAAGTGGGCGTGGACCAGATCGAGACCACCGAGCATTCGCCGCAGGCGCGGCGACCGCCCGGTCAGGCGCAGGCGGAGGAAGGCGTTGCGGTCCGCTTTCGAGGGGTACGCGATGAGATCGGTATCCCGGGCGCAGGCCGACTGAACCTTGGTGGCACCGAGATAGACCGGTGTCCACCGGGTGAGGGCATCGCCCTGGTTGCGCACGAACGTCTCGGACCCGCCGAGCATGGCGCTGCGCCAGATGCCGACCCGGCGATCAGCGGACATCGGCAGAGCGTGGCTCTTCGGCAGCGGAGGCAGCGGAGGCGGCGGAATCGGCGGCGGCGGATCTCCGGCCGACCACCAGGTCGCGCAGGCGGTGCCGCAGGGTCGGCGGCAGGGTCCAGATCTGCAGGAACGTCACGTAGTCGATGGCGCTCGGCCGGCCGTGGGCGCGGGCCTCGGACAGCAACTCCCGGAAGACGCGGCCGCTGCGGGTCGGAGCGGCCATGGAACTGAGGACGCTCATGGTGAAGGCAGCGTACGCCCTCGGCGTGAAGAGCTCGTGGTTGGCGCGCAGCCATTCGAGCTGCTCCTCCCACGGGTTCTGCAGGCTGATCCGGTCGCGGTTCTCGTCCTGGTGCCACAGCACGAGCGCCTCGTCGGCGTAGAGCAGCTCGACGTCGGTCTGGCCGATGGCCCGCAGTGCCCAGTCGAGTTCCTGCTGGCGGCGCAGTCCGACGGTGAACGGGACGCGGCGCAGCAGCTCGGTCGGCGCCATGATCGTCGAGGTCTGGATGAAGCCGTCGCCGTAGAACAGGCCGCGGCGGACGGTGAAGTACTCGCTGAGCGGCTCGCCGGGCGCGGGCAGGCGGCGCGGCATGATGGTGTCGGCCCGCGGGGTGCGGCTGATCATGCGGGTGGCGACGACCGGGGACGCCTTGGTGGCGGTGGCGGCGAGCTTCAGCTGCGCCTCGATCTTGCCGGGCAGCCACTCGTCGTCGTCGTCCAGCAGCGCGGTCCACCGGCCGCGGGCGGCGAGCGCACCCTGGTTGCGGGCGTTGGGGGCCTTGCCCCGCCGGGGCAGCTCGATGACCCGGACCCGCTCGTCGCCGATCGCCTCCAGGGCCTCGCGGGTGACCGGGTCGGGCCCGTCGGCCACGACGACGACCTCGAGGTTCGGATGCGTCTGGGCGAGGGCGCTGCGCACGGCTCGGGCGGCCAGTTCCGGCCGGTTGAGCGTCGGGATGACGACGCTGACATCCGGGTCTGAGGACATGGGTGACCTGCCTAGCGGGAGGGGAGGAGCTGGCGGGTCGGACGCTATGGGCGCCGGGAAGCCGTCCGGTTAATGGAAGGAGGCATCGAAGGGAAGGGCGGGAATCACAGGTTCCTGCCAGATATCTCTCACCGAATTCTCACCGGCCAAGAGCAATCTTTATGGCCGCGGCATCCGTCTTATAGGTGGAGCCGCCACGAGGAGATGATCTTGAGAAGGAAACCCCGTCGCCAGCGCAGTCCGCGCTGGGCGCGCCTGTGCCTGACCTTCGGTGCCCTGTTCACGGTGGTCGGCGGAGGGTCGGTGGTGGCGATCCAGGCGACCGTCGCGGCCACCACCCGGTCGGTCAGCCAGCAGAGCCTGATCGGTGCGGCCGCCAACCGCGAGGTGAAGCACGCGTCGGTCACCGGGGCGAAGAACATCCTCCTGGTCGGCATCGACGCCCGTAAGGACGCGCTGCCCACGGCCGGCACCCGGTCCGACTCGATCATCCTGTTGCACATTCCGGCCGGCCACGACTCCGGCTACATGATCTCGTTGCCCCGGGACAGCTACGTGCCGATCCCGGCCTACGACAACGGCAAGCAGTCCTTCGCGGGCGGGAAGAACAAGATCAACGCGGCGTTCTTCTTCGGCAGCCGCGGACTGACCGGGCCGGCGGCGCTGTCGCACGGCTTCGAGCTGCTCTCGCTGACGATCAAGGAGCTGACCGGGATCACGCCCGACGCCGGCGCGATCATCGACTTCGAGGGCTTCAAGAACGTGGTGAACGTGCTCGGCAAGGTGTGCATGTACGTCGACGAGGACACCACGTCGATCCACGTCGGCACCAACGACAAGACCGGCAAGGCCGCGGCGCCGTATGTGATCAACAAGGACGGCACGCTCAAGTCCAAGATCAAGGGCGTGACGCCGAAGTTCTACGCCAAGGGCAACCACTGCTTCACCCCGGCCGAGGCGCTCGACTTCGTGCGCCAGCGCGACCTGCTGGCCAACAACGACTTCGACTACGGCCGCCAGCGGCACCAGCAGCAGTTCTTCAAGGCGATCATCAACCAGGCGGTGAAGGACGGCCTCTCCTCGCCGACCAAGCTGCCCAGCCTGATCAAGGCGATCGGCTCCACCATGACGGTCGACACCGGCGGCATCTCGCTCGAGGACTGGGTCTTCGCGATGAAGGGCATCAACCCGAGCGACCTCATCACGATCAAGACCAACGAGGGCAAGTTCAACCCCGAGTCGGTCCCCGGCGTCGGTGAGGTCGAGCTGCTCAACGACGACAGCCTCGACCTGCTCAAGGCGGCCAAGAACGACACCGTGGCCGAGTTCGCCGCCACCCACCCCACCTGGGTGTCCAGCACGTAATCTGTCACTCTCGCGGGGTAGCGCCGTCACACGGGGTGGCGGGTACGTTGTATCCACACCCCGTCACTCTGCGGTGAGAGGAAAGCGCCGTGAGCGGGTTACCGCTCCTAGATCAGGTCACTCTCGGTGATCACATCTGCTGGACCGTCGACGACGACGCCATCCGGATGGAGGCGATCGCCGGCTTCGTCCGGGCCGGCCTTCGTGACCACCATCGCGTGCTCTACTGCGGCGACGACCCGGACGACGTCCTCGAGGGTCTCCGGCGGCACGGCGTCGACACCCGCACGGCGCTCGGCACCGGTGACCTGAACGCGACCACCGCCGAGGCCAGTTACCTGGCCTGCGGTTCGTTCGACCCGGTGGCGACGGTGGACATCTGGCACACGGCGGTCACCACCGCGCGGGCGGCCGGTTACCGGGGTATCCGGGTGGTCGGCGACATGACCTGGGCCAGCCGCCGCGTCCCCGGCGTCGAGCACCTCCCGTCCTACGAGGCGGACATCAACCACCTGGTCTTCGCCGACGGCTTCGTGGCCGGCGTGTGCGCGTACGACCGGCGCCACTTCGACCCGCTGCACCTGCGCCGGCTGCTGTGGGCGCACCCGGGCGCGGCCGGCTCCGAGATGCCGTTCGACCCCGCCTCGTCGCTGCGGGTGCGGCGGGTCCGCCGGCCGTGGGGCCTGCGCGTGGCCGGCGAGGCCGACCTGTCGAACCGGGACGCCCTGCGCGCCGTCGTCGAGCACATCTTCGACGATCATTCCGAGGTCACCGTCGACGTCTCCGGCCTGCGGTTCGCCGACATCGCCGCGGCCCGGGTGCTGGTGGACGTGGCCGCGAGCGGCGCCGGCCGGCTCCGGCTGACCGGCTGTTCACCCAACCTGCTCCGGCTTCTCGACTTCCACGGTGCCGGCAGCGTGGGAGCCCTCACCGTGGAAACGCGATGACCACCCGGCATTTCGACCATCCCGGCCTTCTCTACCACGATGCCGACGGTTTCCTGTCGGCCACCCTGCCGTTCGTCCGGTCCGCGATCCGGGCCGGCGAACCGGTCCTGGCCGCCCTGCCCGGCCACAATCTCGGCCTGCTGCGGCGTGCGCTGGGCGCCGACGCCGGACGGGTCGACTTCGCCGACATGACGGTGACCGGCCGCAACCCCGGCCGCATCATCCCCGGCCTGCTCCTGCGTTACGCGGCGGCCCACCCCGGCAAGCGGGTCAGCTTCGTCGGCGAGCCGGTGTGGCCGGGCCGCACCTCCGTCGAGTACCCCGCCTGCGCCGCCCACGAAGCCCTGATCAACACGGTGTTCGAGGGCCGCGACGCGACGTTCCTCTGCCCGTACGACGCGACCCAGCTCACCTCGTCGGCGATCGCCGACGCGTGGCGCACCCACCCCGTCATGATCGACCACGGCGTACGGGTGTCGAGCCCGTCCTACGGCGATCCGGTCACCACCGCCGGCGACTTCAACGTGCCGCTGCCCCCACCGCCGGCGTCCGCCGAGGTCCTGGCCTACCGGCGGATGCCCGACCTGGCCGGGGTGCGGGCCCTGGTCCGCCGGCGGGCCGGCCCGCTGCTGCCCCGGGAGCGGCTCGAGGAGATGGTCCTCGCCGCCCACGAGCTGGCCGCCAACACGCTCAGGCACACCACCGGCCCCGGCCGGCTCGCGGTCTGGACCGAGCCCGGCCTGTTCGCCTGCCAGGTCGACGACAGCGGCCACATCACCGACCCGCTGGCCGGGCGCGTCCCGCCGCACCCGCTGCTGTCCAGCGGCCGCGGCCTGCTGCTGGTCAACCAGATCTGCGACCTGGTCCGCATCCACACCGGCCCGGCCGGCACCAGCATCCGCACCCACGCGCTGACCTGACCGGCCCGATTCCTCAGACGGACGGCCCGCCGGTCGATACCGACCATGTGATCCCGGGCCGGTCGACCGCCACGCGCATCCGCCGAGCGCTCTCGCTCGCGCTGCGCCATGACCCCGTGATGATCGCGGCGGTGCTGTGGGCCCTGGCCGGCGTCGGTCTGCTGTTCGGTCTCGGCGGTCACTCCGACGGTCAAGTGCGGGTGTTCTGGCTCTTCCAGGCGCCGCTGGACGCCCTGCTCGCGTACTCGTCGTGGCGGGTCTTCCGGATGGCGACCGGCGCTCTGCGCCGCTTCTGGCGGATTCTCGCCATCGCCGGCGCGCTGTTCACGATCGGCGACAGCACCCAGGTGGTCCTCGCCTTCCACCGCCACGGCCAGTGGTCCACGGCCGGCGGCACCGTGCAGGGTGTCTGCTTCGCGGTCGGCATGGGCGCGGTCATCGTCGCCATGCTGCTGCACCCGATGCCCGGCCAGTCCCGCCGGGAGAAGATGGCCTTCTGGCTGGACTCGACCACGGTCCTGGTCGGTGGCGCGGTGGTGGCCTGGTGTTTCGCCGTCGGCAACGCCGGCGCCGAGGACCTGGTCGGCATCCTCACCACCGGCGCCATCATCCTCACCGCCGGCTTCGCCGCGGTGAAACTCGTGCTCAGCGGCAACGCGCCGATGCACCGGGCGGCAGCCATCCCGATGGTCGTCTCGGCCGGGGTGAACTCCCTCGGCTTCTTCCTGGCGCCCGGCGCCGACGGTCCTCTGCCCGCCTACGTCTACGCGATCCGGTTCTTCCCGTCGCTGCTGATCGCGCTCGGCCCGCGGATCCAGGAGATCGTGGTCCGGTTCGACGCGGCGATCGGGTTCGGCTCGCGCCGCCGGCGGCGCTACAGCCTCCTTCCGTACGGGTCGATCGCCGTCGCCTTCACCGCGGTGCTCGCTGTCCTCCCACGTGACACCACCGCCAAGGTCCTGGGCGCCGTCGCCGGGCTGGGCCTGATCTTCGCCCTGGTGGTGCTGCGCCAGCTGGCCGCGTTCCACGACAACACCCGGCTGCTCGACCAGCTCGACGTCACCCTGGCCGAGCTGCGCGAGCACGAGGCCCGGCTGCGCCACCAGGCCCTGTTCGACGGCCTGACCGGGCTGGCCAACCGCACCCACTTCCACGAGGAGGTGACCGAGGCGCTGGCCACCTGCGCGCCCGGCACCACCTGCCTGCTGCTGATCGACCTGGACGGCTTCAAGGCGGTCAACGACACGCTCGGGCACGCGGCCGGTGACGCCCTGCTCGCCGGGGTGGCCGACCGGCTGCGCGCGTCGGTCCGGGAGAACGACCTGGTGGCCCGGCTCGGCGGTGACGAGTTCGCGATCCTGCTGCGCGACTGCGGCGACGAGGACGCGGTGCTCACCGCCAAGCGCATCCTGGAGTCCCTGGCCGACCCGATCCGGTACGGCGACACCGCGGTCCGGGCGAACGCCAGCATCGGTCTCGCCTGCGGCGGGCCCGGTGACGAGGTCGGCAGCCTGCTGCGCGCGGCCGACCTCGCCATGTACGCCGCGAAGCACGACGGCAAGGGCACCTGGATGCGTTACCACGAGGACATGCAGCCCACCGGGCGGTGAGCCTTGTACAGCCGGCGGCCACCGGCTCTCGGGGATCGAACGCCGCGCTGTCGAACGGGATCACGGAAAGCACCAGATCGGCGTGCCGCCGCCGGGGCCGTGGGCGAGAAATCGCATCGTCGGAAGTCCTCTGGGCTGGGAGATGCGCGTGGGGAGATAGACGTTCGTGCACATGCAGGTGCTCGTGCAACGGATCGGACACGGCGGCTTCCGTTCATGGCGTAAATCCGCCAAACTGCGCGGCGTGCAGCCTGACGTGCTGGGCCTCGGGGCCGACGAATCCGCGGCCTACCGTGCCCTGATCACGGTGCCGTCGGCGGGGCCGGTCGAGTTCGCGTCGCTGATGCGGGTGCCGGCCGACCGGGCCAGGTCGCTGCTGTCCGGCCTCGAGGCGGCCGGGCTGGCCGTGCGCGGCCTCGGCGACCCGGAACGGTTCGTGGCCGCCCCGCCCGCCACCACGCTGCGCGACACGCTGCGCCGCCGCCGCGAGGAGCTGCTGCGGGCCGAGGCCGAGCTGGGCGTGCTGGACGAGGTCTACCGGGCGGCCACGCTGCGCCGCGGTGCCCCCGGTGTGGTCGACGTGATCCGGGGTGCCGACGACGTGCGCGAGGCGTTCGGCCGGCTGCAGCTGGGTGCCCGCGACGAGGTGCTGTCGCTGGTGAAGGCGCCGATCGCGGTGATCAGCGCGGCCGAGAACGTCGAGGAGGACAGCGCCGTCGCCCGGGGCGTGCGCTACCGGGTGGTGTTCGAGCGGGCGATGCTCGACGAGGAGCCGGACGCGTACGCCCGGATCGTCGCGGCTCGGCGGGCGGGCGAGGAGATCCGGATCGCGGACGCCGTACCCCTCAAGTTGTTGATCGTGGACCGGGAGCACGCCTTCATGCCGCTGAACGCGACGGGCCCGCCCGGCGCCCTGCTGATCTACGAGAGCGGGTTGCTGCAGGCGCTGATCGCCCTGTTCGAGTCGGAGTGGCGCCGGGCCACTCCGGACGGTGCGAAATCGCTCGACGACCTGGACTCCCGGATCGTCGGCCTGCTGATGACCGGCCTGACCGACGAGGCGGTGGCCGCCCACCTGGGCACGTCGTTACGCACGGTCCAGCGCCGGGTCCGGCACCTGATGGAGCTGACCGGCGGGCGGACCCGCATGCAGCTCGGTTTTCACGCCGCCCGTCTCGGCTGGTTGGACTGACGAACACCGTCTGTTATCGATAACAATTTGGCTTCTGAACCGGCCGGTTGCATTTGGGAAACAAGTTTCTTCAACATGTCGCGGACGTTGCCAGAACTGTTGACACCCCCGGTTGTTAGCGTTCACACTCGACGCCACGCCGCCGCCCCGATGAAGGAGTAACGCGCAATGAAATTTTCCCGGATGGGGGCTGTCGCCTCCGCCGCTTTCCTTACCGTCGCCCTCGCTGCCTGTGGCAGCAGCGAGAAGAACGCCGACAAGGAGGCCGCCCCCGGCGACACCAAGGGCGCCCTGATCGGTGTCACCATGCCGACCCGTTCCTCGGAGCGGTGGATCTCCGACGGTGACAACCTGAAGAAGCAGCTCGAGGCGCTGGGCTACCAGGTCGACCTGCAGTAC
>NZ_BOQN01000041.1 GCF_018332695.1 Paractinoplanes toevensis
CGGCCCGCCAGGCTGGACCGGTCCGTCGGCGTTCGCCGGACCGGGACCGTCGGGGTCGGCCGGGCCGTCGGGGTTGGCGGGACCATCGGAGTTCGCCGGGCCGTCGGCATCGGTCGGGCCGTCGGGATCGGTCGGGCCGTCGGGATCCGTCGGGCCATCGGGATCCGTCGGGCCATCGGGATCGGTGTCCCAGGGATCGGGGTCCGGGGGCGGCGGGGTGTCGGGGTCGTCGCCGGGGGTGCGGCCCCGGATCGGGAGGGCCAGCTCGGTGAGGAAACGGCTGGGCTGCTCCTCGCCCTCGGAACCGCCGACGCCGGCCGAGGCGACGGCCGTGACGATCAGGTGGCGGCGGGCCCGGGTGGTAGCCACGTAGAAGAGGCGGCGCTCCTCGTCGAGCAGCGCCGACGTCTCGCCGACCACGGCGGCCGGGCCGCTGGTGGCGCGGCCCGCGAGATAGTCGACCAGGCGTTCCGAACCGAGCAGGCTGCCCCGCAGCCGCAGGTCGGGCCAGATGCCCTCCTGCACGCCGGCCAGCACCACGACGTCCCACTCGAGGCCCTTGGCGGCATGGGCGGTGAGGAGCCGGACCGCCTCGCCACGGTCGGCGCTCGGCGCGATCGAGTCGGCCGGCAGGTCCTGCCCGAGCACGTGGTCGAGGAAGACCTCGGTGCGCGCGCCGGGCAGCCGGTCGACGAACCGGGCCGCCGCGTCGAACAGCACCACCATCGAGTCGAGGTCACGGTCGGCGGCTTCGGCCCGCCACTGCCGGGCACGCCCGGCGTCCGGGTCGTCGGAGGCGACCGGGCGGGTGCTCAGGCCGTACCACCGGTCGGCGAGACCGCTCTCCCGCCAGACCGTCCACAGCACCTGCTCGGCCGTGGCGCCCGGAACGGCCGCCGCCTCCCGCGCGGTGGCGATGAGCCGGGCCACCGTCTGCGCCGGCTTGGCCCAGCGCCGTTCCACCATGTCCAGTCCGGCCGGGTCACGCACCGCGTCGACCAGCAGCTCGCCGGAGGGCCGCCGGTCCCCCGCGGCCAGCGCCAGCGCCCGGAGCCCCTGCCGCAGCCGCCGCTCGGCGAGCGGATCGGCCCCACCCAGCGATGAGTGGAGCAGCGCGACCGCCGCCTCCTCATCGAGCAGTTCCGGCTGCAGCGCACACCGCAGGAGCAGCAAAAATGGCGCCACGGCGGGCTGCAGGTGCAGCGGCATGTCCTCGGCGTGCGTCACGGTCGGCACCCCGGCCGCGGCGAGCGCCCGCTGCATCGACGGCAGCTGCAACGAGGTCGACCGCAACACCACCGCCATGCGGGACCACGGCACCCCGTCGAGCAGATGCGCTTCACGCAGCGCATGCGCGACGTAGGCGGTCTCCGCGGTCGGCGACCGGAAGGTCCGCACCACCGCCCCGGCCCGCTCCGCCCCGTCCCCCCGCGAACGCCCGGCCACATCACCCGCCGACGGACCCTGGCCGCTCTTGGCGCCCCCCGGCGCACCGCCGCCCGCCGCGCCCCCCGGCACACCGCCACCCGCCGCGCCACTCGGCGCATCGCCGGCCGTCTCAGCATCCGGAGTGGGGGCGGGATCCGCCGCAGAGACCTGCGGCGAGGAGAGGCCGTCGGCCGGCGCCTCCGCAGCGGAAACCACCTCAGAGCCAGGGGCCGCGGCGGGCGCAGAGCCGACGTCCGACGCGGAAGCCGTGCTGGCCCGGGACGCGGCGGCGTCCGATTCGGACTCCGCCGGCGGGAGGGGTGGGTGCATCGAGCGGTGGCTGATGGGGCCGCGCATGTGGCGGGACACTCGGGTGGTCGAGGTGAGCAGCGGGGCGGTGGCTCGGTAGTTCGTGTGCAAGGTGATGGTCTCGGCGACCGCGCCGGAGGCGGTGCGGAAGCGCTGGGGGAACACGGTTACGCCGGTGGGGTCGGCGCCGCGGAAGCCGTAGATCGACGAGTCCGGGTCGGCGAAGGCGACCAGGGGCTTTCCGCCGCCGGCCACCAGGTGGAGCAGCTCGATCTGGGCCGGGTCGGTGTCGGCCAGCTCGTCGACGTAGATGTAGGCGAGGCGGTTGCGCTCCGCGGTCAGCAGCTCGGGGTCGTCGGCCAGCAGGCCCGAGGCCGCCCGCACCAGCTCGGCCGGGTCGTAGGCCGACGAGCCTCGGGTCGTCACGTCGCGCAGGGCCAGCACCGCGACGTACTGCCGGAGGAAGCGGGCCGCGGCCGGCCAGTCGTCGCGGCCGACGCGCTCGCCGATGCGGGCCAGCTCGGCGGCGTCGATGCCGCGCTCGGCGGCCCGCTGCATCAGGTCGCGCAGCTGCTGGGCGAAGGCCTTGGTGGGCAGGGCGGGGCGTAGAGCCTCGGGCCAGCCGACCTCATCCGCGGTCTCCTCGTCGCCGACGGCCTCGAGAAGCTCCCGGATGATCAGGTCTTGCTCGGGACCGGTGAGCAGGCGCGGTGAGGGCTCACCACGCTCGGCGGCGGCCCGGCGGAGCAGGGCGAACGCATAGGCGTGGAAGGTGCGGACCAGGGGCTCGTGCACGATGCGGCCGGGGTCGTCGGCGATGCGGGCCTCGATGCGATCGCGCAGGGCCATGGCGCCGCGACGGCCGAACGTGAGGACCAGGATGCGCTCGGGGTCGACCCCCTCGGCGATGCGGGCGGCGACCGACTCGACCAGCGTGGTCGTCTTGCCGGTGCCGGGGCCGCCGACCACCAGCAGCGGGCCGTCGTCGTGGGCGGCGACATATCTCTGCAGCTCGTCGGCGTGCAGCGCGGGCACGGCGGGGCGGGGGCGCCGGACCAACCGGTAGGCAGGCCGGCGCACCGCGGGAGAGGAGGCCGGCGTGCTCACGGCATCAAGGAAACCACGGGGGTACGACGTTATTCAGCGGGCGGTCGACCGATCGAGGCACGGCGTCGCACCGGCATCGGCAGGCGCTGCACCGCGGGCTCGCCCGGTTGGCCGAGCAGTGTCTCGATCGCGCGCCAGCCGAGCTCGTAGTGCGGCAGCGCGATGCTGGTGAGCTGGGGTCGCAGCCAGGCGGCCAGGTCGGAATCGTCGAAGGAGATCACCGAGACGTCGTCCGGAATGCGCAGGCCGGCCTCGCGCAGCGCCTGATAGGCACCGAGCGCGACCCGGTCGTTGAGGCAGATCAGGGCCTGCGGCGTGAGGCCGTCGTCGAGGGCGCGGCAGACCGCGTCGTACGCCGAGTCGGGCCACCAGTTGCAGTCGATGGTGCCGGCCAGCCGCACCCCGGCGTCGCCGAGCCCCTCCTTGATGCCGGCGAGCCGCTCCCGGCTGGCGAAGACCTGGTCACGAGTGTGCCCGACCAGATAGATCCCGGCCCGATGACCGGCGTCGAGGAGGGTGCGGGCGGCGTCCAGCCCGGCGGTCAGCTCGTCGGGGACGACGGCCGGGTGCGCGCCCCGGGTGAGGCAGTTGAGCAGCACGACCTTCTGGCCGTGCAGCAACTTGGGCAGGCGGATGTTGCGGGTGAACATGCTGGCGTAGAGGAAACCGTCCACCTGCCGGTCGAGGAAGTCGGAGATCAGTTTCTCCTCGACGACCGGGTCGCCCTCGGTCTCGCCGATGAACAGCAGGTGCCCGTGCGCCACGGCGGCGGCCAGGCTGCCCTGGATGACGCGTCCGGCGTACGCCTCGGAAGCGATGGTGTCGGAGACCAGCGCGACCGTCTTCGTGACCTTGGTGCGCAGGCTGCGCGCCATGAGGTTGGGCCGGTAGTCCAGTTCCTGGGCCGCCCGCAGGACGCGCTGCCGGGCGTCCTCGGAGATGCGCATGTCTTTGTGGCGACCGGTCAGGACGAAGGAGGCCGTGCTGCGGGACACACCGGCCCGCTGTGCCACTTGGAGGAGAGTCGCCCGTTGCGGCGGCATGTTCGCAGTGTTCCACGTCCGTGCAGAGTGCGCGAAACGCCGTAGTAGTGACTGATCGACATGCCTTGACGCGTACGGGTGCAAAGAGCAGCGTCGGACGAAAGCCCCCTGCCGGGCCGGCCGCGCCGCATCGCACCGGTTCGGCAGGGGCCGTTCCGCGCCCCGGCGAGTTGCGACCCCGTCGGGTGATCCGGCGCGAGCTGCACCGTGGCGCGTCCGGTGAGAGCGTGTCCGCGTGCGCCCCTGGAGATTCCGGCGGGCTCGCCGGGGCCCGCGGTCACGCCGGGTAGGTGTGGTGACACCCACCCGGCGTGACCGTCAGAACCTCAGCTCCGGCTCAGCGCCGTGATCTGATCCTGGGTGAGGATGCCCTGGTAGAGCCGGACATCGTCGATGGCGCCGCTCCAGAAGTTGCCCTGCGCCGAGTTCCACCAGGCCCGGCCGATCGCGGTGTTGCCGGGGGCGAGCCAGAGCTTGCCCACCACCACTGTGTTCTTCAGGATGCCGTCCACGTACAGCTTGGCCGTGCCGGCCTCGGCGTCGTAGACGCCGACCAGGTGGGTCCAGCGGTTCAGCGTCATGCTGCCGGCGCCGGCGCCGACCCGGACGTACGAACCCGAGGTCGACAGGTTGGTCACCCCGAATTCCCACTCGTCGTTGTTCGGGTAGTAGAGCAGCGCGAACGGGGTGCGCTCGGTGCCGTCCTGGGCGACGACCGTGCGGGACGTGCTCGCGTCGCTCAACTTGGCCCAGCCGGCGACCGTGAACGAACGGTCGGTCTGCAGGGCGGTGGGGGCGGCCGAGGCGTACGCCGTGGTGCCGTTGAAGTTGAGCCCGGCGCCGGTGTGCCCGGTCGTCCAGGTGGCTCCGGTCAGGGTGGCCGGCCGGGCGAACGCGGTGTCGTCGGCCGTCGAGGTGCCGTTGTTCTCGTTCATCGACCAGGACGCGACCAGCGTGGCCGCGGTGGACCGGTGCATCCCGTCGCCCTGGCCGAGCGCCGGGATCGAGAACCGCTGGTTGATCGTGCCGTTACAGGGATAGGTCTCGATCCGGCCGCCCGCGGCGACCAGGCCGTTCCCGTCCAGGCAGTAGTTGAGGGCCGGGTTGTAGATGGCTTCGCCGGGCCGGACCGCCCACTGCTGGGAGGCCGCCCCGCTGCACGCGGATAGCTGAGCCCACTTGTAGGTGCCGGTGCGGACCGGGCCGGCGGTGTCCAGGCAGAAGCCGTACGCCCGCAGCGTGCCGTCGCCCGGCGTGGTCCACTGCTGACTGCCGATGTCGGCGACGCAGGTCGCGGCCTGGATCTGGGCCGCGACGGCGGCGTTCTGGTCGGTCACGTCGACGCACAGGCCGGGATAGCCGCTGAGCAGCAGCGGACCGGTCCGGGCCTGCTTGACCGGCAGTTGCCACTGCTGATTGGCCGCGCCGTGGCAGCTGAACGTGTACAGCTGGAGTGCCCCCGTCGAGGGCAGGTCCAGGCAGGTGTTCTGGGCGGCGTTGTAGATCGTGCCGTCCGCCCGCGGCACCCACTGCTGCTGGTTCGTGCCGTTACAGGTCCAGGTGTAGATGAACTTGTAGGTGCCGCTGCGCACCGGGCCGTTGGCGTCCAGGCAGAGTCCGAAGATCCGGATGGTGCCGTCACCCGGCAGGGTGAACTGCTGGGCGTCGTTGCCCTTGCACGGGATGCCCTGCAGCTGGGCGCTCCGGGCGCGGCCCGCGTTGACCACGTCGATGCACAGGCCGCCGTTGCCGATGATCGCGCCGTAGCGGGCAACCGGTTTGTCGGCCCGCACCCGCACGTTGCGGAAGGTCACCGGGTTGCCGGCGGCACTGCCCTGCAGACCGATGTACGCCGGGTCGAGCATCTTGCCGACCGCCGTGGCCAGGAAGTCGTTGACCACGACATCGTTGAGCTGGACCGTGATCCGCTTCCCGCTGACCGCGATGTCGACCGAGTTCCACTGCCCGGCCGGCTTCTGGGTCGACCGGATCGGCGCCCGGTTGGACGCGATAGCGCCGGTGGCCAGGGTGGCCGCGCCGTCCGGCCGGATCTGCACCTCGTATCCCCCGGCGGCGGAGAGCGTGCCGCTGGGCGGTGCGCCGAAGCCGAGCATGACGCCCGAGTCCGACGAGTCGGAGGTGGTCTTGTAGTCCAGCCGCAGCGTGTACTCCGACGGCAGGTCCTCGGCCGGGTACCACATGAAGGCGTCGTTCGGGGTGGAGCTGAGTTCGCAGTTCGTGGTGGTGACCGTGCCGGCGGTGCCGGCCTGCCGCCACACCGCGCTCTGCGGTGAGCGCCCGTCGAACAGCGGGACGAAGCCCGGCTCGGCATCGAGCGCACACGACCCGGTCTGCTCGGCCAGGGCCGGTCCGCCGGTGAAGTAACCGGTCACCGCGCCGACCAGGTGGGTGGAGGCGGCCCCGGCCCGGATCTCCACCTGGCCGCTGCCGCCGGTACGCGGGATCACGATGCTCTCGACCGCCTTGGCGGCTTCGAGACCATCGACGTCGGTCCGGCCGGAGGAACCGCGTTCGGCCGGGTGCACGGAGAGCGCGCCGACCCCGTCGGCCAGCCCGGTCAGGGTCAGCACCGGCGCGGTCACGTTACGCGGCACGCCGGCCACGTCGCCGACCGAGAGCGGCACGACGCCGTTCTGGGCGATCTTCCCGGCCGTCGCGCCGGTCCCGGTACGGGTATCGAGCACCTTGGTGGCCCGCGGAAGCGGCACGAACTTGGCGCCGTTGCCGGGAGCGAACCAGCCGAGCACGTCGACGGCGGCCGAGGTGGTACCGGCCGCGTTACGGAGGCGGATGGCCCCGTCGTCGCCGATGCCGGTCAGTGCCAGGCTGCTGCGGATGCTGTTCGGCGGGGTGTCCAGGGTGCCGGTCGTCGTCGGCAGCGTCTGCGGATAGACCTGCAGGTAACCGAGCACGCTGCTCTCGGTCCCGTGCACGTTGAGCGCGACCGCGGTGGCGTTGTCCGGCACCCCGGCGACACCGCGGATCGGGATGGTCACCGTCTCGTTGGCGGCGAGCGGAGCCTTGTGGTTGCCGACGGTTGTCTGGGTGTCGAGGACTCGAACCGGGGCGTCCTCCGGAAAGTAGGTGCCGGAGCCGGTCGGGCTGAAGTAACCGATCAGGTCGACATAGAGGTCGGCCGTCCCGGCGTCGTTGCGGATGGTGATGGTGCGGGCCGCCGACAGCGGGACGATGGCCATGGTGGAGTGCTTGTCGGCGTTGAGCTCCAGGGTGGGCACGTCGCCGATGGTGTTGACGTCCCGGTAGAACCAGAGGCTGGTGCGGTTGGCCGAGACCGCCGAGATGTTGATCGCCACCGCGGTGGTGTCGCCGGGCAGGTTCGCGATCGGCAACGTGAACACCTCACCGGCGGTGAACTGCCGCTGGTGACCACCGATCGCCGAGGTGGTGCCGAGCAGGCGGTACGGCGTCTGGATCGGGGTGAAGCCGTTGCCGGCCGCGGGCTGAGTGTCGTCGGCCGAGCCGAGTGCCAGCAGGCCGTGACCCCACTGGTTGTCGAACTTCGCCGGGTTGGTCCGCCCCTCCAGCATCGCCTCCACCTGACTGGCGTCCAGGCTGGGGTTGGCTCCGAGGAGCAACGCGGCGGCGCCCGCGACGTGCGCGGCCGCGGCCGAGGTGCCGGCCATCGTGGGGGCCGGGCCGTAGGTGTAGGTGGAGACGCCGGCCGGCCCGGTGATGTCGGGCTTGGTGCGGCCGTCCACGGTCGGGCCCTGCGAGCTGTAGTCGTCGACCCGGCCGCTGCCCACCGCACTGGCTCCGACGGCCATGGCGTACGGGGAGGTGGCCGGCTCCAGGACGCTGCCCGACGCGACCGGGTAGGACAGGCTGATGGCGTCGCCCATCACGAACACATCGGCCTTGGTCGACGGGGATGGCGTCCGGGCCGCCACGTAGATCCAGTAGGTCTGCGACCCGCCGGACGTGTTGGTGATGGTGACCTGCTCGGTCGGCGGCAGCGGGGTGGCCGCGGTCGCCTGCGGGTTGGTCGACTGACCGACGATCGCGGTGTCGCCCGAGCCGGTCGGCACCCGGTTCGTCGACAGCACCATCAGGTCGAGGTCCTGCCGGGTGGTGGGCCAGGCGTCCCAGCGGAGGCTCACGGTCGCGGTGCCGCCCGGCGGAATGGTGAACCCGTTGCCCTGGGCGGTGCCGCTGACCTCGACGTACCCGTCGGTGTTGGCGTCCGCGGCCGGCCCGGACCAGTGCAGCTGGGCCTGGTTGCCGGCCGCTGCGACCCAGAGCACGCCGGCCTGGCGGGCCTGCTTGACCACCGCGGCGGGCGAGCCCCCGGCGCCGGTGCCGTCGCCGCGACCGGTGTTGGGGAAGCCGATGGCGGCGTTGATGACCTGCACGCCTTGACCGGTCAGCCATTCGACGGCGGAGGCGAACGTCATCGAGTCGGGGGCGCAGGCCAGGTAGAGCTCGGCGCCGGGGGCCATGTCGTGCGCGACCTCGGCGACCGCGGTGCCGTGGCTCGATCCGTTCTCGGCCGGGCAGTCGTTGCCGTGCAGGGTCACGCCGACGGGAAGCTCGCCGGCGTCCCGCGCGTCGGAGAGGCCGTCGAAGCCGATGTCGACGATGCCGACCTTGACTCCGGCGCCGGTTTTGCCGCCCCGGATCCAGGCACCGGCACCGGACGTCTCGACGCCCTCGGAGGTGACCGCGAGCGGGAAGGCCCGGTCGGGCTGCCGGACGGCGGCGACCCCGGATTGCTTGGCCAGGGTGACCAGCTTGCCGCCGGGAACCGCGGCGCGGACCCGCTTGCCGCGGGTCTGCAGGACTTTGCCGCCGGCCTTCTTCACCGCCGCCTGGGCGGCGGCGGCCGTCGTTCCCTCGACATAGACGAAGGTACGGCCGGACCGGTCCCGGGCGGGGGTCTTGGTTCGGGCGAAGCGCTTGTCACCGATGGCCGGCAGCAGCCCGACATCGAGGGTGCGCGGGACGTCGGGCTGGACGTAGGAGGCCGGATCGGCTGGATCCGCCGAGGCGGGCCCGGCCAGGCCCACCACGGCCAATGCGGCGGCCAGAGCCGCCGCTGCTATCCCCCGTGTTGATTTCAAAGTTCATCCTCCCCAAGGGTGGTCTGGATTCGTCGCGACTTCGAGCAGGAAGCGGGAAGCGGACATCATGTGGAGCCGGTGCCGACTCAGCTCGGCGTCGAAGACGATGACCGGCCAGAACTCGGGCCGTTTTGTGTAGGTCAGCCAGCAGACGTGGCCACCGCCCTCGAGGTCACCCCAGCGCATGACGCCGCGCGGCTCGGGCCACACCGTCCCGGCCGGACCGCCGCCGGCGGCGCGCTGCTTGACCACCCGCCGACGCAGTTTGTCGTACGTCTTGACCAGGTCGACCGGCCCGCCGGGCGCCGCCACCGTCACCGGGCCGACCTGGATCGCGCCGAGCTCCTCGATCAGGTGCTTGTAGTCGGGCGGCGGCGGCCAGCCGATCTTGCCCTGCACCTGCGACCAGACGGTGTACCAGCGCGGCACGGTGATCGTGATCGGGGCCGGGGTGACCAGGTCGCGCAGCTGGTCCACGCAGTCCACCGGGCCGATCAGCTCGCGGCCCTCGGCCTCGCGGTTCCAGTGCTCCTCGTCCGGGCCGGCGGGTGCGGACATCCGGCCGTCGTTGGCGACGTAGGACGGCGGCTGCTGCGCCTCGGCGACGAAGGAGAGCTCCTCGATCGGGGTGGGCACGGTCAGCACCGCCCGGAGGAAGGCGGCCGTGGAGAGCCGATGGACCACCCGCCCCGGACCGCGGCTGTCGCAGACCACGACCGGCCACGCGTCCGGGTCGTCGCCCTCGATCCGCCAGGCGATGATGTAGTCCATGCCGACCACCGCCCACGGCACCAGATCCGGTTCACCCAGCATCTGGGCGTAGCCGTGGATCTCGTCCGCGTACTCCTCCGGCGGGAAGTTGGCCGGATGCAGCAGGGACAGGAAGGTCTGGAACATGCCGGGCGGCAGCGCCTCGGTCACCTCCCGGAACTCGGCCGGGTATTGGGCGCCCGTGGCGCTCTGCACGGCCGCCCAATCGATCGGTGCCGGTGGTGACGCCGGCCAGCGAAGGAGTTCGAGCAGGGCGGCGGTGGCCACGGAGGGAGTTGTCATTTGATATTCCTGATCGTTGCTCGGAACACGGGCTGACCCGGGGTGGCGACCACGAACTCGATCGAGGTGGGTACGTCGCTCTTCGGGTTGCCGTAGACGGGTGTCACGGAGTAGTAGACCTGATTGGTCTTGGACCACTCGTTCACGATCTTCTCGACACCGTGGTACATGGCACCGGAGTTCACCTTGCGCTGCCACAGCGGCACGATGTTCTCCGGTATCTGGCCGTTGCCGCCGAGTTCGCGTCCGATCAGGTGACCGCGCGCCATCTCGTTGTTCGGGGTGGACTGGTAGCCCGGTGGGGTGTAGGTCGCCACGGTGCCGACCGACTTCGGACCCGGCGGGTTGTAGCAGGCCTCCGCCCCGGTCGCCCGGCCACGCGGCTCGTCCGGGTCGTAACTCGGCTCCACGTCCTTGTAGTGGATCTCCTCGCCGTTGAGCGAGCCGTCGGCGAAGCACTCGTCCCGCTGCTCCTTGGTCTGCTGCGAGAGCGGATCGTCGTCGCTCTCCCAGGTGCGCAGCCGCGGGTTGTTCTTCGGTCGCTTGCCCACCTGGTTCAGCCAGTCGACAAGTAGGCCGCCGACCAGCAGGGTCAGGCCGGCACCGGTCTCCTCGATGGTGCCGACCGCGGTGGTGACCAGGGCCGCGATGCCCGCCGTGATGGCCGGACCGGGATCCACGATCTTGAACTTGGGCAGCTTGATGTTGATCCGCGGCACGCGCGGCTTGACCTGCGTGCCCGGCGCCGGCGGCTTGACCGGCTTGAACAGCGGCGGCTCCCACGGCGGCGGGGGCGGCGGAGGCGGCGGGGTGTAACGCGGTTCGCTACCGCTCGGCCCGCCGCCACCCCGTGGCCCGCCACCGCCGCCGGGACCGTTGCCCGGACCGTTGCCCGGCCCCTTCTTGGTGGGGTGCGGGTTGGTGTAGTGGCTGTACCGGCTGCGATCGGGCCGCATGCCGCTGGGCCCCCGGTAGGTGGCCCAGGAATTCTTGTGGCAGGCCCCCGGGCCCTCCATCTCGCACTGCTCGTAGCCGAGCCTGGTCGGGTGATGCCACTCGTACTCGGCCCAGAGGATGATGCCTTCGCAGATCGGGCAGTGGCCGGACGGGTCGGCGTTGGCGACCGGATCGCCGGTGCCGTAGGCGTACCGGTTGCCGGAACCGGCCGGTTCCGGGTCGACCGCCCAGGTGTCCCGGCTCTGGAACGAGCCGGTGCCCGGGTCGTACCAGCGAGACGCCATGTTGACCGAGCCGGTCGCGGTGTCGGTCCAGGAGCCCTGGTAACCGGTCGCCGCGGTCTCTCCCGCCGATGCGGTGACCTCGCCGAACGGGTCGTAACTGCGGGTGTCCGGCGCACTCGCCGACAGGTAGCGGCCGGTCACGTCGCCGTGCTCGTCGGCGTACAGCATCCGGGCGGTGCCGCCGCTGACCGCCTTGTCGGCGAAGGGCTGCCCCCAGCTGTCCCGGCTGACCACCCGGGAACCGTCGGCGGCCACGTCGTTGGTGAGGCCGTCGTAGGCGAATCCGCCGATGCCGTTGCGCGTCGAGAGCCGGTCGAGCGAATCGTACGTGTAGGAGGTCGAGCCGTCGGCGATCAGCCGCTCGAAGGCGTCGTAGGAGACCTCGCCCTTCGTGCTCCGGTCCAGCGTGCCGCGCGACGAGTACGTGTAGGTGTTGGTCCCGTCGCTGGTGAGCTGGTTCTGCTCGTTGTAGGTGGACGTCACCGACCCGGCTCTGATGCGGTTCCCGGCGTCGTCGAAGTCGTAGTCGACAGTCCCGCTCGGTGACGTCCACGTCGAAAGCCGACCAAGACCGTCATACGTGTACGAGTTAGCGGTGCTTCCGGACGCCGTGTACTGCGTCTTGCCGGTGACTTTGTCGTCGCCGTCGTAGATGTACGCGTCGCCGAGCAGCACCCGCGGCGGCAGCCCGGCCGTGACGGTCTGCTCCACCCGGTCGGCGGCGAGCCGTTCCAGGTCGTCGTAGGTGAGCACCCGCTTGACCGTCTTGCTGGCCGCCCGGTCGATGACCGAACCGAGCCGCCCGGCCGTGTCGTAGCCGTAGTCCACGGTCCGCCCGGTGACCGGGTCGCTGAAGGTCAGCGGCCGCCCGGCGTCGTCGTAGGTGAACGACGCGGTGCCGGCCGCATCCGTACGCGTCATCAGGTGGCCGTCGCCCGAGAAGCTCTGCGACGTGGTGCCGGCCGGCCCGGAGCTGCCGATCAGGTCGCCGCGGTCGTCATAGGAGTAGCTGATGTCGCTGACCTTGACCGTCCGCCCGTCGGCGTCGTATCCGAGCGTCCGGTCGGCCGTGGGGACCTCCGCCCCGGTTCCGGACTCCCCGGTGAGCCGGCCCTGCGCGTCGTAGGTCGCGGTGCGGACCACCCCGCCGGGCAGCCGTTGGGTGACCGCCTGCCCGGCCTTGTCGTAGGCGAACGTCCAGGTGCGCTGGGCCGGGTCGGGCGCGGCCGCGGTGGCCGGCTCGATCGTCGACTCGAGAAGGCCCCACACGTTGTACGTGTAGTCGGTGGCGTGGTTGTTCCCGTCGACGTAGCGGGTGGTGTTACCGGCCGCGTCGTAGCCGGTCTGCACCTGCACGTCGTGGCCGGCCTCGGCCGGCGAGGTCTGTGCGACGACCCGGTCATAGGCGTCGTAGTCGTACGTCATCTTTCGACCGCCGCCGGTCGTCGCGGTCCGGGTGTTGCCGTTCGGGTCGAGCTCGGCCGTCGTGCCCCGCAGCACCGTCGTGCCCCGCCGCTGCTCGCCGCCGACCGTCCGCCCGGCCAGGTCGTAGACCGTGGCGGTGGTGAGCCCGGACGGGTCGGTGCTGCTCAGCTGACGGCCGGCCAGGTCGTACGCGTAGGAGGTTTCCCGGCCGGTGGCGTCGGTGACCTTGCTGAGCAGCCCGGACGTGTCGTAGGCCAGGTTGGTCGCATGCCCCTGCGGGGTGGTCACCTTGGTGGCGTGCCCGGCGTCGTCGTACTCGGTCGCGGTGATCAGGTAGCTGGTCGGTGCCGGCTGCCGCTCCACCCGCGTCTCGGTGACCTGGTTGCCCAGCTCATCGTAGGTGGCCAGGGTCTGGCTGCCGCCGGGGGTGGTGGCCGAGACCTCCTCACCGTTGCGGTTGTAGCGGAACGCGGTGGTGCTGGGCCGGCTGCCGACCGGCGGCAGCGTGATCGAGGTCTGGTTGCCGTACGGGTCGTAGGTGGATGAGGTGACTCGCTGCAGTCCATCCGTGAACTTGGTGACGTTGCCCTGGTAGTCGTACTCGTACGAGACGGTCGGGGTGATCGCCACGCCGCCGGGCGGCGAGTAGGTCGGCTGGGTGATCCCGGCGGCCCGGCCCATCAGGTCGTACGCCGTGGTGGTGACCGCACCGTTCGCGTCCTTGCGGACGGTCGCCTCGCCGAACGTGTTGTAGCCGGTCGTGACGGCCGGCCGCACCGACTTGGTCTGCTTGCCGGCCACCCAGGTGTCCACGGCCGGCCCGGTCTCGGTGCTCGGCCGGCCGTTCGCGTCGTACGTGTAGTCGGTGGTCAGCACCCGCGGGTTTCGCACCGACCGGGGCAGGCCGCGCTCGTCGTAGGTGGTGACCGTGGACAGCACGGTGCCACCGGCGGGCTGCTGGTCGGTGCGGGTCAGCTGGTTGTCCGGGCCGTAACCGTACGTGGTGACCTCGCTGCGACCGGGCTGGGCCGCGCCGGTCCGGGTCTCCTGCACCACGTTGCTCTCGGGGTCGTACAGGTAGTCGGTGGTCCGGGCGGCGCCGCCCGGGTCGACCACCGTGCGGCTGACCGCGGCGGCCGGGTCGTAGGCATTCGTCGTGGTGACGCCGCCCTCGACCAGCTGGGTGAGGTTGCCGGCGGCGTCGTAGGACCGCTTCTCGAGGGTGACGTCGCGGACCGTGCCGTCCGGGGCGTGGTAGCCCTTCCGGACCGACGTGGCCAGCAGGTCGTTGTCGTAGTAGGTGTAGTTGGTGATCCGGCCGATCGCGTCGGAGTAGCTGGTCAGCCGGCCACCGGGGTCGTAACCACGCCATTCCAGGGTCAGCGCGGAGTTGGCCGTGGGATTCTGCGGGTCGGCGCCGGGACCGTTCGCGGTGCGGGTGAGCAGCTGCCGCTGGTCGTCGTAGACGCTGGTCCAGGTGATTCCGCCGGCGTCGGCGGTGGTTACGGTCAGACCGTCGGCGGAGTACGTCGTGCTGTTGGCGGTGCCGTCCGCGAACCGGGTCGAGGCCGGCCGGTCGTGGGCGTCGAAGCCGTACAGCGTGGTGCGGGCCGGGTCGCCGCCGGTGGCGTCGGCGTCGGTCACGCTGACCGTGTTGCCGTTGCCGTCGTAGCCGTAGGTGGTGACCTGCTGGTGGGTGACCCCGGTGATCGGGTTCTTCACCGCCGGGCCGGTCTCGGTCTTCACCAGCGAACTCGGGGTGTACGTGTACGTGGTGGTGCCGAACGTCGCCCCACCGTCGTTGCCGGTCGTCCTGGTCGAGACGCGACCCTGCTCGTCGTACGCGTAACGGGTGTTGAGGCCGAGCGGGCTGGTCTCCCGGGCCAGGTCGCCGGTGGATCGGTAGGTGTACGAGGTGACCTGGTCCCGAACCCCGGTGTGCTTGACCAGCACCCCGGCCGGAACCGTCCCACCACCCTCGGCTGCTTCCGACCCGGTGGCGTAGTCCCAGCTCTCGTCCGGCCGCGCGGAGACCCCGGTCGGTTTCGGGTAACTGGCCGTGACCAGCCGCCCGGTCGGGTCGTAGCCGTACGTGGTCTGGTAGGTCGTGTCGGCCGGCCCGCTCGACCGGGCATCGAGCTCGGCGGTGACCTTGTCGTTGCGCGGGTCGAGCGGATCGGCGCTGTTCAGGTAGTACGACGTGTAGCTGGTGTCGCACGCGCCCGGCTGCCGGCAACTCTGCTCCGAGAGCACGTTGCCGCGACTGTCGGTGGTGAACACGGCCGAGTGGTTGTTCGGGTCGGTGATCTTGGAAACGAAGCCGGCCGCGTTGTACTCGTAGTACTGACCGGTGCCGTTGTGGGTCACCGACACCAGGCGCGCGCCGTGGTCGTAGTCGATCGTGTACGTCCAGTCCGGGTACGGACCGTGCAGCGCGATCGTGGCGGTGCCGCCGTTACGGAACGGCGCGTCCAGCCTCCAGTCGCGGCCCCAGCTGTCCTTGAGAGTGCGCACCCGGTCGGCCGCGTCGTCGTAGGTCAGCGCGGCGAACCGGCGGCCGTCCTGCGGCAGCACCACCCCGGTCAGCACATCGATCTTGGCGGCCGCCGCGTAGTGGTTGGCGACCGCGAGCGCGCTCAGCGGCTGGGTGTAGAGCGCCAGCTCGTCGATCGCGCCGTCGAAGTAGAAGCCCGCGCCGTTGGTGGACGGCCAGTCCTTGCCCTGGCCGGCGCCGACCGTGTACTGGATCTGGTCGTCGTGGTCGACCGGGCCGACGGCCGCGATCTTCTGGGCGACGCCGTCGATGTACAGCGTCTGCCGGTTGACCGCGGCGGAGATCGCCGCGTGATGCCAGTTGCCGTCGTTGACCACCGCGTCGCTGACCGCCTGCCGCGGTCCCTCCGGTTTGGGCACCGAGAAGCCGGCGTAGAGCAGACCGTCGACACCGACGTACATGACCGGGGTCCAGGCGGTGGCGGTGCCCGGGAACGACTGGCCGTTCTGGTAGCTGAGCAGCGTGCCGGACTCGGTGGTCTTGAACCACAGCTCGGCCGCCGCCGACATGGACGATGTGGTGACCTTGGATGGCAGGGTGACCCGGCTGCTCGCCCCGTCGAAGACGGCGGCGTGCTCACCGGCGCCGGCGACCGCACCGTCGGCGTTCAGGACCACCCCGGTGTAGGTGCCGGCGTCGTCGCCCGGCGAGCGGGCCGTGGTGTTGGCCGCCGTCGAGCCGCTCGTCTCGCCGAAGCGCCAGTAACCGCGCGGCGCGTCGTTGAGGACCGCGCTGCGGTAGTGCGACGTGTCGCCGTACTCGTAGGTGGTGCAGTTCGGGGCCGGGTCGGGACCGCACACCGAGGTGAGGCGATTTCCGGTGTACGTGTAGGTCCAGGCCGGACCGCCGTTCGCCCGCACCTCGGTGACGTGGGCGCCGGTCCAGGTCAGGTTGAGCTTGCGGTTGCTGACGTTGTTCAGGATCTCGACGACATGGTCGCCGGTGTCGTAGCGCAGGGTCTCGGTGAGCCCGTCCGCGTCGATCAGCGTGACGAGCCGGCCGAGCGCGTCGAACACCCAGCGGCTGCCGGAGGCGTCGCGCAGGGTCCAGGTGGCGGTGGTGTCGTTGCGGACCAGGGTGATGGCGTCGCCCTGGGGCGGCGCGTAGGACCCGTCCGGGTTGCGGCCGAAGCGCACCTGGCGGCCGGTCGGCAGGGTGATCACGGCGCTCGGCGCGGTGCTGGCGCCGGCCACCTTGTCCTCGGCCAGGGCGGTGTCCACCCGGGAGGCCCAGCCGGAGCCGAACGCGTTGGTGCGTCGCGGGTCGAGGCTGTTGTAGGTGCGGGTGATGGTCAGGTCGGGACCGACCGTGGTGACCGAGGCGTCGGTGACCACGGTCGAGTAGTTGCCGACGCCGGGGTCGACGCCGGGCGCCTGCACCGTGTCCGGCGAGCCGCCCAGGTTCGAGGTGATCTCCGGTTGCGGCACCCGGGTGGTGAGCATCAGCGGCCCGGAGTACGGCCCGGCGCCGATCGTGTCGTGCACCCGGATCCACCAGTAGTAGGTGCTCGACCACTTCAGGGCCGGCGTGGTCCAGGTGTGACCGGTGAAGCCCGAGCTGGTGCAGTTGGTGGGCGCCTCCGGGGTGCCCGAGCAGATCTTGAAGTCGTACTTGAGCTTGGCGTTGGCCGGCCAGTTGTCCGGGTCGACGCCCTCGGCGTACAGGGTCGGGGTGATCGACTCGACCTCGGCCCCGGAGCCCGGCTGTTCGAAGTTGGCGGCCGGCAGGACGTTGTTGACCTTGATCGGGAAGGTGCCGATCGGAACGCCGTAGGCGCTGTTGAACGAGGCGCCGGACGCGTCGTACATCTGCAGCTCGACGGTGTAGGTGCCGGGTGCGACGGCCGGGATCGGCACCGTGATCGTGCCGGTGCCCAGCGGCGCGACGGCGGCCGACGGCGCGACCTTGGCTCCGGTCGCGACGACGGTCGAACCGTTCTTGACCACGACGCCGGCCTTGAAGCCACCACCCGCCGCCCAGGTGCTCGAGCCCTGGTTGGTGACCTTCACGACGGCGTTGCCGGCCGTGGTGTTGGTCGGCAGCAGCACCGAGTCCACGCCGTACGCGGCGCCCTCGGCGGAGTAGGTGACGCTCAGCCGCGGCGGGTTGGCGCTTTCCGCCGCGGCGAACCGCTTGAACTGGGCGTTCGACTTCTCGTTCGGCGCCCGCAGGCTCAGGCCGTAAAAGGCGCGGCCGTGGGTCCAGCCGGTGGCGTCGTCGGCGTTCAGCGCCAGCGACTCCCAGGCCGGCGCGCAGGAGCCGGAGGCACCGCCCTGGTGGGCGAAGGACCGGGTCTCGTAGGCCCGGTTGACCGACGCGCCCGGCCAGCGCAGCGACGACGCCGACCAGGACTCGCTGACCTGGAAGACCGTCACCGGGGTGGCCGAGCAGGAGTCGGCCCAGGATTCGAAGACGGTGAGCGCGGCACCGTTGACGTACTTGTTCTTCAGCGTCGTCGCGAGGTCGCCGAACTTGAGGTAGGCCCGGCCGATGTGCTTGCCGCCGTCATCGGTGCCGACCTGCAGGTCGGTCGAGCCGGACTCGTCGCCGTGACCGGACATCACGAACGTGTCGCCGTCCGTGGTGATCGCGCCGGAGCTGGACGCGAGCAGCGCGGTCATCGTGCCGTCGGCGTTCTGGTACAGCTCGGTCCGCGCGTCCGGTTCGGCCACCAGCTTGCTGGTGCGGGCGTCGAAACCCGCCCGCCGGGCACCGGCCGGTTTGACCACCGGCTTGATCCGCCGCGGAGCCGGCGCCGGTTCGGCAAGGACGGGGGCGGTCAGCCGGTCCGGCACCGCGCCGGCCGGCCGTACTCCCTTGCCGCCCTTGGCCGGCAGCGACGTGTCGCTCGAACCGGCCGGTAAGTAGTGGCTGCCGCTCGGCGCGGCTCCCGTTCGTTGTACCGGCGCGGCGTCCGCGGCCCCGGCCGGCCGCACCGGCCGCGGGTCGGCGGCCGAAGCCGGAGTGTCCAGTCCCTCTGCCACCAGCATGCACGCAAGCGCACACGCCAGCAGTCGACGCCATGTGACCACGGCAATCTCCTAGCTAGTTCCCCCGTGTGACCGGAGAGCGATCAGTGATCGATCCCCAGCACTGGGTAACCTAGCGGAGATTGAGCTACGGCGATGCCCCGCCGAGACGGTCCTCGATCTCGTCGAGCGCAGCGCCGATCGACTTCGCGACGACGATCTGGCCGAGCGCCGCGGTGCGCACGAAGGCGGTGTCGGCGAGCTGGTCGAGCCAGGCCAGCAGCCCGTCGTAGAAGCCGTCCGGATCGAGCAGCACGATCGGCTTGGTGTGCAGGTCGAGGGTGGCGGTGGTCCACACCTCGAAGAGCTCGTCGAGGGTGCCGAGGCCGCCGGGCAGCGTGATGAACGCGTCCGAGCGCTCGATCATGATGTTCTTCCGGATGCCCATGTCGGCCGTGACGATCAGCTCGTCCGAGTTGAGGTCGGCCACCTCGAGGTCGACCAGGGACTGCGGGATGACACCGAGGGTGTGTGCCCCGCCGGCGCGGGCGCCGTCGGCGACGGCGCCCATCATGCCGACGCACCCGCCGCCGGAGACCAGGCTGTGTCCGCGCGAGGCCAATTCATTTCCGGTACGGGTGGCCAGGTCGAGCCACTTCGGTTCGAGGGTGCTGGAGGAGGCGCAGAAGACGCAGATCGCGGCCACGTCACCGCTTCCCGGACTCGGCGAGGGCCGCGTCGGCGTCCACGATGATCTGGACGGCCTCGTCCACGTCGTCGGTCACCTGCAGGAGTTCCAGGTCGGCCTCGCTGACCTTGCCGTCCTTGAGCAGCGTGGTCTTGATCCAGTCGAGCAGGCCGGCCCAGTAGTCGACGCCCATCAGGATCACCGGGAAGCGGGTGACCTTCTTGGTCTGCACCAGGGTGATCGCCTCGAACAGCTCGTCGAGGGTGCCGAACCCGCCGGGCAGCACGACGAACGCCTGCGCGTACTTGACGAACATGGTCTTGCGGACGAAGAAGTAGCGGAAGTCGATGCCGACGTCCACCCAGTCGTTGAGGCCCTGCTCGAACGGCAGCTCGATGCCGAGGCCCACGGACATGCCGCCGGCCTCGGTCGCGCCGCGGTTGGCCGCCTCCATCACGCCGGGTCCGCCGCCGGTGATCACCGCGTAGCCCGCTTCGGCGAGGGCCGCGCCGAGGTCGGCGGCGAGCTCGCACTCGGGGCTGTCCGGTGTGCTGCGGGCCGAGCCGAAGACGCTGACGGCCGGCGGCAGGTCGGCCAGGGTGTCGAAGCCCTCGACGAACTCGGACAGGATGCGCAGCGCCCGCCAGGCGTCCTTGGTCTTCCACTCACGCCGGTGATGGGAGTCGAGCAACTTTTCGTCGGCGGTGCTCGGCGGGATGGATTCGCGGCGCAGTGTGACCGCTCCTCGATGACGCTCCGGCTCCGCCCGCCGTCGCCCGTTGGTGCTGTCCGTCATGCCACCAAGGTAGTGCGGACGGTCAGTAACTGGTGAATAACCGGTTGGGTTTCGGTAAGAGGATTGCGACCGTCCAGCCTTTTTGCCAGATTGAAGCAACGGACGGTAGCTCCGCAGCGTCTGTACAGTTACCAAATCGACGGGGCGACGGGAGCCACCGTGACGAACCGGTACGAGCAGTTGAAGGCGCAGCGTCGCATGCAGCGGCGCATCCAACTCGTGGTCGAGGAGCGCCGTATGGCTCGTGCGGCCCAGATCAGCGATCCGGAACGCACGATCGAGATTCCGCCACAGGCACTGCGGGCGATCGGCCGCGTGCCGGTGACGGCGATCTGATCAGTCTGAAGAATCGGCGGCCAGCCAGCGGTGCAGGGTCGCGGCGCCGTCCCGGATCTTGCCGATCTCGACGTGCTCGTCCGGGGCGTGCGCCAGCAGCGGGTCACCCGGCCCGTAGTTGAGGGCGGGGATGCCGAGCGCCGCGAACCGGGCCACGTCGGTCCAGCCCAGCTTGGCCGCCGGCTCGGCACCGACCGCGGCCAGGAACTCCCGGGCCGGCGCGGCGGTGAGACCGGGCAGCGCACCGGGCGCCGAGTCGGTCAGCTCCAGCTCGAAACCCTCGAAGACCTCGTGCACGTGCTCGAGCGCCTGCTTCTCGGTGCGGTCCGGCGCGAACCGCATGTTGACCTCGACGACGCACTCGTCCGGCACGACGTTGCCGGCCACCCCACCCGAGATGCGAACCGCGTTCAGGCCTTCCCGATACGTACAGCCATCGATGGTGACCGTGCGGGGACGGTAATCCGTGAGGCGCTGCAGCACCTCGCCGGCCGCATGGATCGCGTTGATCCCGCGCCAGGCGCGGGCCGTATGGGCCCGCCGGCCGGTGGTGCGCACCTGCACCCGCAGCGTGCCCTGGCAGCCGGCCTCGACCACGCCGTAGGTCGGCTCGAGCAGCACCGCGAAGTCGGCGTTCAGCCACTCCGGACGGGACTCCGCGACCAGCGCGAGCCCGTTGTACTTCGACTCGATCTCCTCGGCCTCGTAGAAGAGGTAGGTGATGTCGTAGCCGGGCTCGGGCAGGGTGGCGGCCAGGTGCAGGGCCAGGGCGACCCCGGACTTCATGTCGGAGGTGCCGCATCCATAGATGAGGTCATCGACCACTGTCGATGGAAAGTTGTTGTTGATCGGCACCGTGTCCAAGTGCCCGGCCAGCACCACCCGTTGTTCCCGGCCCAGATCCGTGCGGGCCATCACCGTGTTGCCGAGGCGGTCCACACTCAGATGCGGGGACTCCCGGAGGACCTCCTCGACATGGTCGGCGAGCACCTTCTCGTTGCGGGAGACGGACTGGACGTCGACCAGGGCGCGGGTGAGCTCCACCGGGTCGACCAATACGTCCGGGGTAAGCGGGTTGGCCATACGGCGCACCATACCGGGCCAGGGTGAATGGCCTTCACCAGTTACCAGTAGGGTTCCCCTCGTGGACACCCCGATCTCGACCTCGCCCGCGTGGGGCATCGGCCTCGCCACCGTCACGGCCGAAAACCTGGTGCTCGACACCTGGTTCCCGGAAGGCTTCCTGGGTCTCGGCGCAGAGCCGGCCGAGCTGCCGGTCCTGCCGGCCGGGCTGACCGGCCCGCGCTCGCTGCCGGGCCTGGCCACGATCGAGGTACGCGTCACGATCGGCTCGCTGACCGACCCGATCAAGGACGCCTCGGATGCCTACCTTCGCCTCCACCTGCTCTCCCACCGGCTGGTCGTGCCCAACGCGATCAACCTGGACGGCATCTTCGGCGCGCTGGCCAACGTGGCCTGGACCTCGGCCGGACCGTGCCCGGCCGACCGGGTCGACGAGCTGCGCCTGATCGAGCGCGCGGCCGGCCGGCACCTGGCCGTCTACGGCGTCGACAAGTTCCCCCGGATGACCGACTACGTCGTGCCGGCCGGGGTGCGGATCGCCGACGCCGACCGGGTGCGGCTCGGCGCCCACCTGGCCACCGGCACCACGGTCATGCACGAGGGCTTCGTCAACTTCAACGCCGGCACGCTGGGCACCTCGATGGTCGAGGGCCGCATCGTGCAGGGCGTGGTGGTCGGCGACGGCTCCGACATCGGTGGCGGCTCGTCCATCATGGGCACGCTTTCCGGCGGCGGTAAGGATCGCGTCAGCATCGGCGAGCGCAGCCTGATCGGGGCGAACGCCGGCATCGGCATCTCGCTCGGCGACGACTGCGTGGTGGCGGCGGGCATCTACATCACCGCCGGCACGAAGGTGACCCTGCCGGACGGCCGGGTGGTCAAGGCACGCGAGCTCTCCGGGCAGAACAACCTGCTCTTCTGGCAGAACTCGGTGACCGGGGCATTCGAGGTCCGGCCGCGCAAGGGCACCGGCATCGAGCTGAACGCCGCCCTGCACGCTAACGACTGAGGTGCTCCGTGGCGGCCGCCCGGACCGCCGCGGTCAGGTCGTTGAGCACCGTCGAATCGATCTTCCAGTACTGCCAGTAGAGCGGGACGTCGAGATACTTGCCCGGAAATATCTCGACATAGTGGCCCTGGGCGATGTCCTTACGGGCGATCGGCTCCGGCACCATGCCCCAGCCGAGGCCGTAGCGGATCGCGTCGACGAAGGCCGCGGCGGCCGGCACGTAATGGATCGGCGGCTCGATCTTGCGGCGGATCGAGGCCAGGAAGCGATGCTGCAGGCGGTCCTTGCGGTTGTAGACGACCATCGACATCGCCGACAGGTCGGTTGACGGCCCCACCGCCAGGTACCGCATCGAGCCCAGTGGCTCGATCCGGCAGCCCCGCACCGGCGCGTGCTCGGCGGTCACCGCGGCCATCGCGGTGCCCGATCGCAGCAGGTCGGCGGTGTAGTCCTGATCATCGGTGTGCAGCTCATACATCGGACCGGGCACGGCGGCCAGGGCCGGCAGGAACCACAGGTAGAGCGAGTCGGCGTTGACCACGATCGAGACCCGGGTGCCGTCGCGCGCCTGGGCCAGCGCCTCCCGCTCCAGCAGGGCGATCTGGCCGGCGAGGCGGACCAATGCCTCGCCCGCGGTCGTCGCGACGCACGGTTTCGCCCGCCGGACCAGCACCTGCCCGACCGCACTCTCCAAGGCCTTGATCCGCTGACTCACGGCCGAGGGGGTGACGTGCAGCTGGTGAGCCGCCGCCTCGAAGCTACCGGTCTCGACCACTGCCTGGAAAGTCGCCAACTGCACCTGATCCACGTAAGAAAATCTAATCCAACGTCAAAATCTTTAGCTGGAGTACGCCGTCCGCACGCCCTAGCGTCGAAGGCGTGCTCACCTCCGCCCTCGCCGGTTTCGCCGCCTCCGCCGTCCTGATCATCGCGATCGGCGCGCAGAACGCCTTCGTCCTGAGACAGGGCCTGCGTCGCGAACACGTGCTGGCGGTGGTGGCCGTCTGCGCCTTCTCCGACCTGTTCCTGATCCTGGCCGGCATCGGCGGGCTGGGCGCGGTCGTCACCGCCCGGCCCGACGCGGTGACCGTCATCCGGTGGATCGGCGCCGCCTTCCTCACCGCCTACGCCGTCCTGGCCGCCCGCCGCGCGATGCGCCCCTCCCGGCTGGCTCCGGCCGAGCGGGCGCCGGCGACGCTCGGCGCGACCGTGCTCACCTGCCTGGCCCTCACCTACCTCAATCCGCACGTCTACCTCGACACCGTGCTGCTGCTCGGCTCGGTCGCGCAGCAGCACCCGCACCGCTGGACCTTCGGCATCGGCGCCGCTCTGGCCAGCCTGGTGTGGTTCACCGCGCTCGGCGCGGGGGCGCACCGCCTCGGCCCGATGCTGGCTCGCCCGGCCGCCTGGCGCGTGCTCGACGGCGTAATCTCGCTGGTCATGCTCGGGGTCGCGGCAAGTCTTGTGATCGGCTCTTGACCCTCCAGCAGGTCGAGACACCACAGTCTGCGGGGTGCGAGGAGTTCGGATGCGCGGCATCGGCGAGGTGGCTCGGGCCAGTGGCCTTTCGGTGAGCGCGCTGCGGTTCTACGACGGAGCCGGGGTACTGGTGCCGGCCGAGGTCGACCCGGCGACCGGCTATCGGCGATATGCCGACGACCAGGTCCGGGCGGCGCGGCTGATCGCCGGGCTGCGCCGGGTGGGCCTGCCGGTCCCGGAGATCGCGCAGGCGGTGCGCGATCTGGGTGATCCCGAGGCGGTGCGCCGCCGGCTCGATCACCATCGGCAGCGGCTCGAGGACGGCCTGGTCGATGCCAAGCGTGAGCTCCTTCGCATCCATGCCCTGCTCGACCTGGAGGAAAAGCTGATGACCCGGATCACCCTGCCCGCGGCCGCGCTCGCCGCGAGCCTGAACGCTGTCCGTTTCGCCGCCGCCGACCCGGCCGGCCTGCTGCCCGGTGTGCTCTTCGAGACCGGCGCCGGCGAGTTGACCCTGGTGGCGACCGACCGGTTCCGGATGGCCCTCGCCACCGTGCCGGTCGACGTCGAGGGACCGCCGGCCCGGTTGACGTTGCCGGTGGCCTTCGTCGACGAGTTGCTCACGCCGGCGACCGGCCCGGCGGTTCTCGACCTGGCGCCCGAGGCGATCCGGGCCGAGGTCGGCGGCCGGGTGGTCGACGGCAAGCCGCTACCGGTGGACTTCCCCGATTTCCGCCGGGTTCTCGTCGAGCGGGCCAAGCCGTCCAGTCGTGTCACGGTCGACGCCACTTCACTGCGCGAGATGGTCGCGGCGGCACCGGTGGCGCGGCGGGAGCACGAGGGGTTCTCGTACGATGTCGCGATTCTCGGCCTTGACCAGGCCGGAAGCGTGCGCGTGGCGGCCGAGAGCGAGTGGGTGCAGGCCGCGGAGCGGCATGTCGCGGTAAACCGGGAGTTCTTCCTGGAGGCGCTCGACGCCGGCGGCCCGGGCCAGCTCGTGCTGGAGCTGGACGGCCCGATCCACCCCCTCGCCCTGCGCCTGCCGGGCGACGACTCCCGCTTCTCGATCCTGATGCCGGTCCGCAACTAGCCCTTGACGTGTCGGAGATTTCCGACGCATTATCGAGGGCGTGCCGGACATGGACGTCTTCGGCGCGCTGGCCAACCCGGTGCGCCGCCAACTGCTCGAAGCGCTGCGCGACGGGCCCCTCCCCGCGGGCGAGCTCGCGGGGAGGTTCGCGCTGAGCCGCCCCTCGGTCTCCGAACACCTCGCCGTGCTGCGGCAGACGGGGCTGGTGACCGAGGAGCCGCGCGGCCGGCACCGCTATTACCACCTGGCCGCGTCGCCGCTGGCCGAGGTGCGGGACTGGCTGGACCCGTTCGAGCGGTACTGGCGGCAGCACCTCACCGCCCTGCGCGACCTTGTCGAAGGAGACGACCTATGAGCAGCATCGAGTGCGACCAGTTCATCGCCCGGCCGCCGGCCGCCGTGTGGCGGGCGCTCACCGAACCCGAGCTGCTGGCCAAGTGGTGGGTCGCCGGGGACATCAAACCGGTCGTCGGCCACCGATTCACCCTCGACATGGGTAACTGGGGCAACCAGGTCTGCGAGGTCCTCGAGGTCGAGGAGGAGACACTTCTCCGTCACACGTTCGCCGAGGGCGTCCTGGACACCACGATCACCTGGCGGCTCGTCCCGGAAGGCAGCGGGACCAGGCTTTTCCTCACCCACGACGGCTTCGAGCCCGGTTCCGAGGCGCTCATCGGCATGGGCAGCGGATGGCCACGGCTCGTCGCTCGGATCGTGGTTGCCATACCGTAATCATGTTTCGAGCTTGAGTCACGTCACAACGGTGTCCAGCACACAGGTCGGCTGGCTACCTTCGTCAGGTGCGCAGCGGCCAGCAGTTCGGCGACCCAGCCGACTCCACCATGACCGCCGCCGCCCTCGGCGAGCGCGCCACCGGCTGGGAGTTCGCCTGGCTGGACGGGCGGGCCGGCGGCCCGTCCTGGTCATACCCCGATCTCGCCCGGGCTCTGCTGCGCCGCACCGACGCGTTACTCGATCTCGACACCGGCAGCGGCGAGTTGCTGGCCGAGTTGGCACCACTTCCGGCGCACACTGTCGCCGTGGAGAGCTGGGCCCGCAACACTCCGGTCGCCCGCGACCGGCTGTCCCCCTACGGCGTCTCCGTCCGCACCGAACTACCCGGCGGCGAGGACGAGTTCGACGTCGTCCTCAGCCGGCACGGGCGGCTGCCCGCCGCCGACATCTTCCGACTGCTGCGCCCCGGCGGCCGGCTGCTCAGCCAGCAGGTGGGCAGCGACGACCTGGCCGGCCTCAACTCCGCGCTCGGCGCACCGCCCGCCCACCTCCGGCCGTGGAACGCCGACCTGGCCGCCGCCTCCCTGGAGACGGCCGGGCTGGAGGTCACCGACGTGCGCGAGGAGCGACCCACGGTCGCCTTCCGCGACGTCGGGGCGGTGGTCCGGCAACTGCGCGACCTGCCCTGGCAGATCAGGGACTTCACCCCCCAGCGGTACGCCGAGGCGCTCGACCGCCTCGACACCTTCATCCGCCTGCACGGCGAGCTCACTGTCGCCGCCCATCGCTTCCTGGTCCAAGCAGTCCGCAGTTAGCCCCCACCCCCGGAAGAAAGATCGGCCCATGCGCTCCCTGATCATCGCCGTCGCTCAACCGCGAGTCGTTCCCCTCGACGTCGCCACCAACGCGATCATTCATGCCGCCGCCGTCCGCGCGGCCGCGGCCCGGGTGGTGGTCTTTCCCGAGCTGTCCCTGACCGGCTACGAACTGGACGCACCGCTGGTGTCGCCGGACGACCCGCGGCTCACCCCACTGGTCGAGGCGTGCGCCGCCACCGACACAATCGCCCTGGTGGGCGCACCGATCGAGGGCCCATACATCGCGACGCTGGCCGTCGACGGTGCCGGTGTCCGGGTGGCCTACCGGAAGCAGTACACCCACTCGAGCGAGGAACGCTTCCGGCCGGGGCCGGGCCCGGAGGTCCTCGAGGTCGACGGGTGGCGGCTCGGCCTGGGCATCTGCCGGGACACCGGCATCGCCGAGCACGTCGCGGACACGGCGGCGCTGGGCATCGACGCGTACGTGGCCGGCGTGGTCGACTCGCCGGCCGGCGAGCTGGAGGCGGCCGAGCGGGCCCGGCGCACCACCACGGAACACTCGGTGTGGGTGGCGTTCTCGTCCTTCGCCGGGCCGACCGGCGGCGGCTACACCGAGACGGCCGGGCGCTCCGGCATCTGGACGCCGAACGGCACCGTGGCGGCCCGGGCCGGCCGCGCCGTCGGCGAGATGGCGCGGGCCACGATGGTGGCCGAGGAACTGGCCCGGCTCTAGCCCTTCCGCTCTCACCGCCGAAGCTGTCGAGCAGCGCGCCGAGTTCCAGCAGAGCGCGCTGCCGCACCGGACGTCGTCGTAGGTCGATGCCACCTCACCGGCGACCAAGGTCATGGCCCGGCAGTACGGCTACGCTCGCCCCCATGCAGCACCACATCCGGCCCGCCGGTGCACCGCCCACCAACGGTTACAGCCACGCCGTGAGCGTCACCGGCACCCTGATGCTGGTCTCCGGGCAGGTGCCGCTGGACGCCTCGGGCCGGCTGGTCGGCTCGGACGACGCCGGTGAACAGACCCGGCAGGTGTTCCGCAACATCGCCGCGGTCCTGGCCGACGGCGGCGCCACCATGGCCGACGTGGTGAAGCTGACCGTCTTCCTCACCAACATGTCCGACCTGTCGGCGTTCCGCGCCGCCCGGGACGAGTTCATCGACCCGGAGCGGCCGCCGGCCAGCTCCCTGGTCCAGGTGAGCGGGCTCGTGCACCCGGGATTCCGGGTCGAGATCGAGGCCATTGCGGTGCTGCCCGCCTGACAGAGGCATCGCCCGGATGCATATTTCCGAGTAGTCGTCCTCCGATTCGGCTAACTCGTTAGTGGACGCTCCGTTTTCCGGCCGGCTGATATCGCGATTAAACGCATCGGAAACTCACGTTGGCAGGCTCGTTTCCGCGATGTCGATCTCTAGATGTCTTGAGCGCGTGGCGTTCGACTGCTAGGAGACGTTTCCGCAGGTGAGCGACTTCGGTTTTCCGGCCGGAGCCAACAATTGGCCCGATTCTCCAGGCCTACGGCCTCGTTCGAGTTAATCCGGACGGCCACTTCAGGTTAGCGCTGAGTTCCGAACAGAAACACGGATGCACTATCGCCGTCCGGTTCGGATTCGGTCATCTTTATCGCAGCGCCGGAACGCCGATACGGCCCGGCCACACAAATTCTGAAGCCGTAATGCAATACCTGACCGTCCTGGAGAGTGTTCCCCATGCGCAAGATGACCAAGCGTTCCACCGCTGTCGTTGCCGGCGCGGCCGTTGCCGTCCTCGGTGGCACCGCCGCCTTCGCCGCCATCTCCGGCTGGTTCAACGGCTCGAGCAGCTACGCCTCGGCACAGAGCGCGGAGATCAAGCCGGTCCAGGCCCAGGTCACGGCCCTCGGCAATCTCTGGCCGGGACGCCCGGTCAACGCGAGCGTAACGGTCGGCAACTACAACGAGTACAAGGTCAAGGCCACCGCCATCGACGCCAGCTCGATCAAGGTCTACGCCTACAACACGGCCGCTGATGCCAACGCCGATACCGCCAACAGCGCCGCGCTCAACACCTGCAACGAGACCAACGCGGACATTCACCTTGCCGCCTGGCCCGGCGCGCTGTCCGTCAACCCCGGCTCGTGGTCGACGCCGCAGACCTTCACCAATTTCGTCGGCATGGGTGACGGCGGAGCGGTGGCCTGCGCCAACAAGGCCCTGAAGATCACCTTCACCCTCCAGGGTGAGATCGACAACACCTGATCGATCTGATGGGGGCGAGCTCTCGCCCCCATCACCCGCCGACTCTCTGTTGGAGCTCGAAGCGTGAAATGGCGAACGCCCCTCACCAGCGTGGCGCTGATCGGTCTGACCCTGGTTACCGTCGGCCCGCCGTCGCAGAGTGAGTTCGACGCGGCGCAGTTGACGCTGACCGGCCACGACGGTCACGCGCCGAGCCGCTTCTCGGTCGAGGGCACCCCGATCAAGGGTCTCTACCCGGGCGCGGTTCGGAGCATCCGACTGACCGTCGTCAACCCGGAGCGGTCCGCGTTGCGGATCGAGCGGCTCACCGGGCGGGTCGTCGCCACCACACGTCGCGGCTGCCCGGTATCCGGGCTGCGCGTCACCGGTTATGAAGGGAAACTGCCGGTCCGGGTTCAGGCTCGCGGCCGCACCAGACTGCCGGGGGTACTCGTCGTGGCCATGCCGCGGAACACCACACCGAAGTGCGCGGAGACCCGATTCACCATCGAGTTCCAGGCCGTCGGCACGAAGGTCGGCCGATGAAGCGGACAGCCACCTACCTCGTCGTCGCCGGCACGGTCGGCGCGCTGGGTGTGGCCGGCACGATGTTCGCCTACGCGAACTGGACCATTCCCAGTAAGCCGATCACCGTTCGGGTCCGCACGGAGAAGATGCCGCGCGGCGTAACCCCGAGCGCGGCCAAGCAGAGCGGCAAGGCCGTCGTGAGCTGGAGCGCCCAGGAGATCGGCCCCGGCTCGAAGATGGACCACTACGTGGTGACGGCACACAGTGTCGACGTTCCGCCCCTGCCGGACATCACCCGCACGGTAGCCGCGACCAGCGGCGACACGGAGACCGTCACCTTCAGCGCCGCCGAGGTGGCCGGCGGCAAGTGGTACTGGACGATCGTCCCGAAGCTCCATCTCTGGGTGGGGACGGAGAGCGGCAAGAGCCAGCGCCTGAACTTCCCCGGCACCCCGGCGGCCGGTACCGCGGCGGCAGCTCGGTCGGTCGACACGTCGACGACCGCACCGACCACGACGACAGGTGAACCGGCCGACGGCGCCGCAACCCCGCCGGCCGAGACTGACCGGCCGGCGGAGACCACGGCGACGACCGCACCGGCCGCCGCCGTTCCGACCGAAGCAGCGACAACGACTCCCGCGGCGACGCCGACGACCACGTCACCGGCCGAAACGCCGTCACCGACCGAAACGGTGACGACCGGTCCTTGATGGCACCCGGGAAAGATCGAGCCTCCGGCGAGGTCCCGCGCCGGAGGCTCGATCCAGGTCTGCGGTCGACAGAGGCATGGACTGCATGCATCTTTCAGGCGGATCTCTCGCCGAACGGCTGAGTGGCGGATGAACACTTTGGACTTTTTCGTCGTGAATGCTGCCCGGAATTATTTGTGAAATTCGCGCCGACCGGCCGCCCGAGCTGGCCGCATGGCGGGCAAGATGAACGGCGTTTTCCCTGGCAGAGGCCCCGTGATCGGGTATTTGCATCGATGGTGAGCAGTGCGCTAGATCGTCCGAACGGTTATTTCGGGCGCCCTTGAGGTTGGCCGGGTCGCACGTACGCCCTATCGCGAAGTTATTTCGATTCGACCATGTTGGTCCGCAGCGCCGGACCAGTCGAATGGCGTTCCCTCATCGTCCCGGAGGAACAAGATCATGGGTAAGAACAGCAAGCGCTCCGCTGTCGTCGCCGGCATCGCCGCCGTACTCATCGGTGGGGGTGCCGCCGCCTGGGCCTTCGTCGGGTGGAACGTGGACGGGGCGGGTACGGCCGAGGCCGATGCCGCCCAGATCAAGCCGCTCACCGCCACGGCTTCGCTCGGTGCCAACCTGTACCCGGGCCGCAAAACCAAGATCACGCTGAAGGTCGAGAACCCGAACGAGTTCCCGGTCACGCTCACCGGTGCCCTCACGCCGGGGGCATTCGAGGTCAGCAAGGGTGCCACCGTCGAGGCCAACAAGAAGTGCTCGGACGATCTCAAGGCGACCGGCGTCAACGTGGTCGAGCCGCTGGTCTTCCCGGGCAAGCCCGCCGTCGGGGCCGAGAAGAGCACGACGGTGGACACCGACGTCACCATCAAGGACCTGCCGCAGTCCTGCGCCGGCCTGCACGTCAAGGCGAACTTCACCTTCACCGCCGTGCAGACGGCCGCCTGATCAAGCTCTACCGGGGTGTGGCGGCCGGCCTCACCCCCGGTCATCGTGATCAGGGGAACCCGATGCTGACGAAGTGGTGGAGTCCGATCGCCACCGTGCACAACCCGGCGGGGTACCGGTTGCGCGTCCAGCAACTCAGCGGTCGGGTCACCCGGTCGTCCCGGCGCGGCTGCCCGGCGACCTCGGCCAGTCTTCAGGTCCGGCCGTACACCGGGCGTCTGCCGGTGGTGGTCGCCGCGCACGGCCGGACCGACCTCGCGGGTGCGCTGCCGGTCACGATGCCGTCCGGCACCTCGGAGAAGTATGCCGGGGCCTGGTTCACGATCAACATCTCCGGCGTGGGTTACCGGGCGGACCGATGAGCCGCGGCGCGAAGCAGCTGGTCATCGCCGTGGTCGCGGTGGCGCTCGGGGTCGGGGGCACCGCCTTCGCCTACGCGGGTGGCAACTGGACCGTCCCCGGCGAGGCGATGATGACCGCGACGGTGGCCAGGATGCCGCGCGGCGTGCCCCCGAGTGTGGCCGGGCAGAACGGCCGGGCCGTCGTCAGTTGGAGCGCTCAGGAGATCGCGGCCGGCGTGCTGATGGATCACTACGTCGTCACCGCGCACAGCGTCGACGAACCGCCGCTGTCGGACGTCACACGGATGGTGGCGGCGAGCGGCGGGACGACCGAGACGGTCATCTTCGGCGCCACCGAGCGGCTGGGCGGCTGGTGGTACTGGACGGTCACACCGCGGTATCGGGGCTGGACCGGGACGGAGAGCGGCCGGAGTCAGCGACTCCGGTTCACCGGTACGCCGCCGGCGGTGACGGTCGGCGATGACCCCGCGAACACGGGCGCACCGGCGACCGCGCCGGAAAAGCCTGCGCCGGAGAAGCCTGCGCCGGAAGAGCCGGCAGCCACCGCACCGGAGACGGCGCCGGCCGTCGAAGAGCCGGCCGAAACCACGCCGCCGACCACCGAACCGGTAGTCGAGCCGACGCCCGAGGAAACCGAAACAACCGATTCTTGATCCGGTCCGCAAATGCTCGAGCCCTCGGCGGGTCCCGCGCCGGGGGCTCGATCTATCTGTTCGGCGCGTCCGGATTAGGCCAAGCGGCCGTGGTCGTCTTCGGGCACTCCCACAGGTATGGACGAGGGGGACAATTCGAACTCTCGGGTGCGGTGCTCATCCCGTACCGAAAATGAGCGGGACTCGGCAACCCCGGCCTGACCACCGTGGATTTGCACCGGCCTTGGCCGGTGTTGCGCCGCAAAGCGTGCCGAAGGGATCGTGGAAAGCGTATGTGCTGGTCAGCGCGCGCGGGGAGGGTATCCCCCATTGGAGTTAAGCCGGTCAGCCGCACCTGTGCGATGTATGCGCGCACAACGGCGAACGGAATCCCGATCACATGACCGGGGGTCGTCGGGGACCGTTGAACAACCAGTCCCAGCCGGTCTGGAGAGGAGGAACTCGTCCGCATGCGAATGTTCAGCAGACGGCCCGCCACGCTCATTCTTGAGGCGTTGTCATGAAACGACTCGATTCGCCGGTTCGGCAATCGGGCGACGACCGGGCCGACCTCGATCCGTCGGGCCACATCGAATTGCAATCGGCCGATCACGAGGAGCCGACCTGGGAGGTGCGGCTTCCCGGCGACCAGCGCCGGCCTCGGCTGAACCGGCGGACCAGGGTGATCCTGTCGGCCGCGGCCGCCGCCGCGGTCGTGGTCAACGCCGGCGCGGCCTGGGTGTATTGGCAGATCACCGGCTCCGAGACCGGGCATGCGAGCAGCGGCACGGCGATCGAGCTCGCGCTGCGTGCTCGCTCCGACCTCAACCGGCCGTTGTCGCGGGGGCAGGACGGCAACCTCACCGTGACGGTGACCAACGACTACGACTTCCCGATCCGGATCACGGCGGTGACGCCGGGTACCGGCAACATCGTGGCCGACGCCGAGCATCGGGACGCGGGCTGCCGGGACTCGCGGGTGGAGATCACCGGGAATCGGTTCCCGGTGTCCTGGGAGGTGCCGCGTAACACGATCGGCGCGTTCACCATCCCGGGCGCGCTGAGCATGCGGAGCGATGCGGCCGCAGCCTGCAACGGCGCGGTCTTCACGGTGCCGATCCAGGCTTCCGGCGTACGGCTGGAGGACGCCGACTGAGCTACGCCCGGCGGTAGTGCCGGCCGTTCTTGCCGGCCGGCAGCACCCGCACGTCCTCGTCGACGATCATCGGCGCGCGGACCGACCGGCGGTGCCGTCCGTTGGGCGACGGCTCCTCCTCCACATCAGGCACCAGCAGCTCGCCGTGCAGCGGGCGGTGGTGCCGTCCGCCGTGTGCGGTCAGCCGGTGCACCTCCTCGGGCACCACTACCGACCTCCGGAGGACCGCGCTGGCCCGCTCGGCCGATTCGCGGGCGACCTGCTCGTCCTGGACCGCGGCCTCGATGCCCTCGGTCACCACCTTCGCCATCGCGGCGCCGTAGGTGCGGGCGTCCTGGATGCCCCGCTCGTGCAGCAGCGCGGCCTCGTGCTCGGTGCGCCGCGCGATGCGGGCCTCGTTGCGCTCGTACGCGTTGCCACGGGAGACGAACTTGAGCCCGACCGCCGTGCAGTCCAGCGCCACCAGCAGCAGCGTGATGCCCAGATAGAAGATGCCGACGCCCCAGAAATCGCTGGTCACCAGGTGCCACATGGCGGCAGTGCGGGCCCCGAAACCGGCGTCGGACTTGACCGCCTTGTTGTTGGTCTTCCGCTGGTCACTGATCTGCCGGGTCAGTTCGGCCTGCTCGGCGGCGCGGGCGTCGCGGGCCACGCGCTGGGTGTCCAGCAGCGTCCCGGCCTGCCGGTCCAGCACGGAGGCCTGGTCGTCGAGCCTGCTTGAGCTGGTTGAGCCGGGCCGTCCAGGTGCCGATCACGCCGTCCGTGTCGATCCGGGTGAGCTGCTGGTTGTGCACCTCGTTGAGCCGCGCGTCGATCTCGCCCTGGTAGCGGGCGAGCATCAGCGGCTCGGTGATCAGCACCGCGAAGAGCAGGGCCAGGCCGAGCCGGCCGATGTACAGCCCGGCGGTGGGCTTGCGCAGGAACTCGTGCGGATCGGTGGATTCCAGCTTGTCGTAGCTGATGCCGACCCGGCCGACGACGGCCCGGTCGTAGGCGACCACGCCGGCCGCGATCATCGGGCCGACCAGCCAGCGGTACCACGGCTGCTGATAGTTGGAGCTGGCATCGATGAACGCGGCGCCACCCACCGTGGCGTACACGAAGTACAGCAGGATGAAGACGCCGACCGCGGAGTAGAGGACCCGGTCGGTGTGCGTGATGACACTTTCCGGGTTGACGTTCGCCACCCGCAGCAGGACGTCCCGACGACCCTTCGGCATGCAGCCGAGTCTTACGAATCATGCCGATGCATGCGGACAAAACCGAATTTTACTTATTTACCAGACAGATCGGGATCGGTGATCGTTACCCGGACGATGACCGACGCCTGCACCGTCTGCACCTGTGGATCCAGCGGTAACGTCGCGTCGGCGGCCATCGCCGACCGAGCCATGATCGGCTGGAACCCGCCACCCCCGGCGAGCTCGTCGGAGATCTCCACCAGGCGGTCGATCCGGCTGCCGACCGCCGCCGCGTACTCCCGGGCGCGGTCCAGGGCATCGACGATCGCGGCCCGGCGCACCTCGGCACCGGCCGTGCTCCCGGGCCGCATCTGCCACCACGGGCCGGCCAGCGACGCCTGGTCGAGACCGGCCAGCGCGGGCAGCATCTCGCCGAGCGCCGCGAAATCGGCGACCGTCACCGTGGTGCCGGTGCTGCCGGTCCAGGCCACCGGGCGGTCGCCGGCCTTCTTGAAGTCGGGAAAGACCTGCACCGCGGTGGTCTCCCGGCGCTCGATCGCTGGGCCGTAGCCGTCCAGCGCGGCGCGCAACGCGGCCGCGCGCTCGGTGAGATGGGCCAGGACGGCGTCCTTGTCCCGGCCGCGGGCGGACACCGTCAGGGAGAAGACGGCCAGCTCGGGCGTCACCTCACGGATCGCCTCACCGCGTACCACGATGGTCGGTTGCATATGCCGACGCTAATACCTCGCGCGCGTCGGCCACCAACAGGTCGGTGTCGGGGACGCCGGTGACCTCGGCCCGGTCGATCCGGTTTCCCCGCAGGTGCAGGTGGAAGAGCCCGCGCGTCCCGGTGATCACCCGAACGGCCGGCGGCTCCGGGCCGGCGTCGTCGATCAGCCGGCCGGCCTCGGCGATCCGGCCACCGGCGGCATCGAGAAAGCCGTCACGGACCGTATGTTGCTCAACGGCAAGCATTGGTGACATTGCGTGACGCAGAATCATCGGCACCAGGGCTGCCTTCAACCGCGCCGTCGCCAGCGCCTCGAGCAGCGCATCGGCCACCCCGGCCGGGCCCAGCGCCAACCACCAGGCCGAGTGCAGGCCGATGTCGACGAACCGGCCGAGCGCATCGACCACGGCAAATGCCGTGCCGCTGCGGTCCGGGCCGGTGATCCGGTCGAGCCGCGGCGGCGGGCCTCCCCCAGGCACCTGCGCCGCCAGCCGCTCCACCTCGGTGATGAATTGACGCGCGTCCCCGATTCGCGCATCGTCACGTTCAGATTGGACAGACGGAAACACCGAAGATCCCCCCGATCTCAGCGGCACTGAGAGTAACGCACGGTGGGCACGCATTCGACCCGCGAATGCGAACGGTTTGTGCCAATTCTCGCGACTGATCGAGCGTTTCGGAGTGTCCGGAGTGGAGCCGACCTAGGTGTACTGACCCGAGAGGTTGGGTACGCGG
>NZ_BOQN01000042.1 GCF_018332695.1 Paractinoplanes toevensis
CGGCACGGACCCGGCCTGCGCTTTGGCTCCGGCCTGCGGCTGTGTCTCGGACCCGGCCTGCGGGTCGGCTTCGGCCTGTGCCTCGGACCCGGCTTTGATCTTCGGCTGTGGGATGTCCTCGGCGTCGGGCGCGGGTTGCGGTGCGATCGGGGGCGTGGCGTCGGGGTCGGCTTCGGAGGTTCGCTGTCGGGGGATTGCCGGGAGTGGTTTTCGGGATACCGCGGCTATTCGGGTCGCTGACAGGGCCAGGCCGATCGGGATCAGCAGGACCGCGGGTTCCGCGTACCGGTAGTCGAAAAGGCTGGTGGCCACGCTGACCACCAGCAACCCGAAGCCCGCCCCGGTGAAGAGCAACGCGTCGGCGGCCTCGCGCCACGGCCGGCGGCGTGGCCGCCAGCACGCGGCGACGATCGCCGCCAGCATCCCGACGGCGTAGAGCGGGCCGGGCGTGGTGACTACCTTGCCGTACGCCTGGAAGCGGTTGGCGTCCGGATTTGCCGTCAGGAAGTGCGGGGGCGGCATCTTGTCGGGCCGGGCGGCGGGTGTGTAGTAGCGCGCCACGCAGTCGGTGCCCACCTTGGCCGGTGGGAGCCAGATGCGGGCCAGGCATTCGGCGTCCGAGTTGAGTGGGGGGCGCCAGGTCAGGTGCCACCAGGATTGTTCGGCGACCATGCCGAGGTAGGCCCCGGGGCGCTGTTTGATCACCGTGTTGGCGAAGTCGCCCAGGATTTTGTCGCTGGTCTCGGAGGGGTAGAGGCGGCGGGCGGGGCTGAGCGCGCTCCAGATGTAGTTGTCGGGGCGCTGCACCCAGGTCGGCGGGGCGTCCGGCATGCAGAGTTCGCGCTGGTCGGCGGTGAGTTTCAGCTTGTCGCAGTCGGCGATGGGCATCACCCGGCCGTAGAGGAAGCGTCCGCTGTACTGCCCGAACGAGTAGACGCCGGTGAACTGGTGGTACCAGATCAGGTAGCCGCCGAGGAACCCGACGACCGGCAGCGTGAAGGCGACCAGCCGGATCCAGCCGACCCGGCGGATCACCAGGTAGGCGGCGGCCAGCGCGAGGATCGGCAGGCCGACCGAGCGGGTCACCGCGGCGAAGCCGAGCAGCGTGCCGGCCAGTGCCGCCGCGAGCCAGCCCAGCTTCGGGCGCCAGGCGAGCAGGAACAGTCCGCCGGCGGTCAGCGTGATGTAGGCGGTTTCGGCCAGCACGAAGTGTTCGAGGGTGAGCACCCGCGCGTCGACGGCGAACGGCAGCACGGCGAGCGCGGCCGGCCACGGTTTGCAACCGCGCCGGACCAGGAACGCGTAGCCGGCGACGAGCAGGACGACGCCGAGGATGTGCTGGGCGATCGCCACCTGTTCGTAGGACACGTGCAGGAAGGGTTTGAGCAGCCAGGAGTACCCGTACGGGCGGGCCGGGTTGGGCGTGCTCAGGTAGGCCGACTCCATGTAGGGGCGGCTGTCGGGGAAGAAGAACGCGTACGGGTAGGTCAGCACGTACGCGACGCGCAGTCCGATGGCCCCGGCCAGGACGACCAGCAACGGCAGGTGCCGGAGCAGAACGCGCGGGCGGACGACAGCGGGCAATGGATCATCCCAACGGGCGGCGGTCGGTGCGCTGGCGAAGCTATCAGCCAAACGCTACGAAATCGCACCGCCCGTTGGGACGAGCCCGGACGGGTGTTGCCGGATCAGCCGTTGAGTGCGGCGTCCAGGGCGGCCACGTCATCCACGCTGAGCTGCCAGTTTGCGGCGGCGGCGTTGGCCTGGACCTGGGCGGCGCTGGTGGCACCGGCGATGACGCTGGTCACAGCGGGTCGTGCCGCCAGACCGGCGATGGCGACCTCGAGCAGGCTGTGCCCGCGCTCCTCACCGAAGGCGGTCAGCCGCTCGATGGTGTCCCAGTCGGCGTCGGCGAGCACCCGTTGGTAGCGGTCCTGGGACAGCCGGGTGCCGACCGGTGCCCGCTCGCCGCGCGTGTACTTGCCGGACAGCAGGCCGGAGTCGAGCGGGAAGAACGGCAGCAGGCCGAGGCCGAACTGCTCGCAGGCCGGCACCACCTCGTCCTCGACGTAGCGCTGGAGCAGGCTGTAGCGGTTCTGCGCGCTGATGAACGGGGTGTGCCCGGCGGCCCGGGCGATCCAGTCGGCGTCGGCGATCTGCCAGCCGGCGAAGTTGGAGTTGCCCAGGTAGCGCACCTTGCCCGAGCGGACCAGGTCGTCGAGGGCGGCGAGGGTCTCGTCGATCGGCGTGGACTCGTCGGGCTGGTGCATCTGGTAGAGGTCGATGTAGTCGGTTTCGAGGCGGCGCAGGGAGGCCTCGACCGCGCGCACGATGTAGCGCCGGGAGCCGCGGGCGTCGAAGTCGTTGCCGTTGAGGCCTTCCATGTCCATGCCGAACTTGGTGGCCACGATGACGTCGTCGCGGCGGCCCTTCAGGGCGGCGCCGAGGCATTCCTCGGAGGCGCCGTGCGGGGTGCCGTAGATGTCGGCGGTGTCGAACAGGGTGATGCCGGCGTCGATGGCCGCGTCTACGACTTCCCTGGTGCCGTCCGCGTCGAGCTTGCGGCCGAAGTTGTTGCAGCCGATGCCGACGACCGAGACGACCAGACCCGAGGTGCCCAGCCGGCGGTAGCTCATGTCACTCATGATCCGAGCCTAATGCCCGTTTGACGCGTCGTTTGCCCGCGCGCACCGGACATCCGTAACCGTCTATTGACACACCTTGTTAACAATATTCACTCTGTGAGAGCGCTCTCCCCCAGAAGGAACCTCAGCCGATCCCCGTACGGAAAGAGGTGTTCCCCGTGCGTACCGTCCTGCGTGCTCTCGCCGCGCTGGCCATGACCATCCCGGTCGCCGCGGCCGTCTCCCCATCGGCGGCGCAAGCCGTCGGTCCCAACCTCCTGCCGGTCACCGTTTCCAACAGCACCGGCCGCGGCGACGCGGTCTACCTGTACGTCATCGGCGTGCAGCTCTCCTCCGGCCGGCTCGGCTACGTCAACCAGGCCGGCACCTTCACCGCATGGAGCGGCGGGCAGCTCCCGCCCTCGCCCGCACCGGACGTGTCGATCCCCGGCGCCGGCAACGGCGGCAGCACGACGATCAACTTCCCGCGCGGCTTCTCCGGCCGGGTCTACTTCTCGTTCGGCGAGAAGCTGAAGTTCTTCCTCACCCCGGACGGGCTCGTCCAGCCGGCGCCGTGGGCGTCCGGCGACGCCAACTACAACATCCTGTTCGACTGGAGCGAGTTCACCTACAACGACTCCGGTCTGTGGCTGAACAGCTCGCAGGTCGACATGTTCGCGGTGCCGCACGCGGTGACCGTGACCGGCAGCAACGGTGTCACCAAGCGCACCGGCGACATGGTCGCGAACGGCCGGACCAACGTGATCAACACGATCAAGGGCACGTCGGGCTGGGCGAACACGGTCTACACCCGCTCCGACGGGACCGTGCTGCGGGTGCTCTCGCCGGGCAAGGCGGCCGGTTCGGGCCTGCTGAGCGCCAACTATCTCGACTCGTACATCGCGAGCGCGTGGAGCGCCTACAGCAGCAAGACGCTGACCGTGGTGCCGTTCGGAGACCAACCCAACACCAAATACTTCGGGCGTACATCGGGCAACGTCATGAACTTCACCAACTCCTCGGGCGCCCAGGTGGCGTCGTTCAACCGCCCGTCGTCGGCCAGCGTGTGGGGCTGCGACGGTGACCTCCCGGCACCGAACGACCTGGTGGTGGGCCCGATCTCGCGCACGCTGTGCGCCGCGCTCAACCGTGGCACGCTCGGCACCGTCGACACCCAGCCGAGCACCAACGCCGCCGCGTTCTACCAGAACAATCCGACCAATGTGTACGCCAAGGTGATCCACGCCAACATGACCGACGGCAAGGCGTACGCGTTCGCCTTCGATGATGTCGGCAACTTCGAGTCGCTGGTCAACGACGGTGACCCGCGCTCGGCCGGGATCGTGTTGTCGCCGTTCACCGGTGGTGGCGGCACCACGCCGCCGCCGTCCACCGCGACCGCGCTGATCAGCAGCCTCAACAACAAGTGCATCGACGTGCCGAACTCGAGCTTCGTGGACGGCGCGCGGCTGCAGATGTGGACGTGCAACGGCACCAACGCGCAGAAGTGGTCGTTCACCAACGGCACGCTGCTCAGCCCGAGCGGCAAGTGCGCGGATGTGGCCTCCGGCTCGACGGCGAACGGCGCCGCGATCCAGCTCTGGACCTGCAACGGCACCGGCGCTCAGCAGTTCGTGCTGAGCGCCGCCGGCGACCTGGTCAACCCGCAGGCCAATAAGTGCGTCGACATCGCCGACCTGAACGCGAACGACGGCGCGAAGCTGCAACTGTGGGACTGCGCCGGCACCTCGAACCAGAAGTGGCGCAAGGGCTGAACTCCCCTCAGGAGCCGTCGTCCATCGTGGACGACGGCTCCGCCAACTCGCGGTAGGCGGACTTGAGCACGTCGACCAGCGGAATGTGCCGCACCCGCACCGGCGGCGCGTCGAGCGCACGCAGCAGCAGTTCGGGCGGGGCGGTCACCCGGGACGGCCGCTCGCGCAGCCGGCCCAGTGACAGGCCGGGGGAGTAGTAGTCGGCCAGCGCGACCTCCTCCAGCGGAGTCTCCTCGACCGCGAGCGGGTCCACCGTCTCGACCGGTTCGGGAGTGCCGCGCAGGGCGCCCAGCAGGGCCTCCCGGTCGCGTCCGCGCCAGGCCAGCACCAGGAACGGGTCGTCGTCGAACGCCTCGGCCAGTACGTAGAGCACCGCCGAGCCGTGCTTGCAGGGCACTCCCCAATCTGGACAGTTGCAGTGAATGTCCAAATTGTCGGGGAAGAGTGGCAGGTCGTGCTCGGCGAAGACGTCGATGATCTCGCGGGGCATCTCACCGGCCAGCAGGGCGGCCCGATACAGCGCGCGGCTACCGAGCGCGTCGGTGAGTGAAGTCCACTGTGTCTCGTCGAAGGCCGCGATCGTGACCGTGACGGCGTACGGCTGGGGTCGGGAACCCTGCACCCGGGCCGTCACCTTTCCCGCCGCGAGTTGGAAGTCCATGACCTGGCCCTTGCGGGCGTAGGCCCGCCCGCGGGCCAGCCGCCCGCCGTCGCAGACGCGTTCCAGCACGTCGACGAAGCGCCGCGACCACCACTGTTCGCCGATCTTGCCGCGCTTGGCCCGCACCGCGAGCCCGCCGTCGACCTCGATCGCGCGGCCGGCCTCGTAGAACTTCCCGTCCCGGTCGAACGGCATCAGCGCACCCCCGCCAGGTCGAGCTCGAAGAGTTCGCGCAGCTGGTCGGTGCCGAGATCGGTGATCCAGCCCTCGCCGGTGCCGACCACCGACGAGGCGAGCGCCTTCTTCCGCTCGATCATCGCGTCGATCTTCTCCTCCAGCGTCCCGGTGCAGATGAACTTGCGGACCTGCACGTCGCGCGACTGTCCGATGCGGAACGCGCGGTCGGTGGCCTGATCTTCCACCGCCGGGTTCCACCAGCGGTCGAAGTGGACGACGTGGTTGGCGGCGGTCAGGTTGAGGCCAGTGCCGGCCGCCTTGAGGGAGAGCAGGAAGAGCATCGGCTCGTCGGCGGTCTGGAACTCCTCGACCAGCGCGTCTCGCTTCACCTTCGACAGTCCACCGTGGAGCCACAGTACCGGGCGGTCCAGGTGGGCGGCCAGGTAGGGCTGCAGCATGGTGCCCCACTCGGCGTACTGCGTGAAGACCAGCGCCTTGTCGCCGTCCTCCACGATCTCGGCGGCCAGCTCCTCGAGCCGGGCCAGCTTGCCCGAGCGGGACGGCAGCCGGGAACCGTCCTTGAGCAGGTGCACCGGGTGGTTGCAGACCTGCTTGAGCTTGGTCATCGCGGCCAGCACGTTGCCGCGGCGCTCGATGCCCTCGGATTTCTCGATCGTGGCCATCATGTCCTCGACCACCGCCTGGTAGAGCGTGGCCTGCTCGGCCGTGAGCGTGCACCAGACCTTCATCTCGTTCTTCTCCGGCAGGTCCGAGATGATTGACTTGTCGGTCTTGAGGCGGCGCAGCACGAACGGGCCGGTCGCCCGCTTCAGCGCCTCGGCGGCCAGTTCGTCCTGGCGTACCTCGATCGGCTCCTGGAATCGCCGGCGGAAATGCTTCGCCGGACCGAGAAAGCCCGGATTGCAGAAATCCATGATGGACCACAGTTCGGCCAGGTGGTTCTCCACCGGCGTGCCGGTGAGAGCAATACGAGTACGCGCGGGAATGGCGCGTACGGCTTGGGCCTGACGGGTTCCGCTGTTCTTGATGGCCTGCGCCTCGTCGCAGACGACGCGTTCCCATTCCTGGGCTTTCAGTGTCGCCAGGTCGCGGACCGCGGTGCCGTAGGTGGTGATCACCAGGTCGGCGGTCTCGATGCCGTCCTTCTTACGCGACGCTCCATGATGGATATAGGTCCGGATCTGCGGGGCGAACCGGGCAGCTTCCTTCTGCCAGTTGCTGACCAGTGACATCGGACAGATGAGCAGCGTGGGCTTCGGAGTCCCGTCCAACCGCTCCTGCACCAGCAGTGACAGCGTCTGCGCCGTCTTGCCCAGGCCCATGTCGTCGGCCAGGATGCCGCCCAGGCCGAGGCGGCCCAGGAAGTGCAGCCAGGACAGGCCACGCTCCTGGTACGGACGCAGCGTCCCCTGGAAGCCGGGCGGCGTGCCGATCGGGGCGAGCCGGTCGGCCGCCTGCCCGGAGATCAGGTCACCGAGCGTCCCGTCCGCGTCCACCTCGACGAGCGGCAGGTCCTCCTCGCCGCCGTCGATCACCTGCTGCAGCACCTCGCCGGCGGTCATCTCGCCGTCTCGGCGCCGGCCGACCGCCTTGAGCGCGGCCTTCAGCTGCCGATCGTCCAGCTCGACCCACTGGCCACGCACCCGGACCAGCGGCACCTTGAGCCGGGACAGCTCGGCGAGCTCCTCGGCGGTGACCGTGCTGTCCCCGATGACCAGATCGATCCGGAACTCGACGAGCTGCTCCAGCCCGAACCCGGAGCCGGCCAGGGCCTTAGCCGAGCTGGTCTTCGAACGCGTCGTCAGCTTCAGGCCGACGCCCTTGCGCCCGGCCCATTTCGGCAGCATGACGCCGAAACCGGCCGCCTGCAGCAGCGGCGCGGCCTGCCGGAGGAATTCGTGCGCCTCGCCGGTGTCCAGCGTCATCGCGGCCGGCTGCTGGTCGCCGAGCGCCACGTGCAGCAGCGGGAACAGCCGCACCGCCCGGCCCAGCCCGGCCAGCAGCGTCTCGTCCGGCCGGGCCGGCATCCCGGGGAAGCGGGCGCCGTCCCACACTTCGGTGGCCGGCAGATAGAGGGCCGAGTCCTCGGCCGACTGCAGGGCGAACTCGAGACCCCACTCGTCCTCGCCGGGCAGCGGCTCGCTCAGCCGGAAACTGACCCGGACCGGCCCGTTCGCATCGTTGGCGGCCCGCATCCAGTCGCCGAGGGCCGCGCCCAGCTCGCGCACCTCGGCCGGCTTCGCGCCGAGCAGCGCCGGGTCATCCGCGGTGAGCGCCGAGACCCACCGGTCGGAGAGCTCGGCCTTCGGCCCAGGCCGAAGGCCGCGCAGCAGCCGCTCCGGCATCAGGGTCCGCGCCGACGCGTCGACCAGGACGTTCAGGGCGTCCCGCAGGGTGCGGCCCAGGCCGGCCCCGCTGGCCCGGACCACCGGGGGCATGCCGGCTGCGAAGTCGCGGTAGGCGGCCGCGTCACCGCCGGTGATCACCGGCCGCCAGCGGGCGGTCGGCACCCCGCCCTCGGTCACGAGTTGCGGCAGCATGCGGCCGCGCCGGGCCAGATCACAGGCAAACCCGGCGAGTACGCCCAGGTAGCGCAGTGAGGGCCCGGCCAGCCACTCGTCGCCGGCGTCGTCCGCCGAGGCGAGCGTGGCCAGCGCGGCCCCGTCCCTGATCAGCAGGGCCGGCACGTCGTAGGAGCGGAGCTTGATCCGGGTCGCCGTCGCCAGCTCGGCCGACGGCACCGGACCGCGGGTCGTTCCGGGCAGTTTCAGGGCGATCGTCCTCGGCTCGCCCGGCAGAACCTGATCGAGAGGCGAGAAGTCCTCGGCCCAGAGCACGAGCCCCGTGCCGGGCACCCACCCGGCTTGTACTACGAGCAAGACCCACCCCCTGACGACCGCCATAGAGACTAACGACGTCAGTGACCCTCGCCGCTGCCGTGCACCTGATCGGGGACGTAGTCTTCGAGGCGTGACGGCGAACCGGGAGATCGACGACATCCTGCAGCGCGCGGCCGACGGCGGGCGGATCACGCCCGAGGAGGCGCTGCTGCTCTACACCGACGCGCCGTTCCACGCGCTGGGTGAGGCGGCCGACACGGTCCGGCGCCGCCGCTACCCCGACAACGTCGTCACCTACCTGATCGACCGCAACATCAACTACACCAACGTGTGCGTCACGGCCTGCAAGTTCTGCGCCTTCTTCCGCGCGCCCAAGCACAAGGACGGCTGGGCGCACCCGATGGAGGAGATCCTGCGCCGGTGCGGCGAGGCGATCGACCTCGGCGCCACCCAGGTGATGCTCCAGGGCGGCCACCACCCGGAATTCGGGGTGGCCTATTACGAGTCGCTGTTCTCCGGGGTCAAAGAGGCCTATCCACAGCTCATGATCCACTCGATCGGGCCCAGCGAGATCCTGCACATGGCCAAGGTCGACGGCGTCTCGATCGAGGAGGCGATCCTGCGGATCAAGGCGGCCGGGCTCGACTCGATCGCCGGGGCCGGTGCCGAGATGCTGCCGGAGCGGCCGCGGAAGGCGATCGCCCCGCTCAAGGAGAGCGGAGAGCGCTGGATCGAGGTCATGACCATTGCGCACCGCAACGGCCTGTCCTCGACCGCGACCATGATGATGGGCACCGGCGAGACGCACGCCGAGCGCATCGAGCACATCCGGATGATCCGCGACTGCCAGGACCTCGCGGTGGCCAACGGCTACCAGGACACGGCCGTCGAGACGTCGCACGAGCTGGGCGGCTTCCGGGCCTTCATCCCGTGGACCTACCAGCCGGAGAACAACCACCTGAAGGGCCGCACCCAGGCCACCACGATGGAATACCTGCGGTTCATCGCGGTCTCCCGGCTGTTCTTCGACAACATCGCGCACCTGCAGGCGTCCTGGCTGACCACCGGTAAGGACGTCGGCCAGCTGGCACTGCACCTGGGCGTCGACGACCTGGGCTCGATCATGCTGGAGGAGAACGTGATCTCCTCGGCCGGCGCCCGGCACCGGTCCAACCTGCACGAGCTGATCTGGATGATCCGCACCGCCGACCGCATCCCGGCCTGGCGCGACACCCTCTACAACCACCTGGCCGTGCACCGCACCGAGGCCGACGACCCGACCGATGATCGTGTCGTGAGTCACTTCTCGTCGATCGCGATGCCCGGCAAGAAGACTCTTCCGTTGGTCGACGCCAAGTAACGGCCCCCTTTCGGGGGGTCGATATCGGCCGTTCGGTCAGGTAGGGGTCGGGTAAGCGGCGTGGGGGTCATTGCTGCTTCGTAACGAGGGCCGTAAACCCCTACCCCGCTCTGTTCCCGCTGGTTACGTTCCTCGCGTAAGTCTGAGAACTTCCTTGGAACGTCAGGCGCGAGCTTGACGGTCGCGGACCCGACCGATGGCGGTCGTTTATATAACGCATAAGGCACAGGCGAGATGGGTGACCATCTCGCCTGTTCTGTTTTCTCCGAGTGGCAGAGTTACCTCGTGACGCGCGCAGATCTGGACAAGCAGCCGCACGAGGTCGCCGAGATGTTCGACGGCGTGGCCAAGCGGTACGACCTCACCAACACCGTGCTCTCCTTCGGCCAGGACCGGGGCTGGCGCCGGGCGACCCGGGCCGCGCTCGGACTGCGCCCCGGCGAGCGGGTCCTGGACGTGGGCGCCGGCACCGGTGTCTCCACCGAGGAGCTGTCCCGCTCGGGGGCGTTCGCGGTCGGCGCCGACATCTCGACCGGCATGCTGCGGGCCGGGCGGCACGCGGGTCGCGAGGTTCCGCTGCTGGCCGGGGACGCGTTGCGGCTGCCGTTCCCGGACGCCACCTTCGACGCGGTGACCATCTCCTTCGCGCTGCGCAACGTGGTCGACACCGAGGGGGCGCTGCGCGAGCTCGGCCGGGTGACGCGACCGGGCGGCCGGCTGGTGGTCTGCGAGTTCAGCCACCCGCTGAACCCCGCGTTCCGTACTGTCTACCTGCAGTACCTGATGCGGTCGCTGCCGACGGTGGCCCGCGGCGTCTCCAGCAACCCGGAGGCGTACGTCTATCTTGCGGAATCGATCCGCGCCTGGCCGGACCAGGCCGCTCTGGCCGCCAAGATCGGTGGATCGGGCCCGTGGGCGCGGGTCGGCTGGCGCAACCTGACCGGGGGTATTGTCGCGCTCCATCGTGCCACTCGGGTATAAATCGGGCATTCGGCGTACAGCTCCAGAAAGAGCTGTTTTGCTGCCGATATGACGACCTTCGGACATCTCGAGGACACCGACATCGACATCGCGATTGATGACAGCGAAGCAGGCGAGCGCCGCGGCATGGAGCTGGCCGCCCGTATCCGGATGGTGGCCGCGCAGGATCCCGAACTGGCTCAAGACCTAGTAGATGAGCTGATCGTCGCCCTTGATCGGGCAATGAACGGTACGTTTCGGGAATACCTGGATCAAGAGTCGCGAGATGAACCTGAGCGGCCCTTGACCGAAGGCGGATCGGGCATTTCACCGGTGCGAAACAGTTAGGGTTGCCTAACCCGAACGTGTTTCGATGGCCGTCCTAGACTCCGATCTGGGCGTGCTTGTGAACTGTTTCACGAGCCCGCACGAGACGGAGGTGTGCCGTGCAGAGCCACGAAACAACAGGGCCCGCTGGACCGTCAGCACCGATCGGCGACGAGGCAGACGTAATCGTGGTCGGTGCGGGGCCCGGTGGCTCCGCGGCGGCCTACCACATGGCGCGGCACGGTCTTCGCGTCCTGTTGCTGGAGAAAACGGAGTTCCCCCGCGAGAAGGTCTGTGGCGACGGACTGACCCCGCGGGCCGTGCGTCAGCTCGTCCGGATGGGTGTCGACACCTCGGAGAAGGCCGGCTGGCTGCACAACCGTGGCCTGCGCGTGATCGGCGGCGGGGTCCGGCTCGAGCTCGACTGGCCCGATCTGGCCAGCTTCCCCAACTACGGCCTGGTCCGCACCCGGCTCGACTTCGACGACATGCTCGCCAAACGAGCGGTCGAGGCCGGAGCCCTGTTGCGCACCGGCGTGAACGTCACCGGCCCGGTCCTCGACGACGAGGGCCGGGCCATCGGTGTCTCGGCCAAGGTCGGCCCGGGCAAGGAGCCGATCGAGTACCGCGCTCCGCTGGTGATCGCCGCCGACGGCGTCTCCGGCAAGATGCCGCTGGCCATGGGCCTGGCCAAGCGCGATGACCGCCCCATCGGCGTGGCGGTCCGCCGGTATTACCAGTCCCCGGTGCGCGCCGAAGACGACTACCTCGAGTCCTGGCTGGAGCTGCGCAGCGCCGCCGACGGCCACCTGCTCCCCGGTTACGGCTGGATCTTCGGGCTCGGTGACGGCCGGGTCAACGTCGGCCTCGGCATCCTGAACTCGTCGGACGCCTTCGGTAAGACCAATTACCGCTCGCTGCTGACCGACTGGCTGGCCGGCACCCCCGAGGAGTGGGGCATGCGCGGCGAGGAGAACGCCGACGGCCCGATCCTCGGTGCCGCGCTGCCGATGGGCTTCAACCGGGTTCCGCATTACACCCGCGGCATGATGCTGGTCGGCGACTCGGGCGGCATGGTCAACCCGATGAACGGCGAGGGCATCGCGTACGCCATGGAGTCCGGCGAACTGGCCGCGGAGGTTGCCGTTCAGGCGCTCGCCCGGCCCGCCGGTGCCGACCGTGAACGCGCTCTCCGGGCCTATCCGGCCGAGTTGAGCCTGCGTTTCGGCGGCTATTACCGCCTAGGTGGGGTATTCGTGAAGTTGATCGGTAACCCACAGATCATGCGCCTCGCTACCAAGCACGGCATGCCGCACCCCACGCTGATGCGGTTCGTACTGAAACTGCTGGCCAACCTGACCGACCCCCGTGGCGGCGACGCCATGGACCGGATCATCAATGGCCTGACGAAGGTGGCGCCGGCCGTATGAGCACAGGGGGCACCCCGGTCGACGCACGGCCGAATCGGATTAATAGTGTGAAGCGGCTAACAGTCGAGTTGGAGAGATGATGACTCTCAACCCATACGTCCCGATCGTGGGGCTGCTGATCCTGGGCATGCTCTTCGCGCTGTTCTCGGTGGGCATCGCGCCCATCGTCGGCCCGAAGCGCTACAACCGGGCGAAGCTCGACGCGTACGAGTGCGGCATCGAGCCCGCGCCGCAGCCGATCGGTGGCGGCCGCTTCCCGGTGAGGTTCTACCTGACCGCGATGCTCTTCATCATCTTCGACATCGAGACCATCTTCCTGTACCCGTGGGCCGTGTCCTTCGGGTCGCTGGGCGTGTTCGGCTTCGTGGAAATGGTCCTGTTCATCGTCACCGTCTTCATCGCCTACACGTACGTGTGGCGACGCGGCGGACTCAACTGGGACTGATCTGACATGGGAATCGAAGAGAAGCTACCCGCAGGCATCCTCCTGTCGTCCGTCGAGTTGCTGTCGAACTGGGCTCGTAAGTCGTCGTTCTGGGGTGCGACCTTCGGCCTCGCCTGCTGCGCCATCGAGATGATGGCGTCCGGCGGCCCGCACTACGACCTCGGCCGCTGGGGCATGGAGGTCTTCCGGGCCTCGCCCCGCCAGGCCGACCTGATGATCGTCGCGGGCCGGGTCAGCCAGAAGATGGCCCCGGTCGTGCGCCAGATCTACGACCAGATGCCCGAGCCGCGCTCGGTCATCTCCATGGGCGTCTGCGCGTCGTCCGGTGGGATGTTCAACAACTACGCGATCGTGCAGGGTGTGGACCACATCGTGCCGGTCGACATCTACCTGCCCGGCTGCCCGCCGCGGCCGGAGATGCTGATCGACGCCATCCTCAAGATGCGCGAGAAGGTCATGGCCGCCCCGCTCGGCCCGAACGGCCGCAAGATGCTCGAGGCGCGCAAGGCCGCCGGCAAGATGCCGATCGTCGCCCCCGGTGCGATGCCCTCCTCCTACCGCGCCGACAAGACCCGCCGGGCCGAGTGGACGCAGGCGGTCAAGGAAGGCCGCGAGGAGCAGTTGCGCATCGAGAACTGGATGAAGCTGGCGCCGCACATGCGGGAGGGTGGCAAGTGAGTCTGGAATCTTCCGAGCCGGTCGGCGCCGAACTCGGTGCGCCCGCCCAGACGCCGTCCAGCCCGCACAAGGGCATGTTCGGCATCGAGGGCACCGGTGACGTCTCCGGCTTCGGCGGCCTGGTCCGGCGCAAGCCCGATGTGGTCGGCAGCCCCAAGCCGTACGGCAGCTACTTCGACGAGGTCACCGACGCGCTCGAGGAGGCCTACCCCGGCTTCGCCGACGCGATCGAGAAGGTCGTCGTCGACCGGGACGAGCTGACCCTGCACATCGTGCCGGAGAAGATCGCCGAGGTCGCCCAGATCATGCGGGACGACGAGAGCCTGCGCTTCGAGCTGTGCTCCTCGGTATCCGGTGTGGACTACCTCAACAGCGACACCCGCCGCCTGCACGTGATCTACCAACTGACCTCGATGACCTACCGCCGTCGCGTGCGCCTCGAGGTGGCCGTGCCGGCGGGCGGCAGCGTGCCGACCGTGACCAGCGTCTACCCGACCGCCGACTGGCAGGAGCGGGAGGCGTACGACATGTTCGGCGTGCTCTTCACGGGGCACCCCAACCTCACCCGGATCCTCATGCCGGATGACTGGGAGGGCCACCCCCAGCTCAAGGACTATCCGCTCGGCGGCGTGCCCGTCGAGTACAAGGGCGCCGAAATTCCGCCTCCTGACCAGCGGAGGGTCTACCAATGACGTCATCGGGCTACGCAACCGAACGCGAGACCACCGAGGGCCGCGTCTTCACGGTCACCGGCGGCGACTGGGACACGATCACCGGCAGCATCGACCCGCTGTCGAACGAGAAGATCGTCGTCAACATGGGCCCGCAGCACCCGTCCACCCACGGTGTGCTCCGGCTCGTGCTGGAACTCGAGGGTGAGACGGTCACCGAAGCCCGCTGCGTCATCGGTTACCTGCACACCGGCATCGAGAAGAACCTCGAGTACCGCAACTGGACCCAGGGCACCACGTTCGTGACCCGGGCCGACTATCTCGCTCCGCTGTTCAACGAGGCCGGTTACGTCCTCGGGGTGGAGAAGCTGCTCGGGATCACCGACGACATCACCGAGCGGGCGCAGACGATCCGGGTGCTTTTCATGGAGCTCAACCGCATCTCGTCGCACCTGGTCTGGCTGGCCACCGCCGGCATGGAGATCGGCGCGATCTCGATGATGCTGTACGGCTTCCGCGAGCGCGAGTACATCCTGGACATCTTCGAGGAGACCACCGGCCTGCGGATGAACCACGCGTACTTCCGCCCCGGCGGCGTCGCGAACGACATCCCCGAGTCGGCGATCAAGAAGATCCGCGACTTCCTCGTCTACATGCCGAAGAAGCTCAAGGAGTACGAAGACCTGCTGTCCGGGCAGATCATCTGGCAGCAGCGGACCCAGGGCGTGGCCGTCCTGGACGTCACCGGCTGCCTGGCGCTGGGCATCACCGGCCCGGTGCTGCGCTCGGCCGGCCTGGCCTGGGACCTGCGCAAGACCCTGCCGTACAGCGGTTACGAGAACTATGAGTTCGACGTGCCGACCGCGACCACCGGCGACGTGTGGGGCCGCTACCAGGTGCGGATGGCCGAGATGCGGGAGTCGCTCAAGATCGTTGAGCAGGCGCTCGACCGGCTCAAGCCGGGCCCGATCTTCATCGCGGACAAGAAGATCGCCTGGCCGGCCCAGCTCGCGCTGGGTGTCGACGGCATGGGCAACTCGCTCGAGCACGTCGCCAACATCATGGGCCAGTCGATGGAGTCGCTGATCCACCACTTCAAGCTCGTGACCGAGGGCTTCCGGGTTCCGGCGGGCCAGGTCTACATCGGCATCGAGCACCCCCGGGGCGAGCTCGGCGTGCACGTGGTCTCGGACGGCGGCACCCATCCCTACCGGGTCCACATGCGCGATCCGAGCTTCGTGAACCTCCAGGCCATCCCCGCGATGGCCGAAGGCGCCCTGATCGCCGACGTCATCGCCGGCGGCGCCTCTCTGGACCCCGTGATGGGTGGGTGTGACCGCTAAATGTCCGACACAGCTATCGATTTCTCCCCGGCCGCCGCGCCGCTCGCGGCAACCCTCCTCGGTCCGGCGCTCGAGATCATCGCGCGCTATCCCGAGGGCCGCGGCCGGTCGGCTCTCCTCCCGCTGCTGCACCTGGTGCAGACCGAGGAGGGGTACGTCAGCCCGAACGGTGTCGCGTTCTGCGCCGAGGTGCTGGGCATCAACAAGGCCCAGGTCGGCGCGGTCGCCACGTTCTACACGATGTACAAGCGGAAGCCCACCGGCGAATACCTGGTCAGCGTCTGCACCAACACGCTGTGCAACATGATGGGCGGCCAGGAGGTCTACGACCGGCTCACCGAGCACCTCGGTGTCGGCAACGGACAGACCACCGCCGACGGCCAGATCACCGTGGAGCACGCCGAGTGCCTGGCGGCCTGCGACTACGCGCCGGTGGTGACGGTCAACTACGACTTCGCCGTCGACGAGGCCACCCCCGAGGGCGCCATCGAGCTGGTCGAGCAGCTGCGCAAGGGCGGCAAGCCGATCCCGACGCGCGGCGCCCGGGTCTGCTCGCTCAAGGAGATGCAGCACCAGCTGGCCGGGTTCGCCGACGAGCGCGACGGCGCGGTCGGCGACGGCCCGGCCGGTGCGTCCACCCTGCGTGGAGTCACCCTGGCCGACCAGCACGGGATCGCGGTGCCGAACTTCAACCTCGACGCCCCGATCACGAAGACCAAGCCGGCTCCCCGCGAGGAGAACAAGGGCAAGGTCGCCACGGCGGCCGAGAAGGCGACGAGCGCGGTCAAGGCCGTGGCCGGCGCCGTCGCCGACAAGGTCGGCAAGACCTCCGGCGGCGCCGGGGACACGAAGAACCCCGAGGCGCGTACGGCCGAGGCCCGCAACCCCACCGGATCCACGCCGGACAAGGACGGAACCACCAAGGCCGGTACGCCGGCCCCGTCGAACTCCGCCGAGGCTGCCGGGGTCGCGAACAACCAGCCCGCCGGTGACGGCAAGCCGGCCGGCGACAGCGTCGGCACCGAGGAGCAGAAGTGACTCAGCCACGGCGTGAGGTTCTCGAAAAGCTCACCCCTGTCCTGACCAAGCGCTGGCTCTCGCCGGACGCCTGGAAGATCGACGTGTACGAGCGGCTGGACGGCTACGCGGCCCTCAAGAAGGCCCTGGACGTGCACCCCGACGACCTGATCCAGCTGGTGAAGGACTCGGGTCTGCGCGGCCGCGGCGGCGCGGGCTTCCCCACCGGTCTCAAGTGGGGCTTCATCCCGCAGGGCGACGGCAAGCCGCACTACCTGGTCGTCAACGCCGACGAGGGCGAGCCGGGCACCTGCAAGGACCTGCCCCTGATGACCTACGACCCGCACTCGCTGGTCGAGGGCATCATCATCGCCTCGTACGCGATCCGGGCCAACCGCGCCTTCATCTACATCCGCGGCGAGGCGGTGCACGCCGCACGGCGGCTGCGGGCCGCCGTCAAGCAGGCGTACGCCAAGGGTTACCTCGGCACGAACATCCTGGGCTCGGGCTTCGACCTGGACCTGGTTGTGCACAGTGGCGCCGGCGCGTACATCTGCGGCGAGGAAACCGCGCTGCTCGACTCGCTGGAAGGCTTCCGCGGCCAGCCCCGGCTGCGCCCGCCCTTCCCGGCCATCGCCGGCCTCTACGCGAGCCCGACGGTGGTCAACAACGTCGGCACGATCGCCTCGGTGCCGTACATCGTGCTCGGTGGCGCCGACTGGTGGAAGAGCATGGGCACGGAGAAGTCGACCGGCCCGATGATCTACTCGCTCTCCGGCCGGATCGCCAACCCGGGCCAGTACGAATGCGGCCTCGGCATCACCCTGCGTGAGCTGATCGAGCTGGCCGGCGGCATGAAGCCCGGCCACAACCTGAAGTTCTGGACGCCGGGCGGCTCGTCGACGCCGCTGCTCACCGCCGAGCACATCGACACCCCGATGGACTTCGAGGGTGTCGCCGCCCAGGGCTCGCTGCTCGGCACCACGGCCATGCAGATCTTCAGCGACCAGGACTGCCCGGTCTACGCGACCTGGCGCTGGCTGGAGTTCTACCACCACGAGTCGTGCGGCAAGTGCACCCCGTGCCGCGAGGGCAACTACTGGATGGTCCGCACCTACCGCCGGATCCTCTCCGGCGAGGGCACCCACGCCGACCTCGACACCCTGCTGGACACCGCGAACAACATCTTCGGCCGGTCGTTCTGCGGCCTGGGTGACGGCGCCGCCACCCCGGTCATGTCCACGCTGAACTTCTTCCGCCAGGACTACCTGGACTACATCGAGGGCCGGACAGCTCCGCGGCTGAACGCCAAGGCCCTGGTTGGAGCGCACTGATGACGGATGTAGCGAAGAAGACCGATACGGTCACGCTCACCATCGACGGCATCGAGGTCACCGCCGAGAAGGGCGAGCTGGTCATCCGGGTCGCCGAGCGGATGGGCATCGCCATCCCGCGATTCTGCGACCACCCGCTGCTCGCCCCGGCCGGCGCCTGTCGCCAGTGCCTGGTCGAGATCGAGGGCCAGCGCAAGCCGGTCGCGTCCTGCACCCAGGCCGTCGCCGAGGGCATGGTGGTGCACACCCAGCTCACCAGCGAGGTGGCCGACAAGGCGCAGCACGGCATCATGGAGCTGCTCCTGGCCAACCACCCGCTGGACTGCCCGACCTGCGACAAGGGCGGCGAGTGCCCGCTGCAGAACCAGGCGATGTCCAACGGCCGCACCGAGTCGCGCTTCCACGAGCACAAGCGCGAGTACGAAAAGCCGATCCACATCTCCAGCCAGGTGCTGCTCGACCGCGAGCGCTGCATCCTGTGCCAGCGCTGCACCCGGTTCTCCGAGCAGATCGCCGGTGACAAGTTCATCGACCTGATGGACCGCTCGTCCGGCGAGCAGATCAACGTCTACCGGGACGACTTCTTCGGCGGCACCGGAACCGGCGACGGACAGGTCGGCGAGGGCGAGGGCGACGTCGCCTTCAACTCGTACTTCTCCGGCAACACCATCCAGATCTGCCCGGTGGGCGCGCTCACCGGTGAGCAGTACCGCTTCCGGGCCCGCCCGTTCGACCTGGTCTCCACGCCCACCGCGTGCGAGCACTGCGCGGCCGGCTGCTCGATGCGCGCCGACCACCGCCGCGGCAAGGTGCTCCGGCGCCTGGCCGGCGACGACGCGGCGGTCAACGAGGAGTGGAACTGCGACAAGGGCCGGTGGGGCTTCCGCTACGCCACCGCCAACGACCGGATCATGAACCCGCTGATCCGCGACGCCAAGACCGGTGAACTGCGCGAGGCTTCCTGGAGCGAGGCGCTGGTCACGGCGGCCGAGGGGCTCAAGGCCGCCAAGGCGGCCGGTGGCGTCGGGGTGCTGACCGGCGGCCGGCTCACCGTCGAGGACGCGTACGCGTACGCGAAGTTCGCCCGGGTCGCACTCGGCACCAACGACATCGACTTCCGGGCCCGGCCCCTGAGCGGTGAGGAGGCCGACTTCCTCGCCTCCTCGGTGGCCGGTGGCATCTCCGACGTCACCTACGACGACGTCGAGAACGCTCCGGCCGCGGTCATCGTCGGGCTCGAGCCGGAGGAGGAGTGCCCCATCCTCTTCCTGCGACTGCGTAAGGCGACCAACCTTGGCTCGCTCCGGGTCACCGCCGTCGCGCCGTACCTCACCCGGGGTTTCACCAAGCTCAGCGCCGCGCATGTCGCCGCCGCGCCGGGCGCGGAGGCCAAGGTCCTGGCCGAGGACGCGGCGATCGCCGCGGCGCTCGGCACGCCGGGTGCGCTGCTGATCGTCGGTGAGCGCCTGGCCGGCGTGCCCGGCGGCCTGTCCGCCGCGGCCGCCCTCGCCGCCCGCACCGGCGCCCGCCTCGCGTGGGTGCCGCGCCGGGCCGGCGACCGGGGCGCGGTCGACGCCGGCTGCCTGCCCAACCTGCTGCCGGGTGGCCGCCCGGTCAACGACCCGGCCGCTCGCGCCGAGCTGTCGCTGGCCTGGCAGCTGGAGAGCGGTGCCCTGCCCAGCACGCCGGGCCGGGACACCGACGGAATCATCGCGGCGGCGGCGAACGGCACACTCGGCGGCCTGCTGGTCGCCGGGGTCGACCCGGGCGACCTGGCCGACCCGCGCCTGGCCGAGCAGGCCCTGGACAACGCGGGCTTCGTGGTCAGCCTGGAGATCCGTGGCAGCGCGGTCACCCGCCGGGCCGATGTGGTCCTGCCGGTGGCCCCGGCCCAGGAGAAGTCCGGCACGTTCATGGACTGGGAGGGCCGGCTCCGCTCCTTCGGGACGGTGCTGCCGACCACGGCCATGACCGACGGCCGGGTGCTCGAGGCGATCGCGGCCCTGCTCGAGGTCACCCTCGGTACGGGTGACGTGATGGCGATCCGCCGCGAGCTGGGCGCCATGCCGCCGAGCAAGGCGGACCGCCCTTCGGTTCCCACGGTGGCCGTCGGATCGCTCCCGGCTCCGGCCGCGGGCGAGGCCGTTCTCGCCACCTGGCACCACCTGATCGACTCCGGTTCGCTGCTCGACGGCGACGACGTGCTCAAGGGCACGGCCCGGCCGCCGCTGGTGCGGATCGGCAAGGACCTGGCCGAGTCGCTCGGTGTCGCCGAGGGTGACGCGGTCACGGTCAGCACCGACCGGGGTGGCGTCACGCTCCCGGCCGCGATCACCGACCTGCCCCCGCAGGTGGTATGGCTTCCCACCAACTCGCCGGGCTCCAGCGTTCGTCGCAGCCTCGGCGTCACTTCGGGCGCGGTGGTCCGGCTTACTGCCGGTAAGCCGGGTCCGATCCTCGCCGAGGGGGCTGTGTCATGACTGACTGCACCGCAGCGAAGCAAGGGCCAGGAAGGCATGACGTAGGGGGCGCAGCATGAACTCGATGATTGTGGCGGCGCACGCCCAGGATCCTTCGCTTCAGACGTTCGAGAACGACGTCTGGTGGATCACGCTGATCAAGCTGCTCGGCGTGTTCGTGATCCTGCTGCTGCTGACGCTCTTCACGATCAACTACGAGCGCAAGGTCGTGGCCCGGATGGCGGTCCGGCCGGGCCCCAACCAGGTCGGCCCGAACGGCTGGCTGCAGAGCCTCACGGACGGTCTGAAGCTGCCGTTCAAAGAGGAGATCATCCCGAAGACCGCCGACAAGGTGGTCTACTTCATCGCCCCGGTGATCTCGGCGACGACCGCGTTCACCGCGTTCTCGGTGATCCCGTTCGGCGGGGTGGTCAGCATGTTCGGCCACAAGACCGCGCTGCAGCTCACCGACGTGCCGGTCTCGGTGCTGGTGCTGCTGGCCTGCTCCTCGATGAGCGTGTACGGCGTGGTGCTGGCCGGCTGGGCGTCCGGCTCGACCTATCCGCTGCTGGGTGGTCTCCGGTCCAGCGCGCAGATGATCTCGTACGAGGTCGCGATGGGTCTCTCGATCGTCGCGGTCTTCATGACCGCCGGCACGATGAGCACCTCGCAGATCGTGAAGGCGCAGGCGGAGGGCAACCCGTTCCACTTCCTCGGCATGGATCTCACCTCGCCGAGCTGGTACGGCGTACTGCTGTTCCCCAGCTTCATCATCTACATGATCTCGGCGGTCGGTGAGACCAACCGGGCGCCGTTCGACCTCCCCGAGGCCGAGTCCGAGCTGGTCGGCGGCTTCCAGACGGAGTACTCGTCATTCAAGTTCGCGATGTTCTACCTGGCCGAGTACATCAACATGATCACCGTGTCGGCGTTTTGTACCACCCTCTTCCTCGGTGGGTGGCGTGCCCCATGGCCGATCACGGCGTTCTGGCACGGGGCCAATTCCGGCTGGTTCGCGCTGATCTGGTTCCTCGTCAAGATCCTGATCTTCCTGTTCGGCTTCATCTGGCTGCGGGCGACCCTGCCCCGGATGCGCTACGACCAGTTCATGCGCTTCGGCTGGAAGGTCCTCATCCCGGTCAACCTGGTGTGGATCCTCTTCCTCTCCTACGTGAAGCTCGCCAACAACGAGCTCTCCGACCGCACCAAGTGGCTCTCCATCGGCGGCCTCGTCGTCGTCATCCTGGTGGTGGCCATGCTTTGGCCGGCCAGCCGCAAGCCACGACAGCTGTCCGTCGAGGAACAGCTGGCGGCGAAGCCACCGGGCAGCTTCCCGGTGCCACCGATGGATCTGCAGGTACCCCCGAGCCCGCGGGCACGCCGCGCGGTGGCCGAACGCACCCCCGCCACCGTCGGCGGCGATACCGAAACCAAGGAGGTGTGACGTGGGGACGTTCACGGGCTCGTTCAAGGGCTTCGGAGTGACCTTCGCGCACATGTTCCGCAAGGTCATCACGACCGACTATCCGTTCTCGCCCCCGAAGCCGGCCCCGCGTTACCACGGCCGGCACATCCTCAACCGCCACCCGGACGGCCTGGAGAAGTGCATCGGCTGCGAGCTGTGCGCCTGGGCCTGCCCGGCCGACGCGATCTACGTCGAGGGTGGCGACAACACCGACGAGCAGCGCTTCTCGCCCGGTGAGCGGTACGCGAAGATCTACCAGATCAACTACGCGCGCTGCATCTTCTGCGGCCTGTGTATCGAGGCCTGCCCGACTCGCTCGCTGACCATGAGCAACGAGTACGAGCTGGCCCGGGACAGCCGGCAGGACCTGATCTTCACGAAGAAGGAACTGCTGGCGCCGCTGCTGCCGGGCATGGAGCAGCCGCCGCACCCGATGCGGCTCGGCGACACCGACAAGGACTACTACCTCGGTGCGCTGACCAACCCGGGCACGTCGAAGGGCGCGGAGCGGGCGCCGTGGTCCGAGACCGGCACGCACGATGCGGCGGACCAGCCCGGCAGCCGGCCGGAGACCGCGGGCACCCTGCGTCGGGAGGACGCGGCCGACCAGCCGAAGGAGGTCGTCCAATGAACCACGTCTCCACCGGTGAGGCCGTCGCCTTCTGGATCCTCGCCACCATCGCGGTCCTCGGCGCGCTCGGCATGGTGATCGCCCGCAACGCGGTGCACTCCGCGCTCTGGCTCGTCCTGACGATGCTCAGCCTCGGCTTCATCTACGTGGTCAACTCGGCGCCGTTCCTCGGCGCCGTGCAGATCATCGTCTACACCGGCGCGATCATGATGCTGTTCCTGTTCGTGCTCATGCTGGTCGGCCGGGACGCGACCGACTCGCTGATCGAGACGCTCCGCGGCCAGCGGGTCGCGGCGATCATCCTCGGCGTCGGCCTGGCGGTCCTGGTCGGGACGGGCCTGGCCCGTTCGCTCGGGGACACCCCGGTGGTCGGCCTGACCGAGGCGAACGCCGCGAACGGCGGCAACGTGCAGGGCCTCGCGAGCCTGCTGTTCACCCGCTACGTCTTCGCGTTCGAGGTCACCTCGGCCCTGCTGATCACGGCGGCCGTCGGCGCGATGGTGCTGGCCCACGTCGAGCGGGCCAAGGGCGAGATCCACGACCAGATCAGCCGGATGACCCAGCGCTTCCGCCCCGGCAACTACCCGGGTGCGAAGGCGGGCCCGGGCGTCTACGCCAACACCATGTCGGTGGCGGCGCCGGGCCGGCTGCCGGACGGCAACGGGTCGGAGCGCACCATCTCGCCGATCCTGCCCGTGCGTGAGCTGACTGCCCAAGAGGCGGCTCCGAAGGGAACCGAGAAGTGACTCCCGACTACTACCTCGTTCTTGCGGCGATCCTGTTCACCATCGGTGCCACCGGGGTGCTCATCCGCCGCAACGCGATCGTGTTGTTCATGTGCATCGAGCTCATGCTCAACGCCGCGAACCTGGCGTTCATCACCTTCAGCCGCATCAACGGCGGCCTCGACGGTCAGATCATCTCGTTCTTCGTGATGGTCGTCGCGGCTGCCGAGGTCGTGGTGGGCCTCGCCATCATCATGTCGATCTTCCGTACTCGGCGCTCCGCGAGCGTCGACGACGCGAACCTCCTCAAGTACTAAAGGGGCCTTCACGTGGAACAGACAGTGGAGTATGCCCACGCGACGGGAACGTTGAGCGGAATCTGGCTTTTGGTAGCCATCCCGCTCGCGAGTGCAGCGATCCTGCTCCTCCTCGGCAAGCGTGCCGACAAGTGGGGTCACTGGCTCGGCGTTCTCGCGGTGGCGGCCTCCTTCGTGCTCGGGCTGGTCTTCTTCATCAAGCTCGGCGGGCTCGACGCGGAACACCGATCCGCCGAGCTGAGCATGTGGGATTTCATCGCCGTCGGTAACCTGCACGTCGACTTCGGCCTGCTCTTCGACCCGCTGTCCGGCGTCTTCGTCCTGCTGATCACGGGTGTCGGCTCGCTGATCCACCTGTACGCGGTCGGCTACATGGAGCACGACCCGGGACGCCGCCGGTTCTTCGGCTACTTCAACCTGTTCGTCGCGGCCATGCTCCTGCTGGTCCTCGGCAACAACTACGTGATGTTGTACTTCGGCTGGGAGGGCGTGGGTCTCGCCTCGTACCTGCTGATCAGCTTCTGGTACGGCCGGCCGTCCGCGGCCACCGCCGGCAAGAAGGCGTTCCTGATGAACCGGGTCGGCGACACCGGCCTGGCGATCGGCATCTTCATCATGTTCGCCACGCTCGGCAGCACGCAGTACTCGGACGTCTTCAGCAACGTCGGCGCGCTGTCCAGCACCACGGTGCTGGTCCTCGGCATCCTGCTGCTGCTCGGCGCGGCCGGTAAGTCCGGCCAGTTCCCGCTGCAGGCCTGGTTGCCGGACGCGATGGAGGGTCCGACTCCGGTCTCCGCCCTCATCCACGCCGCGACCATGGTGACCGCGGGCGTCTACCTGATCGCCCGCTCCAACCACATCTTCTCGGCCAACCACACACTGCAGACGATCGTGGTCAGCGTCGGCGCCTTCACCCTGCTGATGGGCTGCATCATCGGCTCGGCCAAGGACGGCATCAAGCGGGTCCTGGCCTGGTCGACGGTCAGCCAGATCGGCTACATGTTCCTCGGCGTCGGTCTCGGCGGCGGGGCGTACGCGCTGGCGATCATCCACCTGGTCGCGCACGGCTTCTTCAAGGCCAACATGTTCCTCGGCGCCGGCTCGGTCATGCACGGCATGCACGACGAGGAGGACATCCGGCGGTTCGGCGGTCTGCGCAAGCACATGAAGTGGACCTGGCTCACCTTCATGATGGGCTGGCTCGCGATCATCGGCATCCCACCGCTGTCCGGCTTCTTCTCCAAGGACCCGATCATCGAGGCGGCGTACGCCCGCGGTGACTGGACGTCCTGGCTGTTCGGCACGGCCGCCCTGCTCGGCGCCGGTCTGACCGCGTTCTACATGACCCGGTTGTTCGTGCTGACCTTCCACGGGCCGGAGCGCTACACCGAGCAGAACAAGCATCCGCACGAGTCGCCGTTCATCATGACCGTGCCGCTCATGCTCCTGGCGCTCGGCTCGATCGTGGCGGGTTTCCTGCTCAGTCGGCACTCGGCGATCCCGCAGTGGCTCGAGCCGGTCACCGGCGAAGGTGAGCACGATCCGGTTATGCCGGCCGCGGTCATCTCGATCCTGGTCCTGGTGGTCTCGGTCGCCGGTGCCGGTCTCGCCTGGGCGTTGTTCAGCAAGGGCACCGCCCTGCAGGAGCAGCCGGCCGGAGCGGTCGTCACCGCCGCGCGGCGCAACCTCTACACCGACGCGTTCAACGAGGCGGTGTTCGAGCGCCCCGGCATCTACCTGACCCGGGCGCTGGTCTTCCTCGACAACAAGGGCATCGACGGCCTGGTCAACGGGATAGCCGCCGGTGTCGGCGGCAGCTCCGGGCGACTACGCCGACTGCAGACCGGCTTCGTCCGCTCGTACGCGCTCTCCATGCTCACCGGAGTCGTACTCGTGGTCGGCGCCTTCCTCGCAATCCAGCTGGGGTGGTTGGCGTGAGTGACTTCCCGTTCCTTTCCATCCTGACCCTGCTGCCGTTGGTTGGCGCGGTCGTGGTGGGCGTTATCCCGCGTCGTAAGGCGGAACTCGCCAAGACCATCGCGCTGATCTGGTCGCTCGTCGTGCTGGTGCTCAGCATCTTCATGTGGGTGGCCTTCAAGATCGACGGCGACCGGTTCCAGTTCCACGAGTCGTACCAGTGGATCCCGTCGTGGGACGCCCGCTTCACCTTCGCGGCCGACGGCATCGCCCTGGTCATGCTGATGCTGATCGCGGTGCTCACGCCGGTCGTGATCCTGGCGTCCTGGCACGACGTGGACGGCGACGGCAAGCGCTCGGCACCGGTCTACTTCGCCCTGCTGCTGGCCTTCGAGTTCACCATGATCGGCGTCTTCGCGGCCGCCGACATCTTCCTGTTCTACGTGTTCTTCGAGGTCATGCTGATCCCGATGTACTTCATCATCGGATCGTTCGGCGGGGCCCGGCGACAGTACGCGGCCGTCAAGTTCTTCCTCTACAGCCTGGTCGGCGGTCTTTTCATGCTGGCCGCCGTGATCGGGCTGTGGGTGGTCGGCGGGCACACCTTCGACTTCTCGAAGCTGCTCCAGTCGGTCGGCGAGATCGACCAGAACACCTCGCGCTGGCTGTTCCTCGGGTTCTTCGTGGCCTTCGCGATCAAGGCGCCGTTCTTCCCGTTCCACACCTGGCTGCCGGACGCCGGTGGGGCCGCGCCCGCGGGTGCGGCCGCGCTGCTCGTCGGCGTGATGGACAAGGTCGGCACGTTCGGCATCCTGCGCTACTGCCTCCCGCTGTTCCCGGAGGCGTCCCGCTGGTTCGCGCCGGCCGCGCTGGTGCTCGCGGTCATCGGCATCATCTACGCGGCGCTGCTGGCGGTCGGCCAGAACGACCTGAAGCGGCTCGTGTCGTACACGTCGATCGCGCACTTCGGCTTCATCGGCATCGGCATCTTCGCCTTCACCACGCAGGGTGGCACCGGCTCGGTGCTCTACATGGTCAACCACGGTCTGGCCACCGGCCTGCTGTTCATCGTGGTCGGCATGTTCGTGGCCCGGCGCGGCTCCAGCCTGGTCAGCGACTTCGGCGGCGCCGGCAAGCTGGTGCCGGTCCTGGCCGGGGTGCTGTTCTTCGCCGGTCTCGCCTCGCTGGCGCTGCCCGGCACGGCGCCGTTCATCAGCGAGTTCCTGGTGCTGATCGGCACGTTCACGGTGCACAAGGTGTACGCGGTCATCGCGACCGTGGGCATCATCCTGGCCGCCGCGTACGTCCTCTGGATGGTGCAGCGCACCACCCAGGGCACTCTCAACCCGGCCCTCGAAGAGGTGCCGGCCATGCGCAAGGACATCACGCTGCGCGAGAAGGTCGTCGTCGCACCGCTGATCCTGCTGCTCCTGCTGCTCGGCTTCTACCCGAAGCCGGTCACCGATGTGATCAACCCAGCGGTCCAGGCCACCATGCAGGACGTCGGGACGACCGATCCCGGGCCGACGGCGGTCACTGCTAACGGAAGGGCGGCTCGCTAGCCATGGGAGACCTCAAACTTCCCGCCATCGACTACGGCGCACTCGCGCCCATGTTGATCCTCTTCGGGGTCGCCTGCCTCGGCATCCTGGTCGAGGCGCTCGCCCCGAAGAAGTCGCGGCAAGCCGTCCAGCTGACGCTGTCCTTCCTGGCGATCATCGCGTCCTTCGTGGCCGTGGTGGTGCAGCACAGCACCCGGAAGATCACCATCGGCGGTGCGGTGGCGGTCGACGGGCCCACCGTCTTCCTGCAGGGCGCCATCCTCGCGCTCGGTGCCGTCTCGCTGATGCTGATCGGCGAGCGGACCATCGAGAAGGGCGGCGCGTTCGTCTCCCAGGCCGCGATCACCGTCGGCTCGCAGAAGGACCTGCGGCAGGCCGGTGACCAGCCGGGCGCCACCGAGGTCTACCCGCTGACGCTGTTCGCGCTCGGCGGCATGCTGCTGTTCGTCTCCGCGAACGACCTGCTGACCATGTTCGTGGCGCTCGAGGTCTTCTCGCTGCCGCTGTACCTGCTGTGCGCTCTCGCCCGCCGGCGTCGCCTGCTCAGCCAGGAGGCCGCGCTCAAGTACTTCCTGCTCGGCTCGTACGCGTCGGCGTTCTTCCTGTTCGGTGCGGCCCTCATCTACGGCTTCGCCGGCGGCATCTCGTTCGGTGCCGTGCACGACGCGGTCGCCAACCCCCAGCGCAGCGAGGTCCTGCTGTACGCCGGTCTGGCCCTGGTCGCGATCGGCCTGCTGTTCAAGGCCGCGCTCGCGCCGTTCCACGTGTGGACGCCGGACGTCTACCAGGGTGCGCCCACGCCGATCACCGCGCTGATGGCGGCCTGCACCAAGGTCGCCGCGTTCGGTGCCCTGCTGCGCGTGCTGTACGTGTCGTTCGAGGGCGTCCGCTGGGACTTCCAGCCGGTCCTCGGCGTCATCGCGGTCCTAACCATGCTGGTCGGTGCCGTCCTCGCGGTGACCCAGACCGACATGAAGCGCCTGCTGGCCTACTCCTCCGTCGCGAACGCCGGTTACCTTCTGGTGGGTGTCCTGGCGCTCAACGAGGAGGGGCTGAGCAGCACGATGTTCTACCTGGTGGCGTACGGCTTCTCGGTGCTCGCCGCGTTCGGCATCGTCACGCTGGTGCGGGACGCGGACGGGGAGGCAACCCACCTGTCCCGCTGGGCCGGTCTGGGCCGCAAGAGCCCGCTGTTCGCCGGCACCTTCACGTTCATCCTGCTGGCCTTCGCCGGTATCCCGCTGACCAGCGGTTTCACCGCCAAGTTCGCGGTCTTCGGGGCGGCCGTGGAGGGTGGGCAGACCTGGCTGGTCATCTTCGGTGTCATCTCCAGCATGCTGCTCGCCTTCCCGTACCTGCGGGTCGTCGTGCTGCTCTGGCTGAGCGAGCCGGGCGAGTCCACCCCGACGGTCTCCATCCCCGGTTTCATGACGGCGGCGGCCCTGACCATCGGCGTGATTGCCACCTTCGCCCTCGGCGTGGTGCCGGCGCCGCTGATCGACCTCACCCGAGACGCGGCCCAGTTCGTCCGATAACGATCGCTACATATCACGGGCTCCGGCGATAGCCGGGGCCCGTTCTGTTTAAGCTGCGATGCATGTCGATGGGTGAGCACGAGGTGGCGGTGGCCGCCGCGGAGGCGGGGGCGGCGGTGGTGCGGGCCCGGTTCGGGCAGACGCTGTCGCGGGTGGACAAGGGGGCTGGTGACTTCGCGACCGAGGCGGACATCGAGGCCGAGAAGGCCATCATCGAGGTGCTGCGGGGCGCGCGCCCGGCCGACGCGGTCCTGGGCGAGGAGACCGGCCGGACCGGGGAGTCGGACCGCACCTGGCTGGTGGATCCGCTCTGCGGCACCCTCAACTTCGCCGCGCGGACGACGCTGGTCGCGGTGAACGTGGCGCTGCGGGCCGGGCCGGGCATCCTGGTCGCCGCCTCGGCCGACCCGTTCGGTGGTGAGATCTTCTGGACCGACGGTGCGGGCGCCTACGTCCGCCGGGGCGGCGCCGACGAGCCGCTGCGGCCGTCCGGCGAATCCCGGCTGGTGGATCTCAACTTGGACCCGCCGTTCCCGAGCGGCTTCCGGGCGGTGGAGCTGCTGGCCCACCCTGCGTTCGGGGTCGCCTTCAGTCCTCGGGTGCTCTCCACGACGCTGCCGCTGGCCTGGGTGGCGGCCGGTCGGCGGGCCGCCTATCTGTCCGACGGCCATGCGGGCTGGACCGTCCATTCGGCGGCCGGGATCGCCCTGTGCCGCGCCGCCGGCTGCGTGGTGACCGATCTTGACGGCAACCCGCTGCATACCGCTTCCCGTGGCCTGCTGGCCGCCGCCGATGCGGAGACCCACGCCACCCTGCTCACCCAGCTCGCCGCATCGGTCCGGGTCGGCTGAAAATGATCAGCTCTGGAGGTCGGGCCCGCCCGGCGGGCCCGCGCGGAGAGTGACCCGGCACACGGCCGGGCGGCTCGGCGGGGCCTGGCATGCCCGTACGTCGGAGGGATTTGGATTTTGATCTTGCTGGGCGCACCCCTGACCCCGAAAGCGTCGGACCCATGTGGCATCGTGAAAGCGTGGTGAGCACCGGTGATATGACGCTCTCGTCGCTTGGCCTCGACATCGACCCCGCGGTCGATGCGTCGGTCACGGCGACGCTGGCCGCTGTGGAGGTGGCGCTTCGGGCCAACGTGGCCAGCGCCGATCCGCTGGTGGCCGAGGCGGCGCGGCATCTCGCCGACGCCGGTGGGAAACGGTTCCGGCCGCTGCTCGTGGCGCTGGGTGCGCAGTTCGGTGATCCGGCCGCGCCCGAGATCGTGGCCGCCGCCAACGTGGTGGAGTTGACCCATTTGGCCACGCTTTACCACGACGACGTCATGGATGAGGCCCCGGTCCGCCGGGGTGCGCCCAGCGCGAACTCGCGCTGGGGCAATTCGGTCGCGATCCTGGTGGGCGACTATCTGTTCGCCTGCGCTTCGGACATCGCGGCCTCGCTCGGCCCGGAGGCCGTGCGGTTGCAGGCGCGCACGTTCTCGCGGCTCGTGCACGGGCAGATCGCCGAGACGGTGGGTGCTCGCGGCAAAGATCCGATCGAGCATTATTTGCACGTCATCACGGAGAAAACGGCTTCGCTGATCGCCACCTCGGCGCGGTTCGGCGGGCTGTTCTCGGGTGCGTCGCCGCAGATCGTCGAGGCGCTCACCGGCTACGGCGAGACCATCGGCATCGCCTTCCAGCTTTCCGACGACCTGCTCGACATCTCGTCCGAGTCGGTGCAGTCGGGCAAGACGCCCGGCACCGACCTGCGTGAGGGTGTGCCGACGCTGCCGGTGCTCTACGCGCTGGCCGATGACGACAACACCGACGCGTCCGCGGTCCGGCTGCGCGAGATCCTCGCGACCGGCCCGATCACCGACGACGCCCTGCACGCCGAGGCGCTGACGCTGCTGCGCGAGTCGGCGGCGATGAAGCGGGCCCGGGAAACGGTCCGCAACTACGCCGAGGAGGCGCGGGCGCAGCTGGCGCCGCTGCCGGCCAGCGAGGCGAAGCGCGCGATGGAAGCGCTCTGCGACTACATCGCCGACCGCACCAGCTGATGTTTTCCCAATAACCGACGGCCGAGCAGCATCAGGGCGGCCGCTCCGACCATGGCCCCCGCTGCGGTGATCCACATGGCCGGGTAACCGGCAAAGGTCGCGACCGCGCCGAGGCCGAGCGGGCCGATGCAGCCGCCGGCATAGACGCCGGTCTGGGTGATCGAGGTGGCCGCCGCCGGTGCCTGCGGGTGCAGCCGCACCACGGCGAAATTCATCAGACCGGGCCAGGCCCAGCCGAAACCGAAGCCCAGCACCACCCCGGCCACCAGCGGCACCCGGCCCGGCACGGCCAGCAGGACCAGGCCGGCGGCCCCACAGGCGAGCAGCCCGGCGATGACACCCACCTGGCGGCCCGGCCGGCGGTCGGCCTGCCAGCCGCCGACCACCCGGGCGGTCACGCAGACCGCGCTGCCCAGGGTGAGCGCGAGTCCGGCCGGACCGGGCGCGATGCCGCGGGCCACCGCCGAATCGACCAGGAACGTGCCGAGCGCGTTGGCGGCGCCCGCCGCGAGAGTGGCGGCCAGTCCTACGACGACCAGCGCGCCGGTGGCCCGCCTTTCCGATTTGTCGGACGAAAGATCAGCACGGGGACGGTCGCCCGGCACCAGCAGCACGGCTGCGGCGGCGAGCAGAGCGGCCAGGACGAACGCCCAGCGCCAGCCGAGGGTCAGGGCCACCGCCGGCACCGCCGCGCCGGCCAGGAGCGTGCTCACCGGGATGGCGGACTGCTTCACGCCGAACGAGAGGCCCTGCCGGCCCGGCGGCACGTGCCAGGACAGGCTGGTGTTGCTGGCGAGCTGGCCCATCGCGTTGGCGCCCGCGCCGAGCGCCAGGATGGCGACGAGGCTCCACAGTGCATTCGCGGCCACCGCGATGCCGAGCAGGGAGAGCGCGGAGAGCCCGATGCCGAGCCGGGAGATGCGGGCGGCGCCGTAGCGTTCGACGAGCACGCCGGCCGGCAGCGAGGCGAGGGCGCTCGCGCCGAAGTAGGCCGAGACGGCCAGGCCCAGAGCGGCCGGGGAGAGGCCGATCTGCACCGCCAGCCCGCCGACGAGGAACACCGGCAGGGTGACCGCGGCCGTCGTGGTGAGCGCGCCGGTCGCGGCGCGCACCGGACCAGGGGAGTTCACGCTGGTCGATGCGTTGCCGGTGCCGTCGATCTTGCCGGAAGCCATCTCTCGCAGACTAGGCGCACAGAATGCATCCGAGCGCGTTGAGTGCAAATGACCACACGCGTCGTGTAAATCGATCGTGATCCACATGGTTTTGGCATTCCGTCGGCGGAAGATTATTCATATGGTGTAAGTCCCTGGCGTCGGAGGTAGCTGTGCGCGACCCCCTGGCGGAGCCGTCCGATCTGATTCGGAGCGTGTCACGCGCCTTGCGCGTCCTCGAGTCGGTCGGCCGGGCCCCGCGCGGACTCACCGTGAAACAGATAGCGCGACGGTGCGAGTTGACCGTCGCCACGACGTACCACCTCGTGCGCACGCTTGCCTACGAGGGCTACGTGATCCGTCGAGAGGACGGCACGTACATCGTCGGTCTGGAGATCGCAGATCGGTACCGTGAGCTCGTCTCGGCCTTCCGCGGTCCACCCGCGGTCGGCGAGGCGTTGCGCCGTGCTGCCCTCGATACGGGCTACACCCACTATCTGGGCCGCTTCGTCGGCGGCCGGATCGCCGTGACCGCGTCGGCCGAGGGCGCCCGCTCGCCGTTCGTCGACGACATGGCACCCGGCTTCGACGAGGGCGGACATGCCACCGCCCTCGGCAAGGCGTTGCTGGCCACCCTCACACCCGATCAGCGGGCGCGCTACCTGCGCGACTACGGCATGCGGCAGTTCACCCCGGCCACCCTGATCACCACCGAGGCGCTCGAGGCCGATCTGGCGGCCGGCGAGCGGCGCGGCATGCAGATCGAGATGGGGCAGTTCAAGCAGGGCCTGGCCTGCGCCGCCGTGCTGGTGGTCGCCGACCGCGACATCGAGCGCCGGCTGGTGCTCGCCTGTTCGCTGCCGGCCGCCGAGATGCTCACCTCGGCACGGGTGGTGCGAGCCAAGCTGACCGCCGCCGCCCGTAATGTCGCGGAAGCGCTCTCCGCGGGCGAGTCCGCCACGGCCTGACATGCGCCTCTAAGACTCCGTTGAACCTCCCGTAGCCCGGCCACGTAAGACAGGGTGCACGCGGGAGGTCAGCGGAGGGTGGTGACGGGGTGCACTGTGAGCATGAGCATGATGACGGGGCGTATGTTCTGGGGGCCCTCTCGCCGGCCGAACGAGCCGCCTACGAGCGCCATCTCGCGACCTGTTCGTTCTGCCGGGAAGCGGTTGCCGACATCTCGACGCTGCCCGATCTGCTGTCCCGGCTCGACGCCAAGGAGTTCGCGAAACTCCTCGATCCGAGCCTGACGGCCGGCGATCACCCGGGCGCCTCGCTGCGCGACATGGCCGCTTCGTCGGCGCCTTCCGGCAGCCGCGGCAAACGACGCAAGACCTTTGGCGTACGGGTATTGAGCACCGTCGCCGTCGTCATTCTGGTCGGGCTCGTCGGGATCGGGGTCCTGGCCTGGGTCCGAGGGACCGATACGCCGGGCACCCAGCCCCTCGGTCCGGCGGTCGCGATGACCCGGGTCGAGGGCACCTCACCGGTCACCGCCACGCTGCGGATGGCCGGCACCAGCGGCGGCACCAAGGTCGAGCTGCAGTGCGCGTACAGCGGACAGCAGCCTACGACGCTGCGGCTGATCGCCTACGGCCACGACGAGGAGCAGGAGCAGGTCGGGTCCTGGCAGGGCGCGCCCGGTGCCGAGTTCCGGATGGACGGGGCCACCCACTTCACCCGCGGCGAGCTGTCCCGGCTGGAGCTGGTGCGCTCCGACGGCAAGCCTCTGCTCGCCTACGACGTCCCCTGACCCTCTGATTCCGGGTCAGTGGGGTGGCAGTGCGGTGACCGGTTCGACGGTGGCGGCCGTCGATCCGGTCGCCGTTCGACTCCGGCTCGCTCGCCGGCCCTGCCGGATCGCGTCCGCGGTGAAGATGATCAGCGCGACCCACACCAGGCAGAAACCGGCGAGCCGGGCCGGCGGCATCGGCTCGTGATAGATCACCAGGCCGCAGGCGAGCTGCAGGATCGGCGCCACGTACTGCAGGATGCCGATGCTGGTCATCGAGATCCGGTTGGCGCTCGCCGCGAACAGCAGCAGCGGCACCGCGGTGGCCACCCCGGAGAGGACCATCAGCACGGTGTGCAGCGCCGACACGTGGCCGAACTTGGTGTCGCCGGTGGTGGCCAGCCAGGCCACGAAGACCAGCGCCGGAATCGCCAGCACCGACGACTCGACGAACAGTCCCTCCGCGGGCGGCAGGGACAGCCGCTTCTTGACCAGGCTGTAGGTGCCGAAGCTGGCCGCCAGCAGCAGCGCGATCCAGGGCAGCCGGCCGTAGTCGACGGTCAGCACCGCCACCGCGATGCCGCCGACCGCGACCGCGGCCCACTGCCAGCGGCGCAGCCGCTCGCGCTGCACGGTCACGCCGAGCAGCACGAGCACCAGCGGGGTGATGAAGTAACCGAGCGCGGTCTCGACCACCCGCGACGAGTTGACGCCGTAGATATAGGTGCCCCAGTTGATCGCGATGAGCACCGCGGCCACCGAGATGCCGCCGAGCAGCCGGGGCGAGCGCAGTAACCGGCTCAGGAAACGCCAGTTGCGCATGGCGGTGAGCAGCAGCGCGACGAACACCACCGACCAGACCACCCGGTGGGCGAGGATCTCCAGTGGCGAGGCGGGGCGCAGCGTCTTGAAATAGATCGGGAAAAATCCCCACATCACGTACGCCAACAGGCCGTACAGATAGCCGCGCCGTTCCTCGCTCATGCCCCACACCGTAAGGCCGCCTCAGCCCTGCGCTCCTTGCATATGGCGTAGGTCGCACTCCATCCACCGGTCCATCTCGACGCCGACGAAGCCGTGCTTCGCGTACAGCCCGTGTGCGTCGTTGGTGGCCAGCAGGAATCGGCGCAGGCCATGCTCCTGGTAGTGGTCCCGAAGGGTGCGCACCAGCCAGCCGCCGAGTCCTCGGCCGCGGTGGCCGGGGTCGACGTAGACATCACACAGGTACGCGAAAACAGCGCCGTCGGTGATCACCCGGGCGATCGCGACCTGGTCGTCGTCGAGGTAGACACCGAACACCTCGGAACCCTCGATCGCCTTGCGCATGGTTTCGAGCGGGCGGCCGATCGCCCAGTAGGCATCGGTGGACAACCAGCGGTGCACCTCGGACAGGTCGATCCGGTCCCGGTCGTCGCTGAGTTCGTAGCCGTCTTCCCGGCGCAGTTTTACCACGGAGGGCAGTCAAGACGCGATCTTGACTGCCCGCCAGCGAAATCTCAGATCAGTCGTCGGAGCCGTCCGGGACCAGCATGTTGAGCACCCAGCTCACGACGCCCACGAGCAGGGCGCCCAGCACCGCGCTCGGCCAGAAGTTGTCCACGTGGAACGGCAGGTCGAGCTCGCCGGCGATCCAGCTGGTCAGCAGGAACAGCAGGCCGTTGACGACCACGGCGATGAGACCCAGGGTGAGTACGTAGAGTCCGCAGCCGATCACCTTGATGATCGGCCGGAGCACCGCGTTGACGATGCCGAAGATGGCTGCGACCACCAGCAGCGTGACGACCTTCTTGGGGACCGAGTCGGTGTTCAACTCGATCCCGCTGATGACGAGGGTCGAGATCCACAGCGAAACGGCGGTGATCACCAGCCGGATGAGGATTCCCATGGCCAGGGATGGTGCCACGATCATGCCAGCGCGGGTATAGCACCACGCCGATCTACCTGGTTGCCGGTCCGATCAACTGGCTCTCGATCGGGGTCTGGGCCAGCGCCGCCCAGCGGATCGCCCGGCGGTTGACCACGCCGACCATGTCCGGCCGGATGCGGGTCAGCCACTGGCCCACCTCGCCGAGGCCGAGCGCGCCGGCCAGCAGGGTCGCCTCCTCGCCGCGCAGCGGCTGCAGGATCAACAGGTCGGCCCTCGAGGCCACGTCCACGTCGGCGGCGCTGAAGTCGTCCCGCACCACGAGGGTGGCCTGCCAGCCCTCCCCGGCCCGGCTGTCGGCACCGACCGGCCCGACGTCGACCACGGTGAGCAGCGGGTGCAGCGCCGAACCGGGCGCGATCTCGAAGGCCCGGCCGGGCGGGATCACGGCGATCGCCTCACCCGGGACCGCGGCACCCCGGACGAACGGCTCCCAGGCCTGCGGGCGGGCCGTCTGCACCACCACCCGGGCACCGAGCGCCATCGCCCGCAGCGCGACCAGCTGGGCGCAGCGGACGCCGCCGACCACCAGCGCCCGGGTCTGCTCGGGCCGGAACAGCCGGATCACCACCGGGTTGCCGTGCCGGTTGCGGCCCAGCATCAGGCCGGACGTGCCGACCGGCAGGGTCAGCCCGTCGAGCTGCTCGGCCGGGTGCACGCCGTCCGGCGGCAGGCCGGGCACGACCGTGGGTGCGCTGCCGCCCAGCGGGAGGGTGGCGGCCAGGCCGGCCAGATGCTCGCCGTCGAGCCGCCGCACGTGCGCGTGCTCGGCCGCGATCACCTTGCGCAGCGCCTGCCCGGCGACGCCCAGCGAGGCCGGCTCGGGGGCGGCGAGCCGGACGGTCAGGTCGATCGGGGTGGGACCGTGGGCCGGGCGTGGGCCGGCCGTCAGCGAGACCGTGGTGGCCGCCGCGGGCAGGGTCAGCATCCGCGGCACCAGCCGGCGGGACGTCTCGACCCGCAGGTCGGGCCAGCGGGTCAGCCGGAAGGTGGCCTGCGCCGTGCCGCCGACCCGCAGACCGGCCCAGGTCTCCTGGGCGGAGCCGGCCCCGTCGTCGTGGGCCAGCTCGCCCAGCACCCGCAGGGCCGCGGCCTCGCCGAGCGGCCGGGCCGGGGTCGAGGACAGCCGGCGGGTCAGCTTGCGCACCAGGCCGGACAGGGCGCGCCGCAGCTCCTCCTCGGCCCAGCCCTCGGCGCGCAGCACCCGGACGGTCAGCAGCGCGCGGCTGTGCCCGAGCAGGCGGCCCTCGGTGAGCTGACGGTAGGAGTTGGCCGGGGTGCCCGAGCCGGCCCGCACCGACGGCGCCGGCGCGCCGCTGAGCAGGAGCTGGATGACGACCGGCGGATGGTCGGCGGTGGCCGACGGCAGCAGCGAGGCCGGCGACGGCAGCGCGGCCGTCTCCTCGGCGAGCAGGCCGGCCGGGTCGCCCAGCTCGAGCACCGCGGTGAGGCCGAGGCCGTCGACGATGATGGCGGCCGGGTCGCCGCCCAGGTCGGTCTGATCCACTCTGGACCCGGGCGCGACGAAATCGAGCAGCGCGGTGGGTGCGGTGCCGATCGGCCCGGTGTGCCGCCGGCCGCGGAAGCGCGACGCCACGCCGATCCACTGGAACACCCAGCGGCCGCGCATGCGCAACCAGGTCAGGGCGAGAATGAGGACGGCCACCACGACGCCGGCGACCAGCCCGACCGTACCGTTGACCGCGCCGATCAGCACGGCCGCCGCGGCCACCTGAGTGCCGACCAGCTGGCTTGCCCGGACGCCGAACAAGCGTCCACGCCGGACCGGCCGGGCGCTGACCTTCGCCGGCGGTTTGGCCGGACCGGATAGTTCGCGGTAGTCCCGGTCGCCCGCCACGCCCACCGTCACCCCGCACCATCCCTCCGCTGCCGCAACCTCGTGCGCGGCTCATCGTATGGCTTCGCGCTGTGCGGCAGGGGGCGAGGAGTTATCCACAGGTCCCGATTTCGGGGTGTCGCCGACTGAACCGGGTCGCTACCGTCGGCGTTGTAAGGGAAAGAGAGTAGCCGGACCACTACCGCCCGCCCCCCAGGGTTGGTGCGAGCGGGCTAACGTGGTGGTCCACGTCGATGCGCCGAGGGTCATGTCGTGACCCGTCCACTGAGGATCATGGCGATCGACGACCGAGTGAGGAAAGCGGGGTGACGTCCGGGGTGTCCGAGACACAAGCTGAAGCCGCGGTGATGGCGCAGACCGCGACGAAGTTCGAAAACGTGAACCAAGAGCTCCAGAGCATGCTCAGCACGCTCATGTCCGAGCTGTCGGTGCTCAGTTCGGCCTGGAAGGGCCGGGGCGCCCACGCGTTCGAGCAGGTCAAGACGCAATACCAGGCTGACCTGCAGAAGCTCAACCAGGCTCTGTCCGAGACCGCGGTGGCGATCAAAGACTCCGGCCACCACTACACCACGACCGACGACGAGGCCGCGAGCAAGCTGACCCAGAGCGGTGGCAGCTTCCAGCTGCCGCTCTGACGCCGGACGCGAAGAAGGGGAGAGATCCATGGCTGGTGACGGCGTTCTGCTCGTCAACTTCGGCGCCCTCGTGCAGGCGAGCGGCGACATCAACAAGGCGCTGAGCAAGCTGCAGACCTCGCTCGACCAGCTCGAGCGCGACGCCGCTCCGCTGGTGGCGACCTGGAGCGGCTCGGCTCAGGAGTCCTACCAGGCGCGGCAGGCCAAGTGGCGGTCGGCCTCGACCGAGCTGCAGCAGATCCTGCACAACATCAAGCGCGCGGTGGACGCCTCGACCGAGGACTACACCAACACCGAGAAGCAGGCGACTCAGCGCTTCCAGTGAGCTCGGCGGTGCCGCTCGACGGCGAAACGGTCGGACCAGCCTGCGTGGCTGTCCCGGCCGTTTCCGTTTGGTCCGTTCTTACGGGTTTGTTGTCCCTCGATCGCGTACTGGCCATCCCGAGAAATCCGGCTACGATCGGTGGTTGAATGATCGCGCCCAGCGACCGATTTGGTGCCGCCGGACGGCTTGAGGTCTTATACCAACGGCGCCGTACACAACACTTATCATTCTGCGCACTGCCGCCCATTGTGATCGCCGCCTGACCTTGTAGGTTGTACGCGTTGAGATGGCCTCGTCGCGCGGTGGGGAGAGGTGGACGTGTCCGAGTGGGAACCGGCTACGGACGCCGAGGGCGCGATGCGCGATGCGCTGCGCACGGACGACCAGGAGTCCTACTTCCGCATCCTCTCCGAGGTTGACCTGCTGCTGCCGGTCTCGGCCGACGCCCTCGCCGGGCTCGCGCCGCTGGGGTGGGGCACCTGGAGCACCGGAGGCCGCACGCATGTGCTGGCCTTCACGTCGACCGAGGCGCTACAGGCGTGCCTGGCCGACTACACGGGTTCCGCCCGCCGCGTGCCTTATGCGGAGTTGGCCAACACCTGGCCCAACCTCGAGTGGTGGCTCGCCGTCAACCCGGGGTTGCCGATCGAGGGCTACCTCCCGGCCTGGTTCGTCGCGCAGCTGTCCCGCGGCGATCTGCGGCTGCCCACCCGTGGACCCGGCCGCGAGAAATCGCCGTCCGCCTCCCGCATTCAAGACCTGCACTCCGCCGCGATGGCCGCCAACGCGGCGGTCGCGCAGCAGGACGACGCCGGCCAGCCCGGCGGGCCGACCCACGAGCCGGCCCTGACCGCTGGGCAGATCCCGCCGAGCGCCTTCCCGCAGAGGCCCACCAGCGTCCCGCCGCTCGGCGCGCAGCCCGCGAGCGGTGCGCCCGCCGGCCTGCCGCAGCGCCCCGCGGCCGCAGCGGCGTTCCCCGCGTCGAGCAGCGTGCCTCCCGCCGACTACCCGGCCCCCAACAGCGCGCCTCCGGCCGGCTATGGCCAGCCGAGCAGTGCGCCTCCTGCCGGTTATGGCCAGCCCAGTAGTGCGCCTCCTGCCGGTTATGGCCAGCCCAGTAGTGCGCCTTCTGCCGGTTATGGCCAGCCGA
>NZ_BOQN01000043.1 GCF_018332695.1 Paractinoplanes toevensis
GTTGAGCATCCGGGCCTCTTCCTGGGCCAGGACGACAACTCGACGGGCACGGTCGGTGAACCGCTCGAACACGACACTCACGTCCTCGCGGCGAAGCCCCACGCACCCCGCCCAAGGAGACGGACTGGTGTCACCGTGCGCTGAGTCGGAGCCTCTTGGCGTTGACGCTCGGCCCGCGTGGGTGGCCTCGCTACGCTCGTGCAGGCGCGCTGCCCCCCGAGCGTACAGCGACTCCGACCTACGATGAGCGAGGGAGGACCACGATGAACGCAACCGGCAGCCGACGATCCGTACCCGATCGCGCCCGCAAGCGCGCGATCCGAGCCCTGGCCGCCGAGCTCGGCGTGGCCTATTCGGTCGCGGCGCGCCTGCTCACGGCCCCGGCGCCGGACACCGGCCGGGGGTCCGGCGTCCCGATCGGCGTCGACGAGCACCGGGCCTGGATGTTCGCTGCCCGCGAACACCGCACGTTCAACTCCCGGGTGCGTGACACCCGGCTGGCCGCCGAGATCCCGCTCGGCCGCGCCGCGCATCTGACCACGCGGTTCCCGCCGCTGCGGTCGACCGCCGGGATCGGCCCGCTTTATCACGGCGAAGGCCGCGAAACGGCCATAGCCATGCTGTACGCCGTCGTCGTCCACGAATCGCCACAGCTGCTGCCCCCGGCCGACGAGCTCGCCTGGGCCGCCGAGCTCGGTGAGGAGGCGGCCGTCGACATCGCCTGCGCCGCGCTCGACCGGGCCGCCCGGCTCCTGCTCGACCAGGACCGCTGGCGGCTGTGGGTGCGGGTGGAGGCGGCCCTGACCGCCGGCGAGGCCGACCCCGACCGGCGCCGGCGCGACCCGGCCATCACCCTCGGCCGGGAACTGCGATCGACCAGCCTGCGCGGCTCGCTCGACGGCGCCCGGCAGATCCTCGACGCGCTCCTGGTCGAACCGTACGACTGTCACCCACCGGGAGCACGGGTGCGGGTCGGCGGCCGGCCGGGCACGATCGTCGGCGCCGACTGGGCGCAGGCCGGCCCACCCACCGGCTACCAGGTGCGACTCGACGACGAAGCGGACGGCCTGACCGCGGAGTCAGGCGCCGAGCTCGAGCTCATCCCCGGGTAACTCCAGGGTGACCTTCGACAGCGGGTGACTCACGCAGGCCAGCACCGACCCGTCCGGCTCGGTGCGGGTGACCACGCCGCCGCGGAGCTGCACCAGGCAGTCGCCGCAATTGCCGACCGTGCACGAGTACGGCATCGGCAGCCCGCCGGCGAGTCCCGCTTCGAGCAGCGTCTGACCGGGTTCGACCAGCACCGTGCCGGCCCCTTCGACGGTCATCTCCTGCGGCACGGTGGGGACGGTCCCGGTCTCCGCCGTGCTGGTGTAGCGCTCGACGTGCACCTGGCGGTCGGGGATGCCCAGCTCGGCCAGGACCCCCTGGACGGCGTCCATCAGCGGCTCGGGACCGCAGACGTAGTAGTGCGCCCCCGGGACCGCCGCGAGACCGATGACCCAGCGACGTACGCCGTCCGCGTCGAGCCGGCCGTCCCGGCCGGTCAGCACGTGCGTGACGGACAGCCGGCCGGGGTTCTCCGTCGCCAGCCGGGCCAGCTCGCCGGCAAAGATGATCTCGTCGGCGCTGCGGCTGCTGTAGAGCAGCGAGATCCGGCCGCCGGGCCGGGCGCGGATCATGCTCATCATCGGCGTCACCCCGCTGCCCGCCGCGACCAGCACGATCTCGGCCGGCGGCGCGGGCTCGGCGTGGAAGGACCCCGACGGGCCGCGCACCGCGAGCCGGTCCCCCACCCCGAGATTCCGGTGTACGTGGGTGGAGAACCGGCCGCCCCCGACGAGCTTGACGGTGACCTCCAGCCGGTCCGACCCGGGCGCCGACGAGGCCGAGTAGGCCCGCCGCGCCGGCCGGCCGTCGATGTCGGCGACCAGCGTGAAGAACTGACCGGGCCGGAAATCGAACGTTCCCGGGCCGGAGCCGGCGTCCTGGAGGACGAGCGTGACCGCACTGGGCGTCTCCCGGCGCACCTCGGTGACGCGTACCTCCCGGTCCGGCCCGGCGGCAGCGGCCGGCGGAAGGCCGCCCGGCGCGAGGTCGTCGTAGCCCTCTTTCCGCAGGCCGGAGCGGTAGGCGCGGTTCATCACCAGCCGCATCAACCGGTTGATCCCCGGGATCGCCCCGACGATCTTCAGCACGGCCGCGGGCGAGCCGGCCGAGTTGGCGGCGAGGTGCTCCCCCGCGATCGCCATCAGGTCCGGCACCGAGCCGCGGTCGAGGTGCGCGCCGGGCGACCACAGCCGCGAGCGGGTGATGGCGTGGTTGCCGGCCACCTCGGCGTGCTCGACGTCGATGAGCAGCGCCGCGTGCGGGGGCATCCCGCGCAGCGCCATCGTCGCCAGCAGCGCGGGATCGTCGGTGATCGCGCCGCGGCCGCGGACGTGCAGCACCCCGCTGCGGCCGGGCACGAGTGCGGCGAACGAGAGGCGGTCGTCGGCCAGCAGGTTGTGCAGGGTGTCGGCGCGCTTGTTGCCCTTCCGGTCCGGGATGGCCAGGGTGCGGCCGTCCAGGATCCGGGCCGCCGCCGGCCGGTCGCCGCGCGGGCTGGTGTCGCTGCCACCGGACGAGTCCCAGGTGGACAGTGCGAGGAACGGCGCCGCGGCGAGGAACTCGGCGACGCCGGGCCGGCCCAGCGGCCCGTCCCCGGCGATCTCGGCGACCGGCCCGGGCGGGACCGGCGGCTGCCACAGGCGGGACCGGAGGACGGCCTGGGCGCAATGCACGTACGCCTGCTGGATCTTGATGGTTGTTTCAGCGCCTTTTCGCGAGGTCACCGAACCGTTCACGCGCAGCAGTTCGCCGACGCCCGGCAGGAGGAAGAAGAACGAGACCGGACCGTACGGGTCGCCCGGCTCGGGCAGCGCGAACGAGATCCGGGTGGGCGAATGGACGCGGACGAAACCCGGGGTGCCGCCGACGAAGGTCGTCCGGCTGACGCCGCCGGCGTCCCGATAGCCGAACGCCGCGATCGGGCACCGGGCGAGGACGGCCCGGCAGCCCTCGTCGAGCGCGCCGATCTCCTTGAGCATGATCATCGGCAGTGGCCGGCCGATGGTCGACTCAACGTCGGCGACGGTCGTCAGCCTCTTGTTTTCGCTGGTCACACCATTATTGTGAGCAATAGCTCAGTTCTTTGGCTACTCGCTTTTCGCGCCCTGAGGAGGACCCCGGATGCCGTCGGCCGACCGCCGTCTCGAGCCACGTCGCAGCCCCCGTCAGGTGCGCGCCGAGCTCACCCGCGAACGCATCCTCACCGCCGCTGCTCACGTTTTCGCCGAGCACGGTTACGCCGCCGGCACCACCAACCGCATCGCCGAACGCGCCCGGATCTCCATCGGCTCGCTGTACCAGTACTTCCCGAACAAGGACGCCATCCTCGCCAAGCTGCTGGTGCGGCACATCGACCGAGGCACCTGGACCGAGGCGGCGGAGCTGGACCTGTCCCCCGGGAGTCTGGAGGCGACGGTGCGGGCCCTGGTCCGCGACGCCATCGACAACCACAGCGACGACCCGCAACTGCTCCGCATCATGATCGAGCAGGCTCCGGTGTCGAAGGAGCTGATCGAGACGATCGACCGGCACGGCCGGGTCAGGGTCGCCCAGGTGCGCGACGTCCTCGCCCGGCACCCCGACGTGCGGGTGCGCGACCTCGACACCGCCGCCGAACTGATCCTGTTCACGGTGGAGATGAACATCCACAAGCTGATGGCCGCCCCGCGCACCATTCCGGTCGAGACGTTCGCCGGCGAACTGATAGACATGCTCACCAGGTACCTGCGCGGCGACCGGTAGGAGACAAAGTGGCCACCACCCCGTCCGGCATCGCCTACGACCACGCGGCCGGCACCGGTGGCCCGCCGATCGTCCTGATCCACGCCGGGGTCGCCGACCGCCGCATGTGGGACCCGCAGTGGGCGGCCATCAGCGGCGAACACGACGCCGTGCGCCTCGACCTGCGCGGCTTCGGCGAATCGACAACCCGCCCCGATGCCTTGTTGTCCCATGTCGACGACGTCCGCGCGACCCTCGCCCACCTCGGCATCGACCGCTGCCACCTGGTCGGCTCGTCCCTCGGCGCCGGCGTCGCCGTCGAGGTCGCCCTGACCGCACCGCACCTGGTCCGATCGCTGCTGCTCGCCCCGCCCGGCGGCAGCCTGCTGGCCGAACTGACCGACGACCTCCGGACGTTCTTCGACGCCGAACGCGCCGCCCTCGCGGCCGGCGACCTGGACGCCGCCGTCGAGGCCAACATCGCCGCCTGGGTCGTCGGCCCCGGCCGGGATCCGGCGAAGATCAACCCCGATTTCCAAGATTCGGTACGCCGGATGCAGCGCCGAGCCTTCGAGGTCACCGCGTCCTGGACGGACGTCGACGAGGCCGAACCGGACCCACCGGCCCTGGACCGGCTGGCCGACGTCACGGTCCCGACGCTGATCCTGATCGGCGGCCACGATCTCGCCACCACCCAGGATTCCGCCGATCGGCTGTGCGCGGGCCTCCCCGAGGTCCGCCGCGTCGACTGGCCGGACGCCGCCCACCTGCCGTCCCTGGAACACCCCGGCCGATTCCTCGCCCTGCTCCGCGAATGGGTTCGCCCATGACCGCCGGGCTGGCGGTGGTGACCGGCACCTCGGGCCGGGTCGGCGGAGCCGTGGCGGAGGCCCTCGACGCCGCCGGCTGGCAGGTGCGCGGCGTCGACCGCGCGCCGGGCCGGCGGACGAGCATCGTCGGCGATCTCCGCGACCGACAGGTCCGCCGGGCCGCGGTCCGGGCGGCCGACGTCGTGATCCACGCGGCGGCCCGGCACGCTCCGCACGTCGGCGTGGTCGACGACGAGGAGTTCCGCGCGGTCAACGTCGGCGCAACGGCGGCCCTGCTCGACGACGCCGAGGCCGAGGGCGTACGCCGAGTCGTCTACATCAGCAGCACCAGCGTGTACGGCCACGCGCTGGTGCCCAGTCAGCTCGCCGGGGCCTGCTGTTTAGCCCACTCGGCCACCCGCCGCGCGCTCTCCTCCTCGGAGAGGTCCTCGACCCTGGTCATGACCGACCAGCGCACGCCGAACGGGTCCCGGATGCTGGCGAAGCGGTCGCCGGAGACGAACGTGGTCGGCGCCTCCCGGATGACCGCCCCGGCCGCCTCGGCCCGGGCGACCACGTCGTCGACGTCGGGGCAGTACAGGCCGATCGAATAGCAGTCCTGGTCGCCCTCGGGCGGCGCGATGAGGCCGTAGTCGGGCTGCGGCGCGCCGAGCTGCAGCAGGCCGTTGCCGAAGTCGAGGACGGCGTGCGCCACCACGTCGCCGAACTCGGTCACGTCGACCACCCGGGCCCCGAAGATCTTCTGATAGAAGTCGATGGCCGCGCGGGCCTCCGGAATGGCCAGGAAGGGCGTCAGGCTGGTGGCGCCGTGGGGTGTGCCGTTCGTGGTGTACTTGCCGTCGGCCGCTCGGTTCGTCTCAGTCATAGGTCAGGATCGTAGGTATGCCCAGCCCGGAGCGGCTTGAAGATTCGCGACAGGGATCCCCGCGGGGTGTTCTCTACCCGGCGCGGCTCCCCACGTTCGACCGGCTGCCGGCGCCCGATCAGGTCACCCAGCTGGTGCGGTGGTTCTGGATCCCCGAGTGGCAGATCCAGCCGGGCCGGTCCTCCCGCCAGCACCTGATCGCCTTCCCTGCCTGCAACCTCGTCGTCGAGCCGGACGGGGTCGGCCTCTCCGGACCGACGACCCGCACCTCGCACCGCGATCTCACCGGAAGCGGATGGGCGGTCGGGGCTCTGCTGCGGCCGGCCGCGGTGCCACACTTCGCCGCGGACCCGGCGGCCCTGCGGGACGCGTACCGGATGATGGATTTTCCGGTTTTGCACCAGGAGGTGGCCGGCATCATGACCGGCCCGGGTGACCGGCCGGAGCGACAGCGCCGCGCCGTCGACGCGTTCGCGACCTGGCTGGCCGGCGAGGTCCCGGCGCCGGACCACGAGGCGTTGGCGGCCAACACGATGGCCGAGGTCATCGACGCCGATCCGGCGATCCGCACGGTCCAGGACGCGACCGCCCGCCTGGGCGTCTCGGCCCGGTCGTTGCAGCGGCTGGCGGGCCGCTACGTCGGCCTGCCGCCGTCGGCGATGATCCGCCGGCGCCGGCTGCAGGAGGCCGCCGAACGGCTGCGCGCGGAACCGGACACGACCCTGGCCACCGTCGCCGCCGACCTCGGCTACAGCGACCACGCCCACCTCGCCAACGAGTTCCGGTCGGTGCTGGGCCTCACGCTGAGCGGCTACCGGGACCGAATCGCCCGGTGAACAGGTCGGCGCCCTTGCGTTCGTAGACCACCCGCGCCGAGGCCGCGGCGACCCCGTCCGGCGTCGGGAGCTGGCCGACTCCCCCGCGCGTGCCGAGCGGGAGCAGGATCCGCCGCTCGGCTGATGGGGTGTAGACAGCGGCCGGCCGGTCGCCGTCGAGCTGTGCCCTGATGTTCCGCACCACGACCTCGGCATGCGTCATCGCGTAGGACGCCATCTTGGGATCGGGCAGGGCGGTGATGTCGCCGACCGCGTAGACATGCTCGTAGCCCTCGACGTTCAGGCGCTCGGTGACCGGCACCTCGGCCCGCGCGGTCAGCGGCGTGAGACGCCCGTCCGCCAGGAAGTCGGTGTTGATCCGGACCCCGAACGCACGGAACCGGATGTCGGTGGCGCCGACCGCGGTCGCCGGCATCGCCGTGCCCAGCCGCAGCTCGACACCGAGCTCGTCCAACTGGCGATGCAACTCCGCGCGCACCTCGGGAAGGAAGCCGGGTAGCAGCTGATCGCCCCGGTCCACGATGACCACGTGCTTGTCCGGCCAGACCTCCTTGATCTCGCCGGCCAGCTCCAGGCCGACCGGGCCGGCGCCGAGGATCAGTACGCGGCCCGCACCGGACAGTTCCTTGTGGGTCGCGCACAGATCGTCCAGCTGCTCGGCGATGCTCGTCGAGGCATCGTGCGGCTTGGCCGGGTACGGATAGCCGGAACCGGTGGCCAGCACCAGGTAGTCGGCCTCGACCCGCGCACCCGACGCGAGCGTCACACCGCCGGGATCCACCGAGACGGCCCGGTCGCGCAGCACCCGGCCATGGTCGAGCAGGTCCTCGAGCGGCAGGAACGCGTGGTGCGCCCAGTCCGGCCGGGTCAGCGCCCGCAGCGACGCGGCCGCGTTGACGAACGCCTCCCGGGGGTCGATGAGGATGACGTCCGCCGCGGAGTCCAGCGCGAGGGCCACCCGGGTGCCGCCGTAACCGCCGCCGATGACCACCACCGTGCGTTTCATGGCTACCCCTTCGGTTAAGAGTTGACGCGTCAACTCTAGCGCTGATGAGTACGATTCCGCCATGACGCAGCCCCGCACGCTGGAACCCGAGGAGTGGGACCTCTGGAACAGCTGGATGCAGGCGCAGCGCCTGCTCACCCGCGAGCTGGACCGCCGCCTGCAGCAGGACTACGGCATCTCCAAGGCCGAGTTCAGCGTCCTGGTCACGCTGCACCGGTCGCCGGGCGGCCGGATGCGCGTCGGTGAGCTGGCCGAGTCGCTGACCTGGGAGAAGAGCCGCGTCGCCCACCTGCTGACCCGGATGGAGAACCGCGAGCTGGTGAAACGCACCGAGAACGGCGCGGGCGGCCGCCGAACCGGCATCGGCCTGACCGCCAAGGGCCGCGACGCCGCGGAGAACGCCATCCTGGGCCACGCCGACAACATCCGCCGGTTCTTCTTCGAGCCGCTCACGCCCTCGCAGACCACCGCCATCCAGGCGTGGAGTCGGCAGACGGTCGACCGCCTCGAAGAAGGCTAGAGATCTTCTCGGGTCGGTGCGCTTTCGATCAAACCTTTTCCGTACGGGCCGGCTCAGCCCCGTGGCACGCGGTCCCGGGACTGAGCCGGCCCGTACGGAAGGATTTCGAAAGCGCGACGAAAGCTGGGGCCGGAGTTCCGTCCGGAAAGATCTCTAGATCTCCAGGATCAGCGCGCGGTGATCGGAGACCTCCGGCTCCGCCAGGATGTCGAATCGCTGGACCGCGGCGACGTCGGAGACCAGCACGTAGCCGGCGTGCCGCACCGGCTTGCGATAGTGCGACGTCCGGGTGTCGGCCGCACCGACCAGGTCGGTGAGACCGACGTCGGCCAGCACGCCGAACGTCTCGCTGTCCGGCAACAGGTTGAAGTCGCCGCACATCACCACCAGGTCCCGCGGGCCACGAATCCGGCAAACGAGCTCGGCGAGCCGTTCGGCCTGGGCACGCCGCGCCGGAGTGTCCGACTTGCCGAGCGCGTCCCGCAGCCCGTGCACCTGCATCACCCACACCGACCGGCCGGCCGCCCGATCCACGGTCCGCACCGCGAGGGCCACCCGCGGGCGGCCGGTGACCGGCCATTCCACGTGGTCGGCGAACTCGCCGTGCACGAAGGCTGAGTCGACCCCGACGACCGGCAGCCCCTCCCCGACCAGGGTCGCCAGCCCGAAGTCCTGCCGATAGCCACGGCCCGCGTCGTCGTGCACCGGCCCGGAGTCACTGGTCACGAAGATCGCCTGATGCCGCGGCAGCACGCCGCGAACGTCGTCGAAGAGGTCCGCGCGCTGGGGCAGACTCCGTTCCCCGTCGGCGAAGCGCGTCCACCCGGCCAGCCCCGGGGTCCGCGTCACCTCCTGCAGGCAGACGATGTCCGCCCCGCTGCCGGGCAGCCACTCGAGGAGATCGTCGGCCAGCGCGCCACCCCACGCGTTCACACTCGCAATCCGCACGGCCACCACGCTAGCGTCAGGGCTGCAGTGACACTGCTCTATCTCTTCGGGAGGTCCGATGACCCTGCGCGGACGGACAGCAGCGGCCGCCGCCGCATTGATCGTGGTGGCGACTCTCGCGGTGGGCGGCCCGGCGAACGCCGCGCCCCCGCCCGGCGTCACGCATGCGGAGAACCCCCGCGTGCCGGAGGGGGCGGTGTGGACGGAGGCCTACTTCCCGTCCGCCGACCACAGCGGCGTCGAGCTGCACGCCGACGTCCTCCGGCCGGCGAACCTGCCGGCGCACGCCCGGACGCCGGTGATCCTCGCCGTCGGGCCGTACTTCGGTCACGCCGGCCAGACCGGGCCGGAGGGGTGGGCCCAGGCCGGCCCGTCCAACCGGTTCGCGGACTTCACCAGCGGCACCGGCCTCTTCGCCCGCGGCTACACCTACGTCATGGTCGACCTGCGCGGCTTCGGCGGGAGCACCGGCTGCCTGGACTGGGTGGGGCCGGGTGAGCAGGCCGACGTCGAGGCCGCGATCCGGTGGGCGGCGTCCCGGCCGTGGTCGACCGGCCGGGTGGGCATGTACGGCAAGTCGTACGACGCCGTGACCGGCCTCGTCGGCAACAACCTGCGCCTCGGTGCGCTGAAGGCGGTCGTCGCCCAGGAGCCGGTGTGGAACATGTACGACTACCTGTTCAGCAACGCCGTTCCCCGGCCCAACGTGACCGGTACGCCGAACGCCTACAACGGCATCGCCACGATCGCGCCACTGGCCGACGACACCGATCGTTACAAGGCCAACGCGGGCTACGAGAGCGGCCACCCCGAGTGCCTCACCGACAACCTCACGAACAACAACAATCCGGACCTCGACTCGCCCTACTGGCGGGCCCGCAACCTCGCGGCGAACGCCCGGGGCACGAGCACCCCGCTGTTCATCACCCAGGGCTTCATCGAGAACAACACCAAGCCGGAGGACGTCGAGGAATACCTCGGCAACCACCACGGCGTCGAGCGCGGCTGGATGGGCCAGTGGGAGCACGTCCGCGGCAACGAGACGAACAGCCAGGGCCAGTTGCTGCAGGGCCGGGCCGGGTTCTTCGACGAGGTCATGCGCTTCTACGACCGCTACCTGAAGGGCATCCGGCCGGCCGTCCAGGACCCGGCCTTCGCCATCGAGGACAACACCGCCGCCTGGCGCGCCCAGCCGGCCTGGCCCACGCCGTCCTCGCGGACAACGGCAAATCTTTCAAACGGAGCGTACGTCGATGACGGCGTCGCGTCGGCTTTGGCGGCACCGGCCGGCCAGCAGTGGGACATGGAGCACTACACCGACCCGGGCCTCGTCTCGGTCCAGGGCTTCGCGGCCGACGCCCACAGCTATTTCAGCTGGTCCACGCCGGCGCCGTCCCGGGTCCGGATCACCGCCACCCCGCGGATCACGCTGACCGCGAGCGCGCCGGGCAACGTCATGGTGCGGCTGTGGGACGTCGCCCCGGACGGCACCGCGGTGATGTTCGACGAGAACGTGGCGCTGATCGAGCGGGCCGGGCGGCTCGCGTTCGACCTGAAGTCCACCGACTGGACCTTCGCGGCCGGTCACCAGCTCGGCGTACAGATCGGGACGATCGGCAGCGGCAGCTGGCGGGACACCCCGAGCGGCAACACGATCGAGGTCACCCGGGCGCGGCTGAGCCTCGCCCTGCAGAACCCCCGGTTCGACGTGCCGACCCAGGGTGAACGGTCACCCTTCCTCGATACGTATCTCCGGCAGTACACCCGGACGCTCACCGACATCGGCGCCGGCACCTTCCCGCTCGCCCTCCACCGATAGCCGCACCACGGCACAGCGGTACCGCCGGCCGGTCCCCTCGATTGCGAGATCCATGATTCAGCGACGCAAGGTCATCATCGGGACGCTGGGCGTTGCCGCTGCCGCGGCGACCGTCGGTGGTTCCGCGCCGGGTCCCGCCAATGCCGAGACCACGACGGCGGCGGGCCCGGAGGAGAAGGGCGGCGGGCCGGTCACGCCGGTCCGGCTCAGCGTGACCCCGGGGACCGGGTCGAAGACGGTGTCCCCGTCGACCCCGATCGTCGTCACCGTGCGGGACGGCGACCTGCAGTCGGTCGCCGTCACCGCCGGCCCGGCGAAGATCGCCGGTTCGGTGCAGGCCGACGGGACCTGGCGTTCGACCGGCAAGCTGGCGTACGGCAAGACCTACCGGGTGGTCGTCACCGCGACCGACCGGTCGGGCGCGGCGAAACAGGAGACGTCCAGCTTCACCACGGTGAAACCGCAGCACCTCATCGAGACGACGTTCCGGGCCAACGCGATGAGTTCCCTCAAGAAAGGCCAGGCGTACGGCGCGGGCCAGCCGGTGATCATCGCGTTCAGCCGTGCCGTCAACAAGAAGGCGGCCGAGAAGGCCATCGAGATCACCACGTCGCCCGCCGTCGAGGGAAAGTTCTACTGGGCGGACGGCCGGACCGTGCACTGGCGTCCGGCGAGGTACTGGGCCGGCGGCACGTCCGTCACGGTGAACGTCAACCTGTTCGGCGTCCGGCTGGGCAACGGGGTGTACGGCGAGAAGAACGCGTCGACCCGCTTCACCATCGGCCGTCAGCTGATCGCGATCACCGACAACAAGGCCCACCTGACCAAGGTCTACATCAACGGCAAACTGGTACGCACGATGAAGTGCAGCCTCGGCAAGGGCGGCTCGACCACCGGCGCGAACGGCCAGGCCTGGGCGACTGGACCGTCCCCTACGGCAAGTACGGTGACTGACCGCCGGCTCCGGTCGGGTCGGCCAAGCTCGGCGTCGATCCCGGTGCACCCGCTCGGCGGGAACAGCCGGCGCAACACCAGCACCCAAACGGCCCGACTGCCCGCGGCGGCACCTCATGTTCAGGCGCGGGCCCGCGGAGGCGTACCGATAGTCTCGCGCCGTGGGCCTTGACGTTGAGCTGTGCAGAATCGAGCAGGCGGGCACGAGTCAACGGCACCGTCGGACTGTCGAGCTGGCTATGGTCGGCGACACCCGATTCCGGTTCGCTGAGGCCGTCCAACGGGCACAGCACGGCGGGTCGACACCGATGCTCGACCGCATCGACCTCTACGGAACTTTGGAACTTTCCTGGGACGAGATGCCACAGTTCCTGGGCGAATTGGATCACCTGCTTGCCATCGCCGAGGACGACCGGGAGCGCGAGGTGCTGGAGGCGGTGTACGGCCTGGGCGAACGCTGCCGCGACGACCGGAGCCTAGCGCTCCGGCTGATCGGCGATTGATCACTCCGGCGGTATGTTCCCCTCTCCACGGACATTGCGGGGCACCGCTACGGGTTCCGCCGGCCGGATCGTGGACGGCTGCCTCGGACGGCGGCGTCCAGCAGCGCGTGGGCGTTGGCGAGCACCGTGCCGGCGGCCTGCTCGCGGGTGTAACCGGCGACGTCGGTCAGCCAGATCAGCGTTTCGATGCCGGTCGCTGATCGGATCGCGATCGCGAGCTGGTGGATGTCGATGCCGGGATGGGTATCCCGCAGCGGGGTCAGTGCCTCGGCGATCCAGCCGATCGCGCGGCCCTGGCGCAGTGCCGTCCGCTCGGCGGCGGGCTCCAGGGACAGCCGGAGTGAGGTGCGCAGCTGCGGCTCCCACGTGAAGTTGTAGCCGGTGAACTCCTGGATGACCGCGTCCAGGCGGGCGCCGGGGTCAGTGCTGGCGTTCGCCGGGAGCAGTGTCTCGGGGGAAATGCTCGGGTGCGCGGCGAGCAGGAGGCTGCGCTGGTTCGGGAAGTACCGGTACGCCGTGGACCGCGAGATGCCGGCCTGCGCGGCCGCGTCTTCCACTTTCGGGGTCAGTCCGTCGTCGAGGAGCCGGCGCGCGGCCGCGACCAGCGCGAGTCGGGTTCTCGACTTCTGCCCGGTTCGGCCGGTCGATTCATACGGCGCCTCCACGCCGTGATGCTACGGTCACCCGACATGGGACTGAAGTCTCATGAACATTTCTCCCGGCAGGGGCCAGTGATGAGCGACGACGATCCGACCACCACCGACCCGAGTCTGTACAAAGTGGTTCTCGAGAACGATCGGGTGCGGGTCCTGGAATACCGCGACGAGCCCGGTGACCGCACCCACCCGCACCGGCACCCGGACAGCGTGATGGTGACGCTCAGCGCCTTCCGCCGGCGGGTCACCGCGGGCAACCGCAGCGTGGAGGTCGAACTTGCCGCCGGCGAGTCCCGTTGGCTGGCCGCGCAGGAGCACACCGGCGAAAATATCGGCCAGACCACGACGCACAGCATCTTCATCGAATTGAAGGAGCCCGCACCGACGCGCGCCCGGTCCGGCGAGGCTCCTCTCGGCCCCGACGCCCCCTGACCGCGCGGCCGGAGAGCTCCGCCGGTGCCTGAGCAGATTCCCGATCGTCGGAGCCCGCGGCGTGGCCCAGCGTAGGACGCGCGGTTCGCGCAATGCCCAGCTCGGTGGGGCGGACGGGGCCGGAGTCCCATCACGGACGGCGGCGCCTCGGCTGGGCCGGGGCACCGCCGTGCCGGTGGTGGTCAGCCGCCGTTGATGACGAACTGGGAACCGGGCTCGATGACGATGTTGCCGTCGGCCGAATTCGTGATGGTTACGTTGGTCAGGTTGGCGTTGCCTCGGGCGCCGCTCATCGCCAGGATGCCGGCGCCGTTGTTGGATTTGTCGATCTTCACGTTGGTCACCGCCACGTTCGGCATGTTGCCGCCACCGGTCTTGAACTGGATGCCGTCGTAGGTCGAGTCGATGATCTCGGTGTCCCGGATCGTGACGCCGACGATGTCCTTCGACGACGGGAAGAGGGTGATCGCGCCGAATTCCTGGTCCTCGTTCCAGAACACGCCGCCGGCCCGGTAGAGGCCGTTGTTGGCGATCAGCGTCGTGCCGGAGAACGGCAGCGGGTCGTGATCGGTCGCCAGCATGATGCCGGGGTAGTTCATCGTGTCGTAGATCAGGTTGTTCTCGATGGAGTTGCTGAAGCCGCCGTAGATGGCGATGCCGTTCGCCCGCCACGGCAGCTGCACCGTGTTGTTGACGAAGTGGTTGTTGGAGGCGATGTCCACCGACGTGTCCTTGACCCGCGGGTTGGCCCAGACGGCCAGGGAGTCGTCGCCGGTGGTGCGGAACGACGAGTTGAAGACGCGCGAGTTGCGGGTGCCGTTGCTGAAATTGATGCCGTCGGCGGACGTGTCGCGGATGCGCATCCCGGAGAACTCGAGGCCGTCGCCCGGGTTCCAGTAGGCCGGGGTGTCGGAGTAGTCGCGGCCGACCCAGGCGCCGACGTTGACGTGCTCGATCCACACGTTACTGATCTTGGTGTTCTTGCCGAGGCGGCCGTTGATGCCGTGGCCGCGGTTGGCACGGTTGGTGGTCATGCCGAAGATGGCCAGGTCGGAGAGCTGGGTGTTGTCGTCGATGTCGAAGCCGACGTTGCCCTCGTGCGGGTGGTTGATGTTGCCGACCACGTTCTGCGGCTCGGTGTTCGTGTAGAGCTGCGAGCGCCACATGCCGGCCCCGCGGATGACCACGTTCCGGATGCCCTTCTGGTTGTACTGGCCGCGGGCCGGGTCGGGAGACAGGATCTTCTGCTCCTGGCGCCACTGGCCCTCGGGGATCCAGACGCAGCTGATCACGCCGTTCTCGTCGTCGGTCACGGCGCGCTGGATGGCGGCGGTGTCGTCGATGCCGTCGTTCGGCACGGCACCGTAGTTGGTGATCGAGACGCAGCCGGCCGGCTGGGTGAGGGCCGGAGCCACCTGCTCCAGGTCGATCATGTCGAGGTAGTAGAAGGCGGCGGTATCGCCGGCGTCGCGCTGGAGCTTGAAGCGGGTGCCGGCCGGGTACGACGTGGACAGCAGGGCGTGCGACTCGTCGAACAGCCGCCGCGCGTCAGCCGACGGCGTGTTGGACAGCGACTCGGTGTCGTCCGAGGTGCCGTACAACCAGCTGTTACGCGACGACAGGGTCAGCTTCTGCACGAACTGGTCGTTGGCGTACAGGCTGATCGTGGCGTTCTGGCCGCCGCCGCCCGCCGCGTCCGGGATCGAGTTGCGCACCACGATGGAGTTCGCCGCGTTGACCGAGGTGAACTCGACGAACTGGCCGGTGCTGGTGAGCCGCACCGACGCCCGGCCCGACGACTCGGTGCCGAAGTTGGTGTGCCCGAACGTCCGCAGCGCGTCGGCCTGGACCAGCGTGCCCTGGTAACGGGCGGCTTCCGCTTCGTAGGAGACATAAGGCACGGCTGCGCCGCGCCCGACCACAATTGCTTGCGTACGCGAATTGTTGTTCTCGTTCGTCTCGGCGACCACGCCGGTCGCGTCGGCGGTGGCGGTGATCGTGGCGCCGCCGCTGGTGGCGGTCCAGGTGCCGGCCGAAACGGTGACCGTGGCACCGGCCGCGATCGCGCCGGTGTTCGCGTTGAGCGTGGTGCTGCCGGCCACCACCCGGGTGACCGACGCCGCGGCCGCACTGGTGCCGCGGTTGTTGACGGCCACCGCGAAGGTGACCGGGGCGCCGGCCGACGGGTTGGCGGGCGTGGGGGTTACGCTGAGCACCTGCAGGTCGGGGCCGGGCGCCTGGGCGACGACCAGCACGGACGACGCGGTCAGGGTGTTGTTGCCGTTGTTCTGCTCGGCGACCGTGTCGGCCGGGTCCACCACGGCGGACACCGGGTAGCTGCCCTGGGCGAGCCGCCCGGCGTTGACCGTGACGGTGGTGGACGCCCCGGCGGCGAGGGCACCGACGGCCGCGCTTCCGGCGACCGTGCTGCCCACCCGCACATCCACGGTTGTCGCCGCCGACGCGGCGTTGCCCGCGTTACGCACCGTGGCCGAGACGGTGATCGCGGTGGCCTCGTCGGGCGCGGCCGGCGCCCAGGTCAGGCCGGTGACCACCAGGTCGGGGTTGGGGGCCCAGGCACCGATCACCTGGATCTCGGCGACCTGCGCGCCCGGCGCGCCGGTGTTGCCGAACACCTGAAGCTGCAGGTCGGCGACCCGGCCGGTGACCGCGATCGTGGCGGTGTTCTGGTTGGCCGCCGGGTTGAAGACGTAGTCGGCGCGGGCTTTCAGGCTCGAGAACGCGGACGCGCCCTGGGCCCGGCCGAGCACCTGGATGCTCTGCGTACGCGTACCCCAGGCCTGGTCCGGGTTGAGCTTGACCACGACGCCGGTGACGTCGGCGTTCGCACCCAGGTGGGTGGTCAGGGTGGACGGGAAGCCGTTGGACTCCCAGTAGGTGCCGGTGTTGTTGTCGTTGGCGTTCGGCGCGACGAAGCCGAAGACCGAGGACGACGCCTCCATGGTCTTGCCGGCGGCCAGGTTGGTGCCGGTCGGCGGGTCCGGGTCGGGATCGGGGTCCGGGTTCTGCCCGGCCACGCCGTAGATCTCCAGTTCGGACAGCTGGGCCGCGGGCCAGCCGGTGTTGCCGGTGACGGTGGCCCGGACGTACCGGATGGTCACCGCGGCGAAGTCGATGGTCACCGTGTTGCCGGTGGCCGGGTCGAACAGGCGGCCCTGCGATCCGGACAGGGTGATCCAGGTGGAGCCGTTGGTGCTGCCCTGGAGGGTGAGCGTCTCGGTGCGGGCGGCCCAGGCGGTGGCCGGCGGCAGTTTGAGTTTGGCCTGGTCGACGGCGAGGTTGCTGCCGAGGTCGACCTGCACCCACTGCGGGAAGGCGTTGTTCGGGCTCTCCCAGTACGAGTTGGCGTTGCCGTCAGTCACGTTGCCGGCGGCGTACACGTCGTTGGTGCCCGAGGCGGTGGCCGGTTTGCCCTGGGCGAGGTTGGGTCCGCCGGCCGCGTGCGCGGTGCCGGGGCTGAGGCCGGCGGCGACCAGCACCGCGGCCAGGAGGGTGGGGAGCAGTCGTCTTCTCATGAAGCCCTCTGTTCTGCGCCTGGCCGCCGCGGTCGGGGATCCACGATGGCCAGAGGGGGATGGGGACTTCTGCCACGAAGTTTCGGCTCGATCTTGGCAAATTTCGGTCTTCTGCCGATTTCTTGCGTGGACAGGCATCTAAGGTTTCAGATATGTGTCCACTTAGTCAACGCCTTCGATGCCGGAAGGCCGCACCGACGCTTGGCTACGCCACGCCGCTGAGCCGGATCGCCTCGACCGGGCCGTCCAGGCGCAACGCGCCCGCCGCGTACGGAATGAGCAGCGTGTCCCCACGTCGTACCGGAAGGTTGTCGTGTTCTCCGGTCAGCGTGCCCTCACCGGCCACCGCGACCAGGACGCTGAAGCCTTGTTCGACGCGGTCGCCGCCGCGCAGGCGGCGGGCGGCGAAGAACTCGCCGGCCGACGAGGGCAGCAGCCGATCCGGCGTGCCGCGCAGAGCGTCGAGGCGGGACGGTGTCCAGGCCCCCCGGTCGACGCACTGCAGCGCAAGGTCGTAACCGAGGCCGAGATGACCGTCGGCCAGCCCGAAGTTCTCATATTCCAGCAGCACCGAGAAGTCGGTCGGCTCCTGGACCTCGACCAGCAGGATCCCGTCGCCGATCGCGTGCGGCACGCCGGCCGGGCAGAGGATCGCGTCGCCGGCCGCGACCGGGATCCGGTTGGTGGCGGCCAGCATCTCGTCGTTCTTCTGCCCGCCCACCCATCCGGCCAGCTCTTCAAGATCAACATCACGAGCAAAACCCAGATGGACGTACGCGCCGGGGCGCGCGGAGACGATCACCCAGGCTTCGGTCTTTCCGTACGGCGAGGCCAGGTGGGCCGTGGCGAAACTGCGATCCGGGTGTACGTGCAGCGGAAGGCGCTGACCGGCGTCGAGCAGTTTCACGAGTACGCCGGTATCGGCCCGGTCCGGGCCCAGCCACCAGCGGGAGTCGGCGGCGATCGCGTCGGCCAGCAGCCGCCCGTCGGCCAGGGTGGACAGGCCGCTCGGGGCGAGCCCGAACCGGCTGGTCACCGAGCCGACCCAGTCCTCCGGCCGGTCGGGCAGCGCGGGCACGTTGCGGAACTCGGCGATCCGCCCGGCCCCGCGGTAGAACGTCTCGGGCTGGTTGGCCGGTAGCGCTTCGACGGTCATCCGTTGTCCTTTGCGAGTGCGGCGAGGAAACCGCCGACGAACGTGTCACCGAGTCCGACCGTAGTGGGATTCGGGACGTCGAGCGCGAAGCCCGGGACGACGGTGTCCTTCATCCGGGCCGCGAACTCGACGGACTCGGGGCGCCGCGGCTGCCGGCGCAGGTGCTCGACGTCCGCGTCGGTGAAGTCGTCGCCGTAGCAGTAGCGGGTGGCGGCCATGATCGTGCCGGTGTCGAGGGCGGCGGCGTAGTCGCCCGCGCCGGTGGCCAGGGCCCAGTACTTGGTGTGCAGCACCAGTGTCGGCACCGGGATCAGTTCGTGCACCTCGGCGAGCGCCGCCGTCACGTCCTCGGGATCGAGCAGGTCGACCGGCCGCTTCAGGTAGGACTGCAACTCGTCCTCGTTGAGCCCGTACACGTCGATGCGGTCGAGCAACGCCTCCCGGACCCGGCGACTGAAGGCGGGTTCGTGATAGGCCGCGTCCTCGAAGTAGGTCACCGCGGTTGGCGGGAGTTGCCGCATGTGCGCGGTGAGAGATGCGAGTCGATCATCGAGTTCGCTCCCGTCACGCATCGCGTTAAATCCTGATACGAGGAACACATCGGCCGCGGCCAGCCGGTCGCCGAGATCAGCGGTGAGCAGCATTTCGCTGTTCGCCGGGTCGTTCACGTAGATCAGGCGGTTCGGGAACGGCGCGTTGATGTCGATGTCGTTCGCCCGGATCCACAGGCCCTGGTCGTACTGGACGATCAGGTGCGGATAGAAGGTGTCCGCCGTACCGCTGTTGATGTACTCGCTGTCGTCCGGCAGCAGCCGGCGGAACGTGTCGTTGACGCTGACCAGGTGCAGGGTCGACGGCACGCCCAGCCGGCTCATCAGGATCCCGGCCCGCACCGACGTCCCGCCCAGCGTCTGCCGATGCGGGAACCGGTTGGCGAAGGTCTCCAGCGCCGGGGCGGACGCGACGAAGTGCTCGCCGCCCCCGCCCCGGGCCACATATCCCAGGATCGACACGACCAGGTCCCGCTCGCCGGCCACTTCGACCGGCGACGTCAGGTCCGCGGCGACGATGCCGTACTCGATGATCAGCTGCTGCAACACGGGAGCGGTCAGCTTCAGCTCGTAGTCGACACAGCCGCCGAGGCCCAGGACTACACGGGACGCAGTAGTCATGTCAGAAGAGCGAACCCTTGCCCTCGGCGCCGAACAGCTCGATCTTCTGCGCGGCGACGACCTTCATGGCGTCGAGGCAGGCCGGCTGGATGGCGTTGGGCTCGCGCACCTTCGAGTCGCTGCCCAGCACCTCGCGCATCTTGTCGTGGTAGGCGACCTTGATGTCGGTGGAGATGTTGATTTTGTTGATGCCGGTGCGGGCGGCCTCGCGGATCTCGTCGTCTGGGTTGCCGGAGCCGCCGTGCAGCACCAGCGGGATGCCCACCCGGCTCTTGATCTCCTTGAGCAGGTCGAGCTTCAGCTCCGGCTTGAGGTGCGCCGGGTAGAAGCCGTGGAACGTGCCGATCGCGATCGCGAGGGAGTCGACGCCGGTCCGCTCGACGAAGGTGACCGCGTCGTCCGGGTCGGTGTAGATGATCTCGGCGGCGCCGGCCTCGGCGTAGCTGTCGTTGCCGCCGATCGTGCCGAGCTCGCCCTCGACCGACACCCCGAGCACGTGCGCGGAGTCGGTGACCTTCTTGGTGAGCGCGAGGTTCTCCTCGAACGGCTTCAGCGAGCCGTCGATCATCACCGAGGTGAAGCCGTACTGGAACGCTTGGAGCATCTGGTCGTAGTCGGCGCCGTGGTCCCAGTGGATCGCGATCGGGACGCTCGAGTTGTGCGCCCGCTCGGCGATCGCCTTGATCAGCTCCGGTCCGATGTGCCGGACCTCGTCCGGGTGGATGGCGACGATGAGCGGCGCGTTCGTCTCCTCGCTGATCTCCACGATTCCCTTGAACATCGCCCAGTCGCTGATATTGAAGGCGGGCACGGCGAAGCTGTGCTCATTGGCGACATCCAGGATCGCCTTGCCGGTCGTCAGCATTTCGGTGTTTCTCCTTCGCGAGGGGGTGGTGCTAGGCCTTCACGGCACCGGCGGTCAGGCCGCCGATGAACCGCTTCTGGAACAGCAGGAAGAGGACGAGTACGGGAATGGACCCGAGGATGCTCATCGCCATCATTTGGTTCCACTCGTACGAGTGCTGGCCCATCAGCATCTGAATGCCGATCGGCACCGTGCGCATGTCATCGGTACGAGTGAGGGTGAGAGCGAAGAGGTATTCGTTCCACGAGATCATGAACGTGTAGACGCCGACCGCGATCAGACCCGGTACGGAGATCGGCACGAGGATCCGCCACAGTGCGGTCCAGCCGGTGCCGCCGTCGACCTTGACGGACTCGTCCAGCTCTTTCGGAAGCGTGTTCAGATACGCGGTGATCATGATGATCGCGTACGGGAGCGTGAACACCATGTGCGTGAGGATCAGGCCGGGATAGGTGTTGTACAGACCGAGCGCGACGACGAGCCCGAAGTACGGAATGACCAGGGTGATCGGCGGCACGGCCTGCACACTGACGATCACCGCGTTGATGGTCTTCTGGAACGGGAAGTTGAAGCGACTGAACGCGTACCCGGCCAGCAGCGCGACCAGCAGCGTCAGCAGCGTCACCGCGATCGCCACGATGTAGCTGTTCAGGAAGTAGCGCAACTGCGTGCCGTTGCCGAGGATCGCGGTGTAGGCGTCCAGCGAGAACGTCGAGGTGATCAGCTTCGGCGGGTTCTGGAAGACCTCCCCGTTGCTCTTGAACGAGGTGGACAGCATCCACAGCACCGGCAGGCCGGCGAACAGGCCACCGATGATCAGCCCGGTGATTACCCCGGCCTTGGCAAAGGTGCGCTTCGTCTTGATGGCGACGGCCATTCCGATCACCGCTCCCGTTGCTGGCGTACGTAGAAGAAGGCCAGCACCATCGTCAGCAGCAGGACGATCACGGCCGCGGCGGACGCGGTGGAGAACTCGTACTCGCTGAAGGCCTGCTTGTAGGTGTAGGTGCTGAGCATTTCGGTGGTGTTGAGCGGGCCGCCGCCGGTCGTCATCCAGATCAGCGCGAACTGCTGGGACGTCCAGATCAGGTCGAGCACCGCCATGCTGATGATCACCGGCCGCAGCTGGGGCAGCGTCACGTGCCGGAACCGCTGGAACCAGTTCGTGCCGTCCACCGCGGCCGCCTCGTACAGGTCATTCGGAATGCCTTGGAGGCCGGCCAGCAGGCTGATCATGAAGAACGGGTAACCCGACCAGATGTTGATGAAGGTGACCGCCCAGAGCGCCTTGCCCGGGTCACCGAGCCAGTTCACGCCGTCGTTGATCAACCCGATCGAGTGCAGCACGTAGTTGATGACGCCGGAGGGGTCGAGCAGCAGCCGCCAGATGACGGCGATGACCGCGATCGTGAACAGCCAGGGCAGGATGTAGACGATCCGGAAGATCGCCTTCGTGACCCCGCTCAGCAGCTGGGTGTTCAGCATCATCGCGAACGTCAGGCCGAGAACCAGGTGCGCCACCATGCTGACGGTGATGAAGACGGCGGTGTTCTTCATCGCGACCAGGAAGTCCGGGTCGGTGAGCACCTTGGTGTAGTTGGCGAACCCGGCGAACACCGAGTTCTCCTGGACGATCACGTTGTCCCGGAACGAGTAGCTGATCACCATGACGATGGGGACCACCATCAGGACCACGATCAGCACGATCGTCGGGGACAGATAGCCGTACGGGACCAGGCGCCGGGCCAGCGTCTTCCGCGCCGGCGCCGCCTGCTCGGCCGGCGGGGCGGCCGGCGGGGCGAGCAAAGTCATCACTGTCTCCTAGGTCGGGTGCCGCACTGGCCTGCGGACCAGCGCGGCACCCGGGTCGGGCTAACCGATCACCGAGGTCCAGGACTCCTGCGACTTGGCGAGGGCGTCGTCGACGCTCGTCTTGCCGGTCAGCACGAGCTGCAGCTGCTCGTCGAAGCTGCGCATCAGGTCCTCGGACTTGGGCAGGCCGACGAACTCGTTGGCCGGGACGCTGTCCTTGTAGATCTCGAACGCCTCCTTGAACAGCGGATCGCTGTTGCTGAAGTCGGGCTCGGCGTTCTTGTTGCCGGTGAAGCCGTTGGCCAGCGTGGCGAGCTTCGCGTTGGTCTCCTGGCTCATCAGGTAGGAGACGAACTTGAACGCCTCGGCCTTGTGCTTGGTCGAGTTGGAGATGCCGACACCCCAGGACGCGTACGGGATGCCGCGCTTGCCGGTGTAGCTGTCCTCGGCCGGGATGGCCGCGATCTCGAACTTGAGGTCCGGCTTGTTCTTCTTGATCAGGGTGACGTGCGCGAGGGAGTCGATCATCATGCCGACCTGGCCCTGCGTGAACTTCTCGACCTTGTCCTGCTCCTTCATGGTGAGGGAGCCGGGGGCGATGACGCCGGCGTCGTTCAGGCTCTTCACGTACTCGACCGTGCTCTTGACCGCGTCGGTCTGCAGGGCCGGCTTGCCGTCGGCCAGCATGCTGCCGCCGGAGGCCCACAGCCAGGACATGACGTCGTTCTGGATGCCGTTGGGCACGGCCGTGTCGAGCGGGAGCGCCCAGCCCTTCACGTTGCCGCCGGTCGCGGTGATCTTCTTGGCCGCGTCGAGGAACTCGGTGCGGTTCTTCGGCGTCGTGGCCACGCCGGCCTTGGTCAGCAGGTCCTTGTTGACGAACAGCGGGTAGACGAAGTTGACCACCGGGATCATGTACGTCTTGCCCTCGAGCTGAATCTGGCTGGCCAGCTGACTGGAGTCATAGTTCGCGTCGGTCATCAGCTTCGACATGTCCGCGATCGCGCCCTGCTTGGCGAAGTCGTTGACCCAGGCACCGTCGAGACCCACCACGTCGGGCAGGGTCTTCGAGGCGGCGCCCGTGACCAACTGCTGCTTGGTCGAAGCGTACGGCGCGCTGATGAGCTTGATCTTGATGTTCGGGTTTTGCGTCGTGAAGTCGTTGACGATCTTGTCCAACTCCCCGGCCGGAAGCTCGGCACCCCACCACTGGGCGAACTCGAGCGTGACGTCGCCGCCCGCGCTGGAGTCGTCGGAGTCGCCCCCGCCGCACGCCGCCACGAACGCGACCATGGCGGCCGCCGTCACTGCCCCTACTACTCGCTTCAACCGGGTCGAACGAACCGCCATGGCGGGCTCCTTCTATATCGAAGTCTTTCTGTTCTCTGCCGTGTTGGCGTCACGTTAGCAGCGTGTTACAGATGGAGACAAGAGAAGAACAGCAGAAAACTGCGGAGTACGGCATACTGTTGCGCACCGGGATGCCGGTAACACGGTCCACGAGCTCTGGATATGGCCGTTCAGCTGGGAATGCTCGTCCTTGCAGCTCTTCGCGGCTCTGCGCAGCGAAGTTCAGAGTGGACACGCATTTGTGGCATACTGCCGCACTGACAAGGGGGAATCAGTGAGCGTCGACAGCAACGAACGGCAGCGCCACCTGCCGGCCGGGCGCAAGGCCCAGCTGGCCGCCTACGTCGCCGAAACCGGCCAGGTCACCGTCGGTGAGCTGGCCGAACGCTTCGGCGTCTCGATCGACACGGTCCGCCGCGACCTGGACCAGCTGGCCGCCGAGGGCAGCCTGGTGCGCACCTACGGCGGCGCCGTCAGCCTGACCACCGTCTCCCGCACCGACCGGGCCGTCGACCAGCGGCTCAGCGTCCAGGAGCAGGAGAAGGAGAAGATCGCGGCGCTGGCCGCGGGCCTGGTCCAGGACGGCTCCACCATCATGATCAACGGTGGCACGACCACCCTCGCCCTGGCCCGCAACCTGGGCCAGCACCGCGACCTGACGGTGGCCACCAACAACCTGCTGGTGCCGGGCGCACTGCCGGCCACCGCGGTCCGCGACATCTACATCTTCGGCGGCGCGGTGCGCGCCCTGACCCTGGCCACCATCGGCCCGGTCAGCTTCCGCGCCAACACCGGCGCCGACCTCGACATCAGCTGCGACCTGGCGCTGATCGGCGTCGGCGCGGTCTCGGCCGACGCCGGCTACACGACGAGCAACCTGGCCGAGGCCGCGATGATGCAGGAAATGATCTCGCGAGCCGCCCGGGTGGCGATCCTCGCCGACACCTCCAAGTTCGGCCGGCGCTTGTTCGCCCAGGTCTCCGAGCTGGCCGCCGCCGACTACCTGATCACCGACAGCGCGCCACCGCCCGACCTGCGCGAGGCCCTCGACGCGAACGGCGTGGAGCTGCTCATCCCCACGGCAGGCGCGACCGCTCCTGCCAGTAGGCGGCAGACGGCATAGCCAGATATTTCCACCGCACCGGGTCGGTCCCGATCTCCGTCGCGCGCAGGTTCGACGCGAGCTGTCCCGCGGTCGCTGCCCCGGACAGCACGATCGTCGCCCAGGGCTGACCCAGCGCCGCCGCCAGCGCCACGACGTCACCGGGCGCGTGCTCCCCCACCGCGAGCCGCCCGTTGGCCAGCGCCTCCTTCACGATCACCACGCACCCCGCGTCGTGCGCCTCGGCGAGGGCCGGCCCGGCGCTGGGCTCGAGCAGATTCCAGGTCGCCTGCACGCTGCGAAACAGCGGCTCACCCCCCACCGTCACAGCGAGCGCAGCCCGGATCGCCTCGGCCTGGGCCGGCCCGCTCGTCGACAGCCCGACCGTGACACCGAGCCCCGCCAGCCGGGCGTGCAGCTCCCGGTCGTGCAGGGCCGGGCTGTCCGGGGTCACCGAGTGGATCTGATAGAGGTCGAGCCGCTCCCCCAGCAGCTCCCGCGTCTCCCCGAGCTGCCGCTCGAAGGTGGCGACGCCGTGGTCCTTGACCTCGTGCACGTCGGCGTCGATCCGCCACCCGGCGGTGTAGGTGTAACCCCACTTGCTCCCGACCACGACATCGGTGACCTCCGGCCGCTCCCGAAGCCACTGCCCCAGAAACTCCTCGGCCCGCCCATAGGACCGGGCAACATCAAAATACCGAACCCCTTCCGCGTACGCCCGATCGAGCAGTTCGTGCGCCCGCCCCCGCATAGCCTCCACCGACCGGTCGGCGGGCAGATCCGCGGCCCGGCCGAGGTTGATGTAGCCCGGCCGCCCCACCGCCGCCAGCCCCAGCCCGACCCGGGACCCCAGCGCGAGCCGCTCCACGATCTCCATGCCCCCATCAAACACGCACGCCGCCCCCATCGAACACGCACGCCGCGCCAAGCCCGCCCAGCCATCAGGGACCGCTCCACCACGATCACCGCCTCGCCCCACCGCCGCGGCCCTCTGTGTGGACCTTGCGAAGTTCCTGTTCGGAGCAGACGCCTACGCCACAAGGTCCACGTCTCAGCCGGCAGTCCCTCAGCGTGCGGGCCCGGCGTCTTCGTGTGCCGGTTACGGCTGGAAGTACTCGGACATCAGCTCACTGACCCATTCCGGTTGCCGGACGTCCGCCGGGAGAAACTCCACGATCGCCGGCTTGAGGTCGATGACCGGCGTGCCCGTGACCGCGTCCAGCCCGACCACCGTCAGCTCCCGGCCGCGCACCGATTCGATGGCGCAGCAGGTAACCCCGATGCGGTTGGGCCGGCGGGGGCCACGCCCGGCGAAAATGCCAACGGGCGGCAGGTCGGGGCGGCCACGGTAGGGCCGGGGTTCCCGGAAGTCGCCGTCCGCCGGAAACTGGTCGAAGACGAACAGCACCTCCACGTGCGAGAAACCCTCGAGCCCCTGCAGGCACGAGTCACCAAAGCGCGCGTCGACGGTGATAGTGCTGCGAACGGCACCCCAGTTGTCCGTGTGCTGAATGTCCGTCCGCTCGTTCCGAACCGTACCGATCGAGCTGATCTCAAAGCTGAGCACGTGGGCAGGCTAGCCGACAGCGCCGCCCCGGTCAGTCCCACCAGAGCGCCAGAAGCCGCATCCCTCAGCCACCGCGCAGGCCGGCGGGCCAAGCCCGGTTGCCACGCCGATCACCTCGCCCAGGTGCTTGAGGCGACCCACGGACCACGAGCGCTACCCGGACGGCGTCGGCCCACTCGCGCGCGTCCGGCCGCACCCCCGAAAGGGCATTGTTAGGCGCCGCCGAATTACCTTTCACGCCCCGAATGACCCATTCCTAGATTGCCCAGCAAGTGAGGACACCTTTCTTCCGAGAACGGCTCCGATAGCTTCGAGGGCGAACGCTGCCAGCCTTTCCACGGTAATCATTCCGGCAGCGGTAATGCGCTCCGGGCGCGCGTCATGACGGGACGAGGTCGTATCCGCCGGCGAGACGGTTGTCTCGGATCGACGGCGCCCGGTGCCCTCGGCGGAAGGTCGGGCGATCGATATCGCCGGACGGACGTCCACCGGGCGGCGGCCGGGCCCGCCCGGCGTGACGGCATCGGCCGGCCTCCGCACGACGACGTCGGTCGGTGGCCCTGGTCCGGCACGTGGGCTCACTCCGGTCAGCGCGGTCTGCGCGGCCGGTGCCATGCGCTTGGCGCACGGGCTGGACCCGGCACACAGACTCGACCCAACGAACACGCTCGGCCCGGCGCACAGGCTCGGGCCGGCGCACAGGCTCGACCCGACGCCCAGGCTCAGCCCCGCGGACAGGCTGGACCCGGCGCGTGGACTCGGCGAGCGTTGCGGCTTCCGGCCGGCTCGCCGCAGCCGACTGCCCGGCCAGGACAGGCCCTCCCGCCGGCCGGTTGGCGCCGGAGGGCGGGTCACTCACGGCCGGTACCTCGTCATTCGACGCCGCGGGAGACGGCCGCTGCACACAGGTCGCGTCATCCGGCCAGATCAGCGGCGGGACAGCCTCGGCAAGATCATGTAGACCCGCCTCCGCACACCGGCGGGAGCAACCGTTCGAGCGGCACAACTTCTGCGCGTGCCGCCGAACAAGGCCCAAACAAGGCCCCAACGCCGCCGACGCGCATGATCGCGACGGAACTCCTCCTTCTCTGCCGAATAGTTGCGCGCTTTCGTGCGATCCCGCATAGCAACAGTCTGAGGCCGGGTGAATAACTGAAGCTGCTGGTACCGCATGGATACATTCTCCCGCACCCGGCGCACCATTCACCAATAGAGGAAGATGCCAACCTCAGAAACCCGTCCGGAACCGGATGAGACAGTTGCTTGACCGATCATCGAGACAATTCCCGAATGGGAGGATCTGGACGTATGGATGTCGACCGGCCGGCGCGGCTGCGATGCCGGTGATCTCGGCGATGGTCGTATGCCGGCGCGACCTGGCCGACGGTAGAAGCGTCGCGAGCCGCATCTGGGTGCTTGCCCCGGCCCCGTAGGGCTCAGGCCGCTGGATTGAAGGTGATCCCGGCCGGCATCGCCTCAGTGAGCAGGCTGACGAAGTTGGCGTCCTTCAGGCCGAAGTTGGCGCTGCCGAAGTCGTAGTTGCTCAGCGTGTCGCGGGTGCTTGTGGACGGGAAGCCGGTCCAGCCGACCAAAGACGGATACTGCCAGGCGCCGTACGCGTCTCCAGCGGCTCATCGCCGCTGTTGGCCAGGCGGAAGTCGTGGGTGCCGGCGCCGTCCTTGTGGTAGACGATCTTCGGGTGGTTGCCGGTCCAGATCACGCTGGTCGAGGGGTAGATGTTGAAGTCGCCGTGGGCCGAGGTGGCGACGTATTCGGCCGCGTCGTTCTGCACCCAGACCAGTACGTGTTCCCAGTCGTGGCGGTGGCCGCCGATCGAGCTGTTCGCCAGCGCCTGGTCCTTCTCGAAGTACAGGCCGTACGCGACGGCGCACCAGCCGCAAATATCAATGTCTATCGATGGCGGTATGACCCGTTCGTGATCTCCGGCCAATCACGGCGATAACTACCGTGACGGCATGCGAGATGCCCTGCGCCGCGGCGCCGTCGTGGTCGCCATCGTCACCGGCAGCGCGTTGCCCACCCCGATGGCGAACGCGGCCGCTTCCCTGCCTCCGATCGAGACCTGGCTCGCCGACGTCACCGCCGTGACCGATCAGGCCGACGCCTACCTGGACGACCGGTTGCCGGACAGCGGGGTCAAGGCCGCCATCGTGCTGGACATCGACAACACCGCACTGGAGAGCGCCTACCAGGGCGAGGTGTGGCCGCCGGCCACCCCGTCGGTGCTGGAGCTGACCCGGCAGGCGCAGGCGCTGGGCGCCGCGGTGTTCTTCGTGACCAACCGGCCCGACATCCTGGCGCCCTGGACGGCGAGCAACCTGTCCGCGGCCGGCTACACCTGGGTCAAGCTCTACCAGCGGCCCACCTTCAGCCTCGACTCGGCGCAGACGGTCAAGACGAACTTCCGCATCAAGATCGAGTCGGCCGGCTACACGATCGTCGCGAACGTCGGCAACAACGACAGCGACCTCGCGGGCGGCCACGCCGAGCGCACGTTCAAGCTCCCCGACTACGACGGCCAGCTGGACTAGGTGAACAGTCCGGCGTAGCGGTCCAGGTAGAGCGGCCAGCCCTGGTCGTGACCGACGCCGTCGCGAACTGATTCCCATCCGGGGCCGTGCCGATCCAGATGACGGTGCTCCAGCTCGACCCGGGTCCGCCCGGGTGTCTCGGCGATGAACCGTACTTCGACCTCGCTGGTGTTGTCCGGGTCCTGTTCGATCTGCCAGGTCGGTCCGATGTCCCAGCTGAACACGACCCGGTGCGGCGGGTCGAAGGCCAGGATCCGCGCCCATCGGCACTCGCTGCCGTCCTCGCCTCGGTCGTAGATGTGCCCGCCGACCTTCGGTTCGAACACCGTCGCCACGATCGGCGACCGCAGCAGGTTGTGCTCGCGCGGCTTGAACTCACCGAACCGTTGCGTGAACACGTCGAAGGCCTGCTCGATGGACGCGTCGACAACGACCTGCCGGCGTACGACCATGTCGGTCTCGGTCATGATTTCTCCTCGTCCGGATGCCCGGCGACGTCCTGAAAGGCGTCCAGCGCGCGGGCCCAATAGGTGTCGAGTTGATCGCGCAGAGCGGCAACTCCCGCCGGGTTCAGCCGATAGATGCGCCGCGCACCGGCCGCCCGGTCGGTCACCAGCCCGGCTTCCTTCAACACCTTGAGGTGCTGCGACACCGCGGGACGGCTGATCGGCAGTGCCTCGGCCAGCTCGCCGACCGCCCGCGGCCGCTCGGCCAGGCACTCGACGATGGCTCGGCGCGTCGGATCACCCAGGGCGTCCCACCCGTCCGCCGGTCGGTAAGTCTCCACGAACGGTAAGCTACGACTAACGTAATTGCCTCACAAGTACCCACTTTGTTTACTATGCAACTCTTTGTATGGTGGCGAGGTGAACCCGTACCCGACGCTGCTCAGTCCCCTGGACCTCGGCCATACCGTGCTGCGCAACCGGGTGGTCATGGGCTCGATGCACACCAAGCTCGAGGACCGCGCCTCGGACCTGCCGAAACTCGCGGCCTACTTCGCCGAGCGGGCTCGCGGCGGGGTCGGGCTGATGGTGACCGGCGGCTATGCGCCGACCTGGCGGGGGTGGCTGGCGCCGTTCGGCAGCATGATGACCAGCGAGCGGCACGCCGACGCGCATCGGCTGGTCACCGACGCGGTACACGAGCACGACGGCAAGATCCTGCTGCAGGTGCTGCACGCGGGGCGGTATTCGTACCATCCGTTCAGCCTGGGTGCGTCGGCGCGCAAGTCGCCGATCACGCCGTTCCGGCCGCGGGCCATGTCGGCCCGGCAGGTCGACCGCACCGCGACGAGCTTCGCCCGGGCCGCGCGGCTCGCGAAGCGGGCCGGCTACGACGGCGTCGAGATCATGGGTTCCGAGGGGTACCTGATCAACCAGTTCCTGGCGGCGCGCACCAACGACCGCACCGACGCGTGGGGTGGCTCGGCGGCCAACCGGATGCGGTTCCCGATCGAGATCGTCCGGCGCACCCGGGAGATGGCCGGCGACGACTTCATCGTGCAGTACCGGATCAGCCTGCTCGACCTGGTCGACAACGCCCAGTCCTGGGAGGAGACCGTCGAGCTCGCCCAGCAGCTCGAAGCGGCCGGCGTGACGCTGTTCAACACCGGCATCGGCTGGCACGAGGCCCGGGTGCCGACCATCGTCACCTCGGTGCCGCCGGGCGCCTTCACCTGGGTCACCCGCAAGCTGCGGCAGGAGGTGTCGGTGCCGGTCATCGCGTCCAACCGGATCAACCGGCCGGAAGCCGCCGAGCAGATCCTCGCGGCCGGCGACGCCGACCTGGTGTCGATGGCCCGGCCGCTGCTGGCCGACGCGGAGTGGGTGGCGAAGGCTGCCCAGAACAGGGAACGCGAGATCATCACCTGCATCGCCTGCAACCAGGCCTGCCTCGACCACACGTTCCGAAACCAGCGGGCCTCGTGCCTGCTCAACCCGCGGGCCGGGCACGAGACCGAGTTGGTGCTGCTTCCCACCCGTACGGCAAAAGGGGTTGCCGTCGTCGGAGCCGGACCGGCCGGTCTCAGCGCGGCCATCGAATTGGCCGGCCGGGGTCATCGGGTCGAGCTGTTCGAGGCGGCGGACGCCATCGGCGGGCAGTTCCGGCTGGCCGCGCGGATTCCGGGCAAGGAGGAGTTCGCGCGCACGCTCGACTACTACCGGCACATGATCGACGTGCGCGGCGTCCGGCTGCATCTCGGTACAAAGCCCCAAGCCGAGGACCTGAAAGGGTTCGACGAGGTGGTGGTGGCGACCGGCGTGACGCCGCGGATTCCCGACATCCCCGGCATCGATCACCCGAAGGTGGTCACCTACCAGGAGCTGATCGCCGGAAAGGCCGCGGGAGACCGGGTAGCGATCATCGGGGCCGGCGGCATCGGCTTCGACGTCGGTGAGTTCCTGCTGCACGAGCCGGACGAACCGCTCGACCACTGGATGCGGCGGTGGGGCGTCACCGACCCGCAGACCTCGCCCGGCGGGCTCGCCGTGAAGGTGAAGACCCCGCCGCGCCGCGAGGTCCATCTGTTGCAGCGCAAGGCGACCACGCCCGGCAAGGGCCTGGGCAAGACCACCGGCTGGGTGCACCGCGCGGCGCTGCAGGACTCCGGGGTCAGCATGCGGCGCGGCGTGGAGTACCTGCGCATCGACGACGAGGGACTGCACACCTCGGACGGGCTGCTGGCGGTGGACACGATCGTGCTCTGCGCCGGGCAGGTCTCGGTCCGCGACCTCGTCGAACCGCTGCGGGAACGCGGCGTCAGCGTGCACGTTATCGGCGGCGCCGACGTCGCCGCCGAACTCGACGCCAAACGGGCCATCAAGCAAGCCACCGAACTCGCCGCACGGCTGTGAAACCCGAGGTCAAAAACATGCAGAACGTGACCGTACGCGTGACGAACGGCATCGCCCAGGTGCGGCTGAGCCGCCCGGACAAGCTCAACGCCCTCACCCTCGACACCCTGCAGCAGCTGGTCGCCGCCGCGAAGCAGCTGCGCCGCGACCGCACCGTGCGGGCCGTGGTGATCGCCGGCGACGGCGACTCGTTCAGCTCCGGCCTGGACGTCGCCGGCACGCTGAAGACCCCGGGCCGGGTCGTGCGGGCGTTCCTGCCGGTGCCGGGCCGCGGCACCAACCTCTTCCAGGAGGCCTGCTGGGCCTGGCGCCGGGTGCCGGTGCCGGTCATCGCCGCCGTGCACGGCCACTGCTACGGCGGCGGCGTGCAGATCGCGCTCGCCGCCGACCTGCGCTTCGCTACCGCCGACTCGAAGTGGTCGGTGCTGGAGGGCAAGTGGGGCATCATCCCCGACATGACCGGCATCCGCAGCCTCACCGAGGTGGCCGGCGCCGACGTCGCGAAGCGGCTCACGATGACCGCCGAGCGCTTCAGCGGCGCCGACGCCCAGCGTTTCGGCCTGGTCACCGAGCTGGACGACGAGCCGGTCAAGGCCGCCACCGCGTTCGCCGAGAGCCTGCTGACCCGGTCGCCCGACGCGATCGCCGCCGCCAAGCGCCTGATCGACGGCGCGCTGACCAGCAGCGCCCGGCGCACCTTCGCCCGGGAACGCTGGGAGCAGATCCGCCTGCTGCGCCTGCCCAACACCGGCATCCTGCGGCGCGCCGTCGTGACGAAGGAGCACCCGGAGTTCCGGCCCCGGGCCAATAGGATTCGTCCGTGGCACTGAGGAACGCCGTGCTGGCGGCGCTGATCGACCGGGAGTCCTCCGGCTACGACCTGGCCAAGCGGTTCCGGGTGTCGGTCGCCAACTTCTGGACGTCCACGCCGCAGCAGCTCTACCGCGAGCTGGAGAAGATGGAGGCCGACGGCCTCCTCCAGGCGCGCGTCGTCAAGCAGGAAAAACGCCCGGACAAGCGGATCTTCTCGGTCACCGTCCGCGGCCGGGACGCCCTTCGGGCGTTCACCCAACAGGATCCAAAGCCCACGACCGTACGCGATGAGCTGCTCGTTCAGGTCGAGGCGCTGGCGCACGCCGACGTGGGAAGCGTGCGCGAGTCGATCCGGGCCCGCATCGAGCAGAGCCGCCGGCGCCTCGAAGCCTACGAGAAACTCCTCGCCGAGATCCTCGGCACCCGCAGCCACGAGGAGTTCCTGGCCACCGGCAACCGGATCGGGCCGTACCTGACGCTCAGCCGCGGCATCAGCTTCGAACGCGAGAACATCACCTGGGGCGAGCTGGCCCTCGACGTCCTGGCCCGGCGATATCCCTAGGCGGTGAGGGCGATGTACTTCTCCTCCAGGAACTCGAGGATGCCCTCGGAGCCCCCCTCCCGGCCGAGACCGCTCTGCTTCACCCCGCCGAACGGCGCGGCCGGGTCGCTGACCACGCCCCGGTTGATCGCCACCATCCCGGCCTCCAACCGGCGGCCCACGGCGATCGCCTCGCGCTCCGGGCCGAAGACGTACGCCATCAGGCCGTAGACCGTGTCGTTCGCCATCCGGACCGCCTCGTCCACCTCGTCGAAGCGGACCACCGCGGTGACCGGCCCGAAGATCTCGGTGCGGCTGATGGCCGAACCGTGCCGCACGTCGGTGAGCAGGGTGGCGTCGTAGAACGCGCCGTCCGCGGCCGCGTTGCCGCCGCGCACCAGCTTCGCGCCGTCGGCCAGTGCCGTCTCGACCAGCGCCGCCACCTTGTCCCGCTCGGCCACCGAGACCAGCGCGCCCAGACCGTTGGACCGGTCCAGGCCGGGGCCGACCGAGATGCCGGCCAGGGCGGCGTCCATCCGGGCCACGAACTCGTCGTGCACCGAATCGTGCACGTAGAAACGGTTGGCGGCGGTGCAGGCCGAACCGCCGTTGCGCATCTTGGCGAGCACCGCACCGGCCACCGCCTCGTCCAGGTCGGCGCCGGGCAGCACGACCAGCGGGGCGTTGCCGCCCAACTCCATCGAGGTGCTCACCACGGTGTCGGCGCAGGCGTGCAGCAGATCGCGGCCGACCTCGGTGGAACCGGTGAAGGACAGTTTGCGCACCTCGGGGCGGTCGATCATCAGCTTCACCAGCGGGCCGGTCGGCACCGGCGTGACCAGGTTGACCACACCGCGGGGCAGGCCGGCCCGGCGCAGGACCTCCACGACGTACGCGGCGGTCAGTGGGGTCTCCCGGGCCGGCTTGAGGATCGTCGTGCAGCCGGCCGCGAGGGCCGGCGCCAGTTTGCGGGTCGCCATGGCGGCCGGGAAGTTCCACGGCGTGATCAGCAGCGAGACCCCGATCGGCTGCCGGTCCACGATGATCCGCTTGTCGCCGGCCGGCGAGAGCCGGTAGTCGCCCGGCACCCGGACCGCCTCCTCGGCGAACCAGCGGAAGAACTCCTTCGCGTAGTTCGCCTCGCCGATCGCGTCCGACCAGGACTTCCCGTTCTCCCGGACCATCAGCTCGGCGAAATACTCGATCTCGGCGGTCAGGATCTCGTACGCGCCCCGCAGCATCTCGCCGCGTTCCCGTGGAGCGGTCGCCGCCCACGACTCCTGCGCTGCCGCGGCCGCGTCGACGGCGTCCATGCAGTCCCGCTCACCGGCGATCGCGAACCGGGCCACGGTCGACAGGTCGGCCGGATCGGTGACGTCGAACCGCCGGTCCCCCTCGCCCGCCCGCCACTGCCCGTCGATGAAGAGGTTGTCGATCACGAGAAGGCTCCTTCGTGGGCGCGTTCGAGAATGTGCAGCAGTGCTTCGGCGGTGGGTTCGATCGGCGCGATCGCGATCAGCCGTTTCGAGGCGAGCGCCAGCTCGGCGATCCGGGGCAGCTGGCCGCGGGTGACACCGATCTCGGCCAGCGTCGAGGGGACGCCGATCGCCCGGTTGATCTCGGCCACCCGGTCCCGGGCGCCCTCCGCCGAGGCGTCACCGCACAGAGCCGCCCCGAACTGCGCGACCCGATCGGCGCTCCCGCCAAGACGAAGAGCATCCAGGACGTACGGGAGCAGCAGACCGGTACCCAGGCCATGAGGTGTCTTGGTCAGCGCGCCGAGCGGATATTGCAGCGCGTGGCACAGATGCGTGCCGGTGGACCCGAAGGCGACCCCGGCCAGAAGCGCACCCATCGCCACGTCCCGCCGCGCGTCACGCTCGCCGGCCGCCGCTCGCACCGCGATCGGCAGGTTGGGGCCGAGCAGGGCGGCGGCGC
>NZ_BOQN01000044.1 GCF_018332695.1 Paractinoplanes toevensis
CGCCGGTGCTCTCGGCGAGGCGGTGGCGCTGTGGCGAGGCCCGGCCTTCGGCGGACTGCCCGGCGACCGGTTCCGTCGGCTCGCCGCGACCCTCGAGGAGCTGCGCTGGTCCACCGTGGAGTCACACGCCGAGGCCGCGCTGGCCGTGGGCGGCGACGGACTCGTCGCCCGACTGTCCGGTCTCGCGGCCGAGCATCCGCTGCGGGAGCGTCTGGCCGCCGCCTATCTGCTGGCGCTGTACCGCTCCGGCCGCCAGGCCGACGCCCTCGTCCACTATCAGCGCGTCGCCGCGTCCCTGCGCGATGAGCTCGGCGTCGACCCGGGGCCGGAGCTGCAGCGCCGCTTCGAGGCGATCCTGCGCCGGGACCCGGCCCTGGACCCGCCGGCGCCCCGGCCCGGCGTCCCGGCACCACGTGGTCCGGCAGCGGGACGCTCCGGGGCCTCACCCGTGGATGCCGTACCCCCGGGTGGTCGCCGGCGCTCCCGGAGGGTGCGGGCGCTCGCGGCCGTCGCGGCGGTCTTGGTGCTCACCGGCCTGGCCGGCGATCTCGCGGCGCCGCCGCCCGTGATGACCGGCCTCTTCAACGTGGTCGTCGCCCCGTTCACCGCGGCCGGGCCGCAGGCGGTGCACCCGGTCGCCGACCGGCTGCACCGGGCGCTTGTCGAGCGTCTCCGGGGCTGGGTGGGCGAGCAGCCCGGGGTCCGGCTGCGGAGCGTCGGTGATCCCGGCGATCCGGCGGAGCTGGCCCGCCGGCACGGCGCGGACCTGGTGCTGACCGGCGCGGTCCACGGCGCGGGCGAGCGGGCGACCGTCACGCTGGGTCTCTTCGTGACCGAGCGGACGCTCGGCGAGGCACCGGAGTTCGTTGGTGCGCACGAGTTCGCCGTGACCGAGCCGGTCGACGTCCTGCAGCGCAACTGGCGGCTCGGCCACCGTCTCACCGAGGGGATGCTGCGCTATCTCGGCGGCGTCACCGACCTCACCAGGGCGCTGGGCGAGTACGGCCTCGACGATCTGCCCGCAGCGGAACGCCTGCTGGGTACGGCACAGGAGCACTTCACCGCGGCCGGTCGCGCGGTCGGCGGGGTGGCGAGCGGCCGGGAGGTCCTGCATCTGCTGCTGGGCAACGTGATCGGCCGGGCGGATCCGGCGCGGCTCGCTCAGGCGGAGGAGCAGTTCCGGGCGGCGCTGGCCATCGCGCCCGGCTACCTGCGGGCCCGCCTCGGCCTGGCCGAGGCGGTTCGCGCCGCCGTGTCCTGCCGCGCCGGGAGGTCGGACCCGGCCCGGCTCGGTGCGGCTCGCGAGGGCTACCGGTCCGCGCTGGCCGCCTTCGCCGATTCGCCGGGCGGGCCGCTGCTGGAGATGAAGATCCGCCTCGGCCTGGGGCTCACCGAGCAGTGCCTGAGCCTGGCCGGTCTTCAGGCGCGGTGGCCGGCGGCGGAGGCGGAGTTCGCGCGGGTGGAGCAGCTGCGACCGTCGGCCCCGGGCGATCAGCGCCACGCTCTGCGGCTGGCCGCCGAGGCCGCGGCCGGCCGGGCGCTCACCGCCATGGTCACCGCCGGTTCGGCCGACGGCTCTCGGTTCGGCGGCCTGCCGGCGGCCGCGGCGGGCTACCGGCGGGCGCTCGACCTGCTGGCACAGGTCGGCGACACCCGGCCGAGGACCGCGGCCCGCACCGTCGTCTTCCTCTGCAATCTTCGCCTCGTCGCGCGGCGGCTCGGCGATCCGGACGCCATCGCGGAGGTCGACCGGCGGCTGCGCGTGGCCCCCTCCGCGCCGTTCTGCCCGGCCGGATGACCGGTCCGGACGCCGGAGCTCACCCGAGTGCTTACGCTCGTGGCACTGTACGTCTCCGCCGAGGTCCGGCGTGCTTTCGACGACTGGCACGACCGCTTCGAGAAGCTCGCCTTCGCCGAGGACCGGCTTCTCCGGTCGTCCGGCCCGGGAGCAGCGCGTGTGGCGTCTACAGGTCCGCGACACGCGCGTGTGTGTGAGACCGACGCCCGCGACCGGACGAACATCACCGGCGCGACCGTGTATGCGGGTCCGGGTGACCCGCCGCCGGCGATTGAGTCGTTTCGCCGGAGGTGGGATCACGCTCGTGTGGGCCGGTCGAGTCTGGGGTCGGCATCGTGCCTTCCTGTGTTCCCTTCGCCCGCCGGCGGGCGAAGGCGTCGGAGATAGCGCCGGCGGAGCGAGTCTCGTTTCTGCCGGCCAGGTTGACGTTGGTCCAACTATGCCGAGAGCCAGGCGCCGCACACCGGTTCCGGTGGTACGAGAGCCGAGGCGGCACCCTTGTCGGTGGATGATCGCCAGCAGGCGGTGGCCGCCCGCCCTGCCGTCATGATTCACCGGTGGTGGTCGGGTCGCCAGGGTTGCAACGCCAATCCCGATCGCGGTTTGGATCCGTCGGGCGACGTTGCGGGGGTGGCTCACGGCGAGCTCGTCAGGACAGCCGTCGGCGGACGGCCGTTGGCATCACGACAGGGCCCGGAACCGTGTGTACCCGGTTCGGGTTGTGCCACATCTGGGCCACCGGGTTCGAGCCCCGTCAGGCCCACGATATGGCATTCGCGAAGAACGTCCATTTCGTGATGTTCGCGATAGGCCTCTTGAGCTGCGGAAACGCTCTTCACGGTGGAGTTGCACCCTCCCACCGACAGCCAGATCGCGGAGCGGTCCACCCGAATCCCGTACGGGCTGAAGGTCGCCCTGGCCAGCCCTGCTGGCCTGCGCGTCAAGGCGGGGCACATCGGTACCGCGGCCACCGATGACAGCCCCGAACCAATCGCAGGCGACCGCACGCAGCAGCCAAGCGCACCACGAGCGAATCTCGGGGAGCTTCGATCTGGCCCGCGCCGAGATCAGCTCAATACTGCACACAGATCATCAACTACAGACGGTGACATTCACTGTCTCTTGGCCGCATCCGGATTTGCCGATGTGAGTGCGCCATTCTTGGCTCAAACAAAAGAACGGCGTGGGTCATGCACTTGCGTCCACGGAATGTTTCCGGATGAGTAGGAATTTGCTTCGATAGTTCGTCCTGGCGGGCGATTATCAGTATGTATATTCGCTTCTTGTTATGTTCGACAGAGTGAGCTGATTTCAGCGACGCGAATGTGTTGTTTGGGGCGACACGGGTGAACGCGGCGAGATCGGACGGCGCTGGAAAGGAACGTGAGGTCCTCGGTAGGTAGTTCTCACCACAAGATCACCCACACGGTGAGGGCTCCACGTGATCGCCTATCGTGCCATGGTCGACGTCCCCAGGGAACTCGTGCAGCACCTCGGCCGGCTGCTCACCAACGCGTTCGCGTTGCTGCGGCTGCGCCAAGCAGCGATTGCGACAAGGACACCGAGATTCTCGTCCTGGGGCACCAGCTTGCGGTGCTGCACCGCCAGCTCGGCGAGCAGCAGGTCCGGTTCGATCCGGTCGATCGGGTGTGGCTGGCAGCGCTGCTCAGCAGGCTCCCCAGGCAGGCGTTGCAGAACCTGCGGCTGCTGGTACGCCCGGACACGGTACTGCGCTGGCATCGTGACCTGCATGCCCGCCGCCACGCGGCGGCGTCGCGGCCCCGACGGCGAGGCCGACCACGCACCGTCCGTTCGATCCGCACCCTGGTACTGCGCCTCGTGGCGGAGAACCCGTCGTGGGGATACCGGCGCGTGCACGGGGAACTTTCTCACCCTCGGGGTCGCCGTTGCCGCGTCGACGGTCTGGGAGATTCTGCGCGCGGCGAGGATCGATCCCGTCCCGGACCGTGCGACCACGACCTGGGCGCAGTTCCTGCGTTTACAGGGCGATGCGCTGCTGGCCGCGGACTTCTTCGAAACGATCACCCTCGCCGGCGCCAGGCTGTACATCCTCCTCAACCAGCGACACCTGCTATACGCATTACGCGAGTACGAGGCCTTCTACAACACCCACCGCCCGCATCAGGGCATCGCCAACGCCCGGCCACTCGCCCCGTTGCCCGAACCGATCACGGCCCCGGACGGGCGCGCGCACCTGAACATCCGCCGACGTGACCGCCTCGGCGGCATCCTCCACGAGTACGAGCATGCCGCCTGACCAGCATGGATGACATTCTCGGCAGGTACAGCGTCGACCCGGGCAGAGGTGCAGGCGATGTTCGACGAGCTCACCGAGCACACGAACCGGTACCACGTGAAGATCACCGCGTCGACGGTGCAGCGGGTCCGGGCCACCCTGCGTCGGGCGCTCGACGCGGCGGCCGCCCACGGCTACTTGGCCGATAACCCGGCCCGGATGCTCGAGCTGCCGCCGCCTCGCCGGAACCGGCCGGTGACCTGGTCACAGCCGCGGGTGGCGGCCTGGCTGCGTGACGGCACCCGACCGAAGGTCGCGGTCTGGACACCCCAGCAACTGGCCACTCGTCGGCCTGCGGTGGGTCGACGTCGACCTGGCCGACGCCACGCTCACCGTGACCCGAACCCTGGTCGAGCTTCCCGGAGTCCTCGCCGAGTCCGAACCCAAGACCGCCGCCGGCAACCGGACCATCACTCTCGACCCCGCCACCGTTACAGTCCTCGCCGACCACCGGCGGCGACAGCAACGCAGGTACGACGAACACGGAACGATGGCCGAGGAAACCGGCTTCTTGTTTGCTTGGCCCGACGGACGGCCGAGGAAACCGGCCGGCTCACCCACCGGTTCACCGCCCTGGTCACCGAGTGCGGGCTGCCGCCGGTCCGGCTGCACGATCTGCGGCACGGGACCGCGATGAACGCGTTGCACGGCTCGGCCAGCCTGCACACCGTGCAACACCTGCTCGGGCATTCCAGCCACGCCTTCACCGCCGACATCTACGGCACCGTCCCCGACGCCCTGGCCCGAGCCGAAGCCGGAAGTACGGCCGAAACCATCCTCACCGCGATCCGGCAGGTCGCATCGACGGACACGCCCGAGGAACGAGCCGACGGGCGCCGACGACAGCCTCATCACATCCGAATCGTGCGCGAGCGTGTACGCCGGCCAGCGAGCGCTGCCACCGTGCCTGAAAGCAACGACTCCACTGGCGAGACCGGATGATTTGCGATCTTCCCCGAGGGCCAAGCGTCACGGACCTCGTACGCCATCAAACTCAAGGCGGCCAACGATGTTCGCAGATCTATGCGGGTAGCGGTGGGCAGACGGCAGCAGTTCGAAGAGATCGTCGACTACCCGGAGTGCTGTGAAGTCTCGTGGCCCACCGGCGGGCTTGCCGCCTCGCTCGAGTTTCGGACATCGACGTCCGCCCGGCTGCGCCACAGCAGCACGTCAAGCCGGCTGCCGTCATCTTCCTTGGTGAGTGTTTGAGAGTGGGAT
>NZ_BOQN01000045.1 GCF_018332695.1 Paractinoplanes toevensis
GCAAACCGGGGGAAGCTCACTGGGGCTTTGACGCCTGTGTCTTTGTTGTCTTGAACAGCGTGACGTATGACGTCGATCTTGCTGTCGAGGTCCCCGTCGAGGAGGTGAAGGCCGTCGCCAGGGAGAGTTCCTGGGTCGCCGGACATCGAATCTCGGTGGGCCAGCTCCGTAGCGGGATCGCCGGTGCGGTCGACGTGACCGAACGGCTCCAAGCCGCTTACAACGCGATGGATCAGTTGCTATAGACAACTGGATCTGCTCGTCCGTGCGCACTTTCATGGGCCGGGTGCGTGGCCAGTCCGGGTTTGGGGCGCCAGAAGATCACCGTTGCTGACTGCGTACGTTTTCCGCGCAGACTTTGTGGTACGGCCGTCCTCGCTCATCAGCGAGGAGGGTGAGGCTTCCGCAGAGCCTGCATGGCTTCTGGTACGGCAGCACGTGGGCAGGGTTGCTCCAGTCCAGGACTATGCGGCTGGCAGGCGGTTGGGTGCGCTGGACGGGGATGATGGCGTCCGATTCGCGGTTTTTGGAATTCCAGGTCGTGAACGTGTCCTCGCCGTAGCGGCAGGCTTCGTCGTCGTCGCGGTCTTCTGGTGCGGGTAGTGGGTGATCGACCGGGGTGGCGATGGGCCCGAGCGTGACGGTGCGCGCTTGGCCGGGCTTGGTCTCGACTTGGGTGATGTCGGCCGATGGTGCCCAGAACCAGTACGCACGTCCGCGCGAGATTTGCTGCTTGACGGGTCTTAGGTCGGTGCTGGCGGCGCGGACGATGAGGTCGTCGAACCGGGGTAGTTCCCGCGGTTCGAACTGGTGGTTCCAGCCGGAGCATGGCCTGCCGAGTTTGCGGTCGTTGCACGAGGTTCCGGGGGTACACCGCACGGTGGTTAACGCTCGTATGCCACCGCGTACGGGTAGTTCGTAGCCGGGTTCGAGGTACTGGCGCCATTCCATGCGATCTATGCGGGCCCAGGGGGCTTGGTCGATGACGCTGGCGGTGCGACTGGTGGTTGTCCAGAGAGGGGTGATGCCATCGGTTTCGGCGATGCCTGACCTACGCCGCACGGTCGAGACGCTGATCGGCGACAGTTGCGGTTCACAGCCGAGGAGGACGTCGTCGCCGTGTACGAGAACGTCGGTGCGGCGCCTTCCGTCAGGGGATCGGTCTTCGATCGTGGCTTCGAAGCCGCCGGCTGCCGCTGCGCGAGCGATACGTTCTTTCAACGCTTTGTGCTCGTTGCTTTCGGGCGCCCATTGCGAATCGCCGGGGTTGAGGTGGACGGCGTACCAGCGGCCGGTGACGGGATGCTGCTTGAGGTACATCCATCTGGTACAGCCGTCCTGGCAGTTGCCTCGGTGAAATCCGATGCATTCCAGAACGCCCTGGCTGACCTTGCCGTAGAGCTGGTCCCACAGCTCCTGTGCGGACGGATGTCCGAGGTCGGGTCGTCGTAGATCCAGTTCCGTGCCGGACGGGACATGGAACACCTTCGAAGCCATGCGCCCACCCTAAGTGTCCTCTCGGGGACTATTAGTCACCTCGACAGCGATGATGCAGCACGTGCAAAAGCCGCCAGTTCGCTGGCGAGGATGTGCCCGCAGCCGTCGCAGCACTCGAATGGGGGACAGCCGCGCTTCTGTGCCTATGCACATGGTGGAGGTAACTGGGCGAGAGGTGGCACACGATGAGTTCTGGCGGAGTGTTCAAACGGTGTGGATGCCGGTCGATGGAGACGGGGCGGCTCCTGAGCTCGGCCTGTCCTCGCCTACCTGATCGAAGGCACGGATCTTGGTATTTCGACTGTGCCGTGCCGGTCTTGCCTGGTCGGCGGGAACGGCTGCGCCGCGGTGGTTACCCCACACGGCGTGAGGCGATCGCGGCCCGCGACGCACTGCTGGGTGACGGTGATACCGCGACGGCTGAGGGCTGGACCGTCGAGCGGTGGCTGCGGTACTGGCTGACCACCCGGACGAAGATCCGCCCGACCACCCTGCGCTCGTACGAGATCCACGTCGAGCGGCATTTGATTCCGCATCTGGGCCGGGTCCGGCTCAGTGAGCTCGCGGGCCGGCACATTACTGACATGATCGTCGCGATCGGTGCGGCCACGAACCGGTACGGCCGCACGCCGACCCCGTCGACCTTGCATCGGATCCGGGCGACCCTGCGGTCGGCGTTGAACGCAGCGGTCCGCGAGGGCCTGCTGCGAGATAACCCGGCTCGCTACGTCGAGGTGCCGTCACCGTGCCGCCCGCATGCCCTGGTCTGGACGGCAGCGGGTGCGGGCGTGGCAGGAGACTGGCGAGCGGCCGGCGGTGGCGGTGTGGACCACCGAGCAGACCGCAACCTTCCTCGCCTTCGTTGTGAGCGACCGCCTCGCTGTCATGTGGTGGCTGATCGCGTTACGCGGCCTGCGACGCGGCGAGGCGGCCGGGTTGCGCTGGGCCGACGTCGACTTGGATGCGGGGGTGGCGATGATCGAGCAGCAGCGGATCGCCAACGGCCAGATGATCACGGTTGGGCCGCCGAAGAGTGCCGCCAGCCGGCGTGTGGTCGCGCTGGATCGGCACACGGTGCGGCTGCTGCGTGAGCATCGTCGTCGGCAACGCGCCGAGCAGAAGGCGGTGGGGGAGTGTTGGGGGGAGTCCGGCTATGTGTTCACCGCGGAGGATGGGGCGCCGTTGAACCCTGATTTCCTGACCCGCCGGTTCCGGCGCCTGGTCGGCGAGTCCGAGCTGCCGCCGGTCCGGCTGCACGACCTGCGCCACGGCGCGGCGAGTCTCACGCATAGTGCCGGCGTCGACCTGAAGACGGTGCAGGCGCAGCTTGGGCACAGCAGCATCGTGCTGACCGCCGACACTTACACCAGCGTCCTGATCGACCTGCTCGCGCACGCGGCCGAAGCGACCGCCCGGCTGGTCCTGGCCGCCGCGGCCCGTAACCCGGGTCATCGCTACCGGCGGGAAGGCAGCCTGAGGAAATCCGCTGGCCCAGCCGAGACCTTCGAGCCAAGAAGGCCCGTGAACAGGCGCTCCAACGGGCACACCGGTGTGAAACGGCGGCGCCCACCGACGTCCCACCGACGTCCCACAAAGATCAAGGGCGCATAGCCGAATAGCTATACGCCCTGGTGATGCTTGGTGCGCCGCGTAGGACTTGAACCTACAACCCGCGGATTAAGAGAAGTGGTGTCGGCCTTTGCCGGGCAGTACCGGTCCACGCCAGGGTCGTGGATCACGCGTGGATCACGCGCGGATCGCGTGTTCGACTACCCGGTTGTCGTGGGGGTGATCAGGCGGCGGCATGGTTGGCCCGCTGCCGGTCCGCGAAAGCGTGTCGCTTTCAGGTCGCTCTGGGGCATCGCTTGGCTGTCGGCAGACTCGGTGGAAAGTCTGGTTCGGAGTTCACTGATCTGGCACCCCTCTGTGTC
>NZ_BOQN01000046.1 GCF_018332695.1 Paractinoplanes toevensis
CGTGAGCGGAACCGGAGCGCGACCCACCGTGCGGGAAGAGGGGAGCCGCCTATGGTGCGAAGTCGCGGGACAGCTCGCTGAACAGGATGCGGGCCGTTTCGGCTGGGTCGAGGTCTCGGTCGGGGAAAGCCCCGGTCAGCCACAGCGTGGCGAAGCCGTGTGCCATTGACCAGGCGGCCAGGCCGGCGGTGCGCACCTCGGGTGGGGCCGTCTCGGCTGTGCCGGGCTTGACCGGGCGGGCCTCTGGGGGCGGGTCTTGGACCAGCAGGCTGCCGGGCAGGTCGGAGACTGCGGCGTAGAGCGCGTCGGCCGCCTTGGACCTTGCGGCCAGTAGCTCTGGGTCGGCGGCGTGGTAGAGGTCGGTGCGGAACATGACCTCGAACAGGGCTCGGCGGGTGGTCGCGAAGCGGATATACGTGACGCCCAGCTCGATGAAGCTGTTGCTGGCCAGCCGGGAGGTCGCGAGCGCCTTGGCCAGCTGTTCGAAACCGGAGGTGGCGAACGCGGTCAGCAGGCCGGCCTTGTCTCCGAAGTGGTGGGTGGGCGCCGCGTGCGAGACCCCGGCCCGGCGGGCCAGGTCGCGCATGCTCAGGGCGGCCACGCCCTGCTCGGTGATCGCCTCGTCGGCCGCCTGGAGCAGGGCCCGGCGCAGGTCACCGTGATGATAAGCCATGATCGAAGCTTAACTTGGCGTCGTCAAGATCCAGTATCGGAGCTTCTCGTCCAGCTTGTCGTGCAGGACGCCGCCGTTGCGCTCGATGGTGCGGCGGGACGCTTCGTTGGTGTCGTCGCAGGTGATCAGCACCTCGCGCAGGCCGATCGCGGCGGCTATCGGCAGCGCCGCCGCCAGCATCGCGGTCGCGTGGCCCTTGCGGCGGGCCGACGGCCGCACGTCATAGCCGATGTGCCCGTTGCGCTCGCCCATCCGGCCCGGTGCCAGGCGGTGCCGGATGCCCAGCCGGCCCAGGTATTCGTCGCCGTCGACCCACCACAGCGACGTCGTGGGAACGTAGGTCGCCGGGCGCGGCGTGTCCTCCAGCTCCTGGGCTCGCAGGCCGGCGACGAACCGCTCGAACTCCGGGCGCGCCGCCCACACCTGGCCGAACTGCCGAATGTACTGCCCCACGTTGCTGCCGTCGCCGGGCCCGCCCCGGCCCTCGGCGATGTGCTCGTCCATCGCGCGCAGGTAGGAGGCGTGGACGTCGGCGGTGGGCGGAATCAGTGCGGGCATGTCGCTCAGCGTAGGCGAGTGATCGTCACCTCGACGCCCTGTCGGGTGCTCTTCGGTCCGGCGTAGACACCCTTGAGCGGGGGCACGTCGCCGTACTCCCGGCCGCGTCCGACCACCACGTGGCGCTCCCCCACCGGCACCCCGTTGGTCGGGTCGAAGGCCGTCCACCGGCCCACCCACCACTCCACCCAGGCGTGGCTCTGGCCGACCACCGAGTCGCCGATCGCGGCCGACGGCTTCGGGTGCAGGTAGCCCGAGACGTAGCGGGCCGGCATGCCCATCTCCCGCAGCATGCCCACGGTCAGGTGGCTGATGTCCTGGCAGACGCCCTTGCGCTGCTCCCACGCGTGCAGCGCGTCGCTCTGCACCCCGGTCGCGCCGGGCTGGTAGGTGACCTCGCCGCGGACGAACTCGCAGACCGCGCGGGCGGCCGCCTGCGGGGTGGCGTGGGCGCCCTTGATGTCGGCCGCGATCGCGCGCAGCTCGTCGTCCAGCCCGGTGCGCTTGGTCGGCAGGATCAGTTCGTACCAGCGGTCGACGTGTTGGGTGAGGCTCTCCCACATGAAGCCGGTGTCGAGCAGGTCGCCGGGTGGCAGCGTCTCGACCGTGGAGGTCGCGGTCACGGTCAGCGCCTCGTGCTTGGCGTGCACGTCGAACGCGGTGACCACGGTCCCCCAGTAGTCCTCGTAGCGGTAGGTGCGGGCCGGCGGCCACACCTCCACCCGGGCGTCGAGCACGGCCTGCCGGGTGCCGTTGCGCGGCCACATCCGGGCCTCGTTGTAGGACGACGAGACCGGCCCGGCGTAGTCCATGCCGCTCTTGTGCTGAATGCGCAGCCGCCACGAATCCACCGTCACGCTGTGTCCTCCTTAGGCATGCCCTTCTGGCCCTCGCCTGCGGCCTGGTGGGGCAACTCACGGGAGTGCCGCTCGGTGCAGGCGGTCATGCCACCGCCCCCCGCACCCAGTTGACCGCGGTCGTCTGGCGGAAGTAACGCCGCGACACCGCGTCGTTGACCTGCTTGCACGTCTTTTCCAGGCTGGCCAGCACCGGCGACAGGTCGCCGATCAGCTCGTCCGCGCCACGGAACTCGAGGTTGGTGCGAGCCCGGCCGACGATCCGCTGCGCGTCGGTGGCCACGCCGGCCCGGCCCGGGTCGGGTTCCAGGTCGGTCAGGCAGCTCTCGGCGGTGGAGAGGGCCGCGAACACCGAGCGCGGGAACAGCCGGTCGAGCAGCAGGAACTCGGCCGCGTGCCGGTCGTCGAGCGCGCCGCGGTAGGTGCGCAGGAACGTCTCCCAGGCTCCGCTGGAGCGCAGCAGGGTCATCCAGGTCGGGATGCTGCCGCCGGCCCGCTCGTGCGTGCGCAGCAGCCGGGCGGTCATGTCGACCCGCTCCACGCTGCGGCCGAGCACCAGGAACAGCCAGCCCTCGTCGCGGCTCATGGTCGCGTCGGTCAGTCCGGCCATCACCGCGCAGCGCTCCCGCACCCAGCGGAAGAACGCGTGCACGCCCTGCTGGTCGACCCGCCGCCGGGCGTTGGGCAGGCCGTGCCAGGTGGAGTTGAGGCACTCCCACATCTCCGAGGAGACGGTCTCCCGGGAGCCGCGGGCGTTTTCCCGGGCGGCGGCGAGCGCGCCGACCACCGAGGACGCGTTGCGCTCGTCGAGGCCGAGCAGGCCGACGACCCGGGCCGAGGTGAACGGGCCGTCGGTGGTGGGCATGCCCATGACCGCCAGCAGCGACCGGCAGGCCGAGTCCTCCTGGGTCCACGGATCGGCGAGCATCCGCTGCAGGTGCACGTCGAGGATGCGGGCGGTGTCCTCGGCCCGTTCGACGTACCGGCCGATCCAGTAGAGCGACTCGGCGATGCGGCTCAGCACGAGAGCCTCCCCTGTTGCTGTTGTTGCTGCTGTTCTTCGCTGCCCGCGGCGCCGGGCCCGACGTCCGGGCTCTCGGCCGCGAGCAGCGGCTCCGGCGCGGCCGGCAGGTGCGGCACCTCGAACGGGGTCAGGTCGTCCTCGGCGGCAAGCACCCAGGTGTCCTTGGATCCGCCGCCCTGGCTGGAGTTGACCACCAGCGCGCCCTCGGGCAGCGCGACCCGGGTCAGGCCGCCGGGCAGCACCCAGATCTTCTCGCCGTCGTTGACCGCGAACGGCCGCAGGTCGACGTGCCGTCCGCGCAGGCGGTTGCCGATCAGCGTCGGCACCATCGACAGTTTGACCTCACGCTGGGCGATCCAGCCCCGGGGATTTTCGACAATCTTTTGGCGTACGTCGGAAAGCTCTTGATCCGAGGCTTGTGACCCGATGACGATGCCCGCGCCCCCGGCCCCGTCGACCGGCTTCATCACCAGCCGGTCGAGCTGCGGCAGCACCTGATCGAGGACTCCCGGTTCGTCGAGCCGGTAGGTGTCGACGTTCGGCAGCAGCGGCTCTTCGTTCAGGTAGTACCGGATCAGGTCGGGCACGTAGGTGTAGAGGAGCTTGTCGTCGGCGACACCGTTGCCGACCGCGTTGGCGATCGTGACCCGGCCGGCCCGGGCCGCGTTGAGCAGACCCGCCACCCCGATCACCGAGTCGGCCCGGAAGTGCACCGGATCGAGGAAGTCGTCGTCGATGCGCCGGTAGATGACGTCCACCCGCTGCTCGCCGGCCGTGGTGCGCATGGCCACGTCGTTGCCGACGCAGACGAGGTCGCGGCCCTCGACCAGCTCGACGCCCATCTCCCGGGCGATCAGCGCGTGCTCGAAGTACGCCGAGTTGTAGACGCCGGGACTCAGCACCACGACGGTCGGGTCGTTGACCCCCACCGGCGCGGCCGCCCGCAACGCCCGCAGCAGCATCGCCGGGTAGGACTCGACCGGCAGGATGCGGGTGGCCGCGAACACCTCGGGCAGCACCTGGGCCATCGCCCGGCGATTTTCCATCACGTAGCTCACCCCGGACGGGATGCGCACGTTGTCCTCGAGGACCCGGAACGCGCCCTCCTCGTCGCGGATCAGGTCGACCCCGGCCACGTGGATGCGGACCCCGTTGGGCGGATTGATGCCGGCCGCCGCGCGCAGGAAGTGGGCGCTGGTCGCGATGATCCGGCGCGGCACCACGCCGTCGGCGAGCACCTGACCGGCGCCGTACACATCGGCCAGGAACGCCTCGAGCGCCCGGATCCGCTGGGCCACGCCGCGCTCGACCGACCGCCATTCGGCGGCCGCGATGATCCTCGGCACGATGTCCAGCGGGAAGGGCCGCTCGACGCCCTTGAGCGCGAATGTGATGCCCTGGTCGAGGAACGCCCGGGCAAGCACCTCCGCACGCACGCCCAGTTCCGCACTCGACAACGGCTGGAGAGTCGCGTGCAGGGCCTCGTAGGAATCACGGGGTACGCCTGGCTCGCTGAACATCTCGTCCCAGCCGGGGCCGAGGCGGTACTCCTCGAAAAGATCCGCCATGCGAGGAATCTACGCACGGCTCATTGCGTGCGAGTAACGAAGGAAACGTCGCCGTTTCGCAGCCCGGGGTGGGCCGTCGGTACGGGACCTACCGACGGCCCGGGCCGGTCACACCGAGAACGGGGGACTCGGTGTCTCCGGCATTCTCACGGTACGCCGCAGAGGGGCACGCGAAAAAGCCGTGGCGCGGCCGCTGATGAAATAAAGGGAAATAACCGGCGCGGAGCCGCCTCGGAACCTTGGCCGGGCGGGGACAATACCGTGTCAGGTATCACCGTTACGGGGCCCTGATCAGGGCGCATGCTGGAGCACAGCACATTCTCAGGTACGCCCATCGACAATGTGGCAAGCCCTGATGCCGTGAGGTGGCCGATCCGATGACCGAACTGTTGACCATGATGGCCACCCCGGTGTGGGCCTACCTGGCGCTGTTCGGCTTCCTGACGGTCGACGCCCTGGTGCCGGTGGTCCCGATCCAGGCGATCATGATCACGTCCGGGGCCCTCACCGTCTACGGCAACCTGAGTCTTCCGCTGGTCATCGCGATCGGCGCGGCCGGCATGTTCACCGGCGACTCGATCGCCTTCCTGCTCGGCCGCACCACCGGTCATGTCGGCCGCAGCTGGCTCTCCACGCTGCGCTCCCGCTACGCACCCAGGCACGACGAGGACACCCCGCGCGAGGAGTCCCGCACCAAGAAGGCCGCGATGCGCTTCACCCGCGGCCTGCGCCGGCCCGGGCCGCTCGTGCTGCTGCTGTGCCGGTTCGTGCCCGGTGGGCGGATGGCGGCCGGCTTCCACGCCGGCCGCACCGGTTACCCGGTCAAACTCTTCATTCTTTACGACGGGGCCGCCGCTCTCTGCTGGGCCGGTTACGGCGGCCTCGTCGGTCACATCGGCGGCACCGCCATCACCCAGTCGGCCTGGCGGCTGTTCGCGATCGCCGCCGCCGCCGCGGTCATCTTCGGCACGGCCGGCTGGATCCTGGCGCTCTTCGGCGGTCGCAAGGACGGCGCGGCCGAGACCGCGAAGAAGGCCGGCGCCGCCGACGTCACTGCAACTCGTGCTGCATCAGCTGACGTGCCGCCTCGGCAATCGACCCGGACAGCGACGGGTAGATAGTGATCGTGTGGGCCAGTTGGTCCACGGTCAGGTTGTTCTCGATCGCCATCGTGATCGGCAGGATCAGCTCGCTCGCCTTCGGCGCCACCACCACGCCACCCACGATCTGACCGGTCGCCGGCCGGCAGAACAGTTTCACGAAGCCGTCGTGCAGGTCGGCCATCTTGGCCCGGGCGTTGCCGGTCAGCGGCAGCATCACCTGGCGGGCCGGGGTGCGACCGGAGTCGACCTCATTCTGGGAGACGCCGACGGTGGCCAGCTCCGGGTCGGTGAACACGTTGGCCGAGACCGTGCGCAGCCGCAGCGGCGCCACCGCCTCGCCCATGGCGTGCCAGATCGCGATCCGGCCCTGCATGGCGGCCACGCTGGCGAGCAGCAGCACGCCGGTGCAGTCGCCGGCCGCGTAGATGCCGGGCACGTTGGTGCGCGACACCCGGTCGACCGTGATGTAGCCGCCGTCGCCGACGTCCACGCCGTACTCCCGCAGGCCCAGCTGCGCGGTGTTCGGGATCGCGCCGACCGCCATCAGGGCATGCGAGCCCTCGACCGTACGGCCGTCGGAGAGCGTCACCAGCACCCCGTCGCCGGTGTTCACCACCGACTCGGCGCGGGACTGGTTGAGGATCGTCATGCCGCGCTCGCGGAACACCCGTTCGATCGCCATCGCCGCGTCGGCGTCCTCGTGCGGCATGACCCGCTCGCGGCTGGAGACCAGCGTGACCTTGGCGCCCATCGCGACGTAGGCACTCGCGAACTCGGCGCCGGTCACGCCGGAGCCGACCACGATCAGGTGCTCGGGCAGCTCGGTGAGGTCGTAGACCTGCCGCCAGTCGAGGATGCGCTCGCCGTCGGGCCGGGCGGTGGGCAGCACCCGCGGGGTCGCACCGGTCGCCAGCAGCACGGTGGCGGCCTCGATGGAGTACATCTCGCCGCCCTCCGGGATGACGAGGACCTGGTGGGTGTGCCCGAGGGTGTCCTCGCCGAGCAGCGCCCGGCCGTGCACGACCTCGACCCCGGCCTTGATCAGCTTGGCCTGGATGTCGCCGGACTGGGCCAGCGCCAGCTTCTTGACCCGGGTGTTCACCGCGATCGCGTCGACCGTGACGCCGTCCAGGCCGGGCGACTTGATGCCGAACCGCTCGTTGTGCCGATAACCGGTCATGATCTCGGAACTGGCGATGAAGGTCTTCGACGGCACGCAGTCGGTCAGGACGCAGGCGCCACCCGGCCCGTCCGCCTCGATGAGGGTTACTTCCGCACCGAGTTGGGCGGCGACCAGAGCCGCCTCATATCCACCCGGTCCCCCACCGATGATCACGATCCGACTCACGAGCTTCCCTCCGTAACACGGCAACTGTGCCGACACGCACTCCTTGTATTCTCCACGACCGCCGAGTCCGGCTATCGTCATCGCCGTGCGTCATTACGCCGCGTATGGCTCAAACCTGGACCCGGCCCGCATGCGGGCCTACTGTCCGCACTCGCCCATGGTGGGCGTGGGGTGGATTGAAGGCTGGCGCCTGACCTTCGCCGGTGAGGGGGAAATGGGCTGGGAGGGCGCGGTCACCACGATCGTGGAGTCGCCGGGCGACCGGGTCTTCGTGTCTCTCTACGACGTCCACCCGTGGGATGCGGCACAGCTCGACGAGGTCGAGGGAGTGACCGCGGGGGCGTACCAAAAGCTAACCGTGCGTGTATCAACCCTCGAGGGCGAGTTCAGCGCCTGGGTCTACGTCTACGACGGGTACGAGGGTGGCCTTCCCACCACCTGGTATCTGTCGGAGATCGCCAACGCCGCCGAGAAGGCCGGTGCGCCCGACGACTACGTCGAGGACCTGCGGAACCGCCCGAGCGCGACCTCGACGCCGGAAGTCTGAGCCATGTAATGTGCTCAACCTATGTCTCTCCAAGGCTTCCGGGCCGCCGGTGAGGCCGTACTGCCGAAGCGTTTGGACTCCCTGACCAGCCTGCGGTTCTTTGCGGCCTTCGCGGTCTTCACCCACCACTTCACCGGCCTCGGCGGCAAGACCGGCTTCGGCCGGTCGCCGCTGATCTTCCCGTATTCGGAGATCGGCGGGCACGGCGTCACGTTCTTCTTCGTGCTGTCCGGGTTCCTGATGATGTGGGTGTTCAGGGGCGGCGAGCATCCCGGCGTCTTCTACTGGCGCCGGGTCGGCCGGATCTGGCCGGCCCACCTGGTCGCGCTGGTGCTGGGCGTCTATGCGTATTACATCGCCGCCGGCAAGGACATCGAGTGGTGGAGCCTGATCTCCTCGGTGTTCCTGGTGCAGACCTGGTTCCCGCACGTCACGCCGACCCTGCCGGGTAACGAGGTGACCTGGACGCTCAGTGTCGAGCTGCTGTTCTACGCGCTGTTCCCGCTGCTCGGCCGGGTCGCCGTCAAGCTGCGCACCCGCACCCTGGCGCTGCTCACGGCGGGCGGGCTGATCGGCATGTGGGCGGTCGCCTGGTTCGCCACCGCGCACCTCTCCGGGCCGCACGCGGGCTGGGTGCAGCGTCACCCGATCTTCTACCTGCCCGAGTTCCTGCTCGGCATGACGATGGCGCTGGCCCTCAAGCGCGGCTGGCGACTGCCGCTGCGCCCGTTCATCCCGATCACGCTGCTGTTCGTCTATGTGATCGCGTACTACCAGGGCCGGATGCGGCTGCCGCACGCGTTGGTGCAGCAACTCGACTTCACCGTGCGGCAGTGCATCGCACTCCTGTCCGCGCTGATCATCCTGTCCTTCGTGCAGCGGGAGATGCGCGGCCTGGTGGGTGTCCTGAACTCGAAGATCCTGGTTGCGTTCGGCCTCTGGTCGTACAGCTTCTACCTGATCCACCACTCGGTCAGCCGGCTCGCGACCTACGAGTGGGGCCGGATGCCGGACAACAACGCGGTGCTGTTCACCCTGCTCGGCATGGGCGTGGTGGTGAACGTGCTGTCCTGGCTGCTCTTCGCGTACGTCGAGGAGCCGGCCGAGAAGTGGTGGCGCAAGCGCACCCCGCAGCGCTGGCTCAGCAAGAGCCGCCCGCCGGTCTCGCCGCCGCGGATCGAGACCGAACCGCTGGCGGACGAGGGTCAGCTGGCGCGCGCCGCCACATAGGTGCGGTAGATGTTCGAGCGGTACAGGGCGGTCATCCCGACCGCCTCGTACAGCCGGATGGCCTGTGTCGGGTTGGCCAGGTCGACGCCGAGGCCCGCGCGGGTGCGGCCCTTGCGGGCGTAAACCGCGAAGGCCCGGCGCAGCAGCGCTTCACCGACACCCCTTTTCCGGTACGCCCGGAGCACTCCCAGCCGTTTCACCCAGCCCTCGTTGTCGTCGGCACCGGCGTCGGACGACTGGAGGGCGCCCACGACCCGGCCGTCGATCTCGGCCACGAACCACTCGTCGAAGGACAGCGACGGCTCGTTGGCCATCTGCTTGCGCCAGCTGTCGTAGTCGGTGTCGAGGTGGTCGGTGTCGGCGAACGCCTGGTAGATCACCGAGTGCACGGCCCGCAGGTCGTCCTCGTCGTCGCGCACCTCGCGCACGGTCACCCCGGGCGGCGGCTCGGGCGCGACCGGCGAGACCCCGGCCAGCGAGATCTGCATGCGGGCGTGCTGCTTCAGGAAGACGAACCCGGCGCCGAGCAGCGCCTCGATGTAGTGCTCCTCGGTCGGGATGGCGCCGGCCCGCACCTCGTACGGATCGTGGCCGAGCAGGGCCGCCCGCTCGGCCATCCGACCCATGATCAGGTCGAGCAGTGGGCGCAGGGCCGGCCGCCCGTGCTCCGGCCAGGTGTAGACGTCGGCGAAGTCCCGGTCGCGGCCGTTGGCATTGTGCGGATAGGTCCAGCCGACGACCCGGCCCTCGGTGTCGAGCGCGAGCCAGCTGTCCCGGGTCATGTCCGTGTTCGGCTCGGTGAGCATCTCGCGCACCTCGTCGAGGGTGAAGTCGGGCTCCCCGATGGACGCGATGTCGCACGCGTGCACGAGAGCCAGGATGGCGGCGGCATCGTCGAGTTTCGGCCGGCGGGTGGTCCAGCCCTCGGGCAGCGCGGTCGTCATGGCGAGCATCCGACCATGGGGGTGCGGCGGTCGTCGACCGATTTCTATCGCGTTCCTGTCGCGTTCCTATCGCGCGAGGCGCTGGCTCAGTGACTCCAGCAGGCCGACCAGCTCGATGCGCTCGGCCATGTCCAGCGTCCCGTAGGCCTGACCGGCCAGCGCGTCACCCACCGAGTCGGCCCACAGCAGGCGCCGCACGATCGGGCCGGCCGGAGGGTATGGCGGCTGCCAGCCGAACGCGACCGCGCCGGTCTCCCCCTCCGGGCCCGCGATGATCGCCTGGAGTGGGGTGAGCCCGCTGGCCCGCACGGCCACCAGGTGCACGCCGAGCCGATGCTCGTGCAGCAGGTGCAGGATCACCGCGGCGCGGGCACCGGGCGCCTGGTCGGGCACCGGCATGGCCCGCCAGGCGGCGAACAGCGGCAGCCCGGCGTGCTCCACCGCGTCGACCACCCGGCCGGTCAGCTCGAGCAGCCGGCCCAGCCGGGGAAAGCCACCGAGCTGCTCGATGCCCCACTTGCACAGCTCGTGCAGGTGCCAGGTGGCCACCTCCATCGGCGCCGAGGTCTTGGCGGTCGCCTCCCAGCCGTCGATGACGGCCTCGGGCGCGATGAAGCCGATGGCCGCGGCCACGGTTTCCGGTCTTACCTCGCCGAGCGCACCGGCCCGCGCCGACACGTGGTAAGCCCAGCCGGACAAACCCAGCAGACGCGCGCGGCGAAGCGTCTGTGGCGACTCGGCAAAGGCGCCCACGATCGTTGCGAGTCCCGTTTTGGCGTTGGCGGCAGCCTGTTCGGGGGTCACGCGCCGATTCTGCTCTTCCATGCCCGATCTGGAAAATATTCTTCCCATCCCGACCGGCAAACCGGATCAATCCGGCTCGTCCGATTCAAGATCTTCCAAAGCTGCCTGTACGTCACCCACCTGGCGCCGGGCTACCGCGGTCTCCCGCTCGGCTGCCCGCCGAGCCTGTTTGCGCCGGGCCACGTCGGCCTGGGCCTCGGTGCGGCGGCGCTCCAGCTCGGCAAGCTCGGCATCCAGGTCCTCGACCAGGTGCTCGGCGTCGCGCTCGGCCGCCTCGGCCTTCTCCAACTGCTCGTCGGCGCGGCGCTCGGCGGCCTGCGCGGCGCTCAGCTCGCGGCGCAGCTCCCGCTGCCGCTGCTCGACCTCCCGTCGCCGCCGCTCGGCCGCGGCCCGCTCCCGGGACGAGGGCTGCGGAAATTCGACGACCTCGGCGCTCTCGTCATCGTCCGATTCGTCCTCGTCGGAAGCGACGTCATCGGTGACCAGCCGCAGCCGCGGTCGCGGCACCTCCCCGAACCCGGCATAGGTGGCGGCCCGGATCAGCCGCCCGGTGCGCACCTGAGCCGCGACCTCCGGCTCGGCCAGCGCGGCGGTCAGCGTCGCCTCCACCTCGCCCAGCGGCAGCTTCGCGCCCGGACCCGAGGCTTCGACGGCGAGCCGCCGGGCCGCGCCGACCAGCGCCGACACCACCTGCCGACGCTGCGCGGTCAGCTCCCGCAGTTGGTCACCCTGCAGGCCGCGCTGCGCCTCGCGGAGGGCCGAGGACAGCTCGACCAACTCCTCGATGAGCTCGGGGCGGCGCAACGCCAGCAGGTTGACCACCCAGGCCGCCACGGTCGGTTTCTTGAGGGCGGCGAGACGCTTGGCCGCCTCCCGGTCCCCGGCCTGCTTGGCCTCGTTGATCGCGGCGGTGCGGGCCGCCACGAAGCCGTCCGGCGGCTCCGAGTAGAGCCGCTGGATCAGTTCATCGGTGGCGCTGGGCACGTCAGATCGTGGTCCCGGGCGCCACGTGCGCGTACTTGGTGCCGGACAACCGCTCGAGGTGCCCGTCGGAGACCTTCGCGCCGGTCTCGGTCAGCAGGAAATCGTGCAGCGCGTAGGCGCGTCCGGGCTTGACCGCCCGGGCGAAATCGATCGACTCCATCAGCTTCATCCATGGAGCATTCAACGGGACGAAGAGCGTGTCCACGACCGTGTCCTCCGGGACGGTGAACGAGTCGCCGGGGGTGTAGACGTTCGTGTCGTCGTCGGCGATCAGATAGCCGAGGTTCGCGATCCGCGGGATGTCCGAGTGGATCACCGCGTGCCGGCCGCCGTACGCGCGTACCCGGAAACCGGCCGCCTCGAAAGTCTCACCCGGCGCCACCGCGGTGGCGATGTCGCCGAAGGCGGCGAGCTTGGGCAGCACGTCGGCGTGCGCGAAGACCCGCAGCGCCGGATTGCGGGCCGCCGTGTCGGCGACCGCCGCGAGATCCAGGTGGTCGATGTGCTCGTGGGTGATCAGCACCGCGTCGGCGCCGTCGAGCGCGGATCGCTCGCTGAATTCGCCCGGATCGACCACCAGCACCCCGGCGCCATCGATCCGCAGGCAGGAATGCGTGTACTTCGTGATGCGCACGGGACTCCTCCGCTGCTGATTCGTAACCGTTCCACCCGCAGTCTGCCGGAACCGGGATGGGCATGCCGCACGTCCCAGATGCACGCCTTCAACGGGGATCGGAGAAGACATGCGTGTCCGAACAACTCTGCTCATTACCTCCGCGCTGGCCGCGGGAATCATTTTGACCGGTTGCGGTGCCGACAGTTCCGACAACTCCGCCAGTTCGGCCGGGGTGACCGACAGCGGTGAGAAGGTCGCGGCGGCTCCGCAGGCCGCCGAGGGCGGGGCGGCCGATCAGGCCCAGGCCCGGGATGTGCCGGCCCAGGCGCCGGACCTCGGCGTCGACCAGCGGTCGATCATCTATCGTGGCTCCACTTCGGTGCGGGTCAAGGACGTCAACGCCGCGGCCGGGCTGGCCACCGGCATCGCGCAGACCGCGGGCGGCTTCGTCGGCGGCGACAATCGCAACAGCGGCAGCACCGGATCGGGCACCGCCACGCTCACCCTGCGGATTCCGGCCGAGAAGTTCGCCCCCACCGTCGACTCGCTGTCCAAGCTGGGCACCGAGGAGACCCGGGAGATCAACACCGAGGACGTCACCGAGCAGACCGTCGACCTGGATGCCCGGATCGCGGTCCAGGAGGCCCGGGTCACCAGCGGTCGCAAACTGCTCGCCCAGGCCAAGTCGCTGGACGACCTGGTCATGCTGGAGAAAGAGGTGGCCACCCGGGAGTCCGACCTGGCGTCGCTGCAGGCCAAGAAGCGGCGGTTGGCCGATCTCACCGCGCTGTCCACGATCACCGTGACCTTCCTCGGCCCGGAGACGCCGGGTGTGAAGACGGACGACGACCCGGCCGGTTTCCTCGGCGGGCTGTCCGCGGGGTGGGACGCGCTGCTCGCCTCGCTGAAGGTGCTGCTGACCGTGCTGGGCGCGCTGCTGCCCTGGCTGATCGTGATCGGCCTGCCGATCTGGGCGCTGCTCTGGGCCTACCGGCGCTGGCAGCGGAATCGTCCGCCGCAGCCCGCATTCGCCACATCGGGCCTCGGGGTGCCGCCGACGCGCCTGCCGCGGGCCGCGCAGACATCGCCCGCCGCCGCACCGACCTCACCGGCCGCCCCATCGGAGAACCCGCCGGGGAACCCGCCGGGCAAGGAGTAGAACCGCGGTCTCAGAAAGCGCCGGTCGACAACGCAGCGAGTGCGGTGTGCACGAAGACCCGCACACCGTGCTCGATGCACCTCTCGTCCACGTCGAAGTCGCCCTGGTGCAGGTCGTGCTTCTCGTCCGAGCCGGGCACCCCGGTGCCCAGCCGGATCATCGCGCCGGGCACGTGGTCGAGGTAGAACGCGAAGTCCTCGCCGCCCATGCTGATCTCGGCCTCGACCACCCGGTCGGCGCCGAGCGCGGCACCGGCCGCACCGGCGATCACGGCCGCCGCCATCCGGTCGTTGATCACCGGCGGGACGCCCCGCCGGTAGGTGACCTCGACCTCGGCGCCGGTCGGCGCCACCACGTCGCGGATCAACTGGCTGATCAGGTCGGGCGCCTGGCGCCACGCCTCCCGGTTGAGGATGCGGACCGTGCCGGACGCCTCGCCGACGCCGGGGATCGCGTTGAACGCCTCGCCCGCGTGCACCGAACCCCACACCATCGAGACCCCGGCCCGCGGATCGATCCGGCGGTCGAGCAGCGCCGGCACGTCCACGATGATCCGGCCCAGCGCGTGCACCAGGTCGGCGGTCAGGTGCGGCCGGGCGGTGTGTCCACCCGGGCCGGTCAGCTTCACCGAGACGGTGTCGGCCGCGGCCGTAAACGGCCCGGAGCGCACGCCGACCAGGCCGGCCGGCAGCTGGGGGTAGCAGTGCAGCGCGTAGATGGCGGCCACGTCCTTGAGCGCGCCGGCCGCGATCACCTCGGGCGCGCCGGACGGGATCGCCTCCTCGCCGGGCTGGAAGATCAGCCGAACCCGGCCGGGCAGCTCGCCCCGATCGGCGAGCTGGGCCAGGGCCAGGCCGAGGCCGAGCAGGACGGTGGTGTGCACGTCGTGCCCGCAGGCGTGCGCGACGCCGTCGACGGTCGACTTGTAGGGCACGTCCTTGAGGTCGGCCAGCGGCAGGGCGTCGAGGTCGGCGCGGAACGCGATGACCCGGTCCCCCTCGCCGATGTCGCAGACGACGCCGTTGCCCTTGGGCAGCATCCGCGGCGACAGGCCGGCCACGGCCAGCTCGCGGGCGATCAGGGCGGCGGTCTCGAACTCGTGGAACGAACGCTCCGGGTGCGCGTGGATGTGCCGACGAATCGCTACCAGCTCCGCGCCGCGCGAGGCGAGCCAGCGGTCGAGCTGGCCGGGCAGAGGCTCGGCTCCGGGCAACGGCCCGGGCCACTCCGCTGAGGCCCCGTCGCGGGGCCGTTCCAGAGCAGTAGTCACGTCGGTTTCCGTATCGCTCTCGAAGGTTTGTCGGGTTTTCGGGACGCGCGACAGCTTAGACCCAATTTGGTGACGCTGTGCAACGTCATTCGGGTGCAGGCAACCTTGCGCTGTGTCACGAATGCCCTGGTAAGAGCGTCCGGTTCTACAACGTGTAAGCCCAATTCTAGAAACGCTCCACCGGGTGGTAGACGCCCCAGACACCACGCAGCGTGTGACACACCTCGCCTACGGTGCCACGCAGGCGCAATGCTTGCTTCATCAAAGGTAGAACGTTCTCTGTTCCCTGGGCGGCCTTCGCCAAATCCCCGAGCGCGGCCTCAACCGCGGCGGAGTTCCGTTCGGCCCGCAGTTTCGCCAGCCGGGCGACCTGAGCGGCCTCGATGGCCGGGTCGACGCGCAGCGGGTCGTAGCGTTCCTGATCGTCGGAGGTGAAGCGGTTGACCCCGACCACCACCCGGTCACCGGCGTCGATCTCGTTCGCGATCCGGTACGCCGACGTCTCGATCTCTTCCTTCTGGAAGCCCTGCTCGATGGCGTCGACCGCCGAGCCGAACGAGAAGACCCGCTCGATCAGGGCGGTCGCCTCCCGCTCCACCTCGTCGGTCAGCGCCTCGATCGCGTACGAGCCGGCGAACGGGTCGACCGTGCCGGTCAGGCCGCTCTCGTAGGCGAGCACCTGCTGGGTGCGCAGCGCGAGCCGGGCCGATTTCTCGGTGGGCAGCGCGATGGCCTCGTCGTACGCGTTGGTGTGCAGTGATTGGGTGCCGCCGGCGATCGCGCCGAGCGCCTGGATGGCCACCCGCACCAGGTTGACCTCGGGCTGCTGGGCGGTGAGCTGTACCCCTGCGGTCTGCGTGTGGAAGCGGAGCATCAGCGATTTCGGGTCCTGGGCGCCGAACTCCTCGCGCATGATCCGAGCCCACATCCGGCGGGCCGCGCGGAACTTCGCGATCTCCTCGAGCAAGGTGGTGCGGGCCACGAAGAAGAACGACAGCCGGGGCGCGAAGTCGTCCACGGCCAGCCCGGCGGCGAGCGCGGCCCGGACGTACTCCATGCCGTTGGCCAGGGTGAAGGCGATCTCCTGCGCGGGCGAGGCGCCGGCCTCGGCCATGTGGTAACCGGAGATCGAGATGGTGTTCCACTTCGGGATCTCGCTGCGGCAGTACGCGAACGTGTCGGCGACCAGCCGCAGCGACGGCTTCGGCGGGAAGATGTACGTCCCGCGGGCGATGTATTCCTTCAGGATGTCGTTCTGGATGGTGCCCTGCAGCCGGCCGCCGTCGACCCCCTGCTCCTCGGCCACCAGTTGGTAGAGCAGCAGCAGCACCGACCCGGGCGCGTTGATCGTCATCGAGGTGGAGACCTGGTCGAGCGGGATGCCGGCGAACAACTGCCGCATGTCGTCGATCGAGTCGATGGCCACCCCCACCTTGCCGACCTCGCCGTGCGCGATCGGTTCGTCGGAGTCGTAACCCATCTGGGTGGGCAGGTCGAACGCCACCGAGAGGCCCATCGTGCCGGCCTTCAGCAGCTGGTGATAGCGAGCGTTGGACTCGGACGCGGTGCCGAACCCGGCGTACTGCCGCATGGTCCACGGGCGTTTCGTGTACATGGTCGGGTAGACGCCGCGGGTGTAAGGAAATTCACCCGGCTCGCCGATCGGCACGTCCGCCGGAACATCCTCGGGGCGGTAAACCGGCTTGATCTCGAAACCCGACTCTGAGTTCACAAGCGTGATCCTAAGGCTTCGTTCAGCCCTGGAGCGTGAGGTGTTTTGCACAGAGAGTCCGATAATGGAAACACAGCGCGGTTTCCCGGTCACGGTTTGTCGACTTGAAAGGAACACCGGCCCTGCGGCTTTCAAATAGGGGTCGGCTACGGGCAAGATAGCGGGGTTGGTCGACGGCCCCTAGACCCCCTCGGTGGCATCCTCAGTGACTCAGATTCCGACGTGGAGCGGCGGCAACACGGCTCACACCAGCGGACGCGCGGCCCCGGGCACTCTCATCGGTGGCCGCTACACCCTGCGTGCCGCGGTGGGCCACGGTGGCATGGGCACGGTCTGGCGAGCGGCGGACACGCTGCTGCGCCGGGACGTGGCGATCAAGGAGGTCGTGCTGCCGCCGGGCCTGGCGCCCAGCGACCGCGACTCGATGTATGAGCGGACCATGCGCGAGGCCCGTGCCGCGGCCGCGCTGCAGCACCCCGCGGTGGTCCAGGTCTACGACGTCGTCCACGAGAACGGCCGGCCGTGGATCGTGATGGAGCTGCTCGACGCGCGCAGCCTCGCCGACATGGTGATCGAGGACGGGCCGGTCACCCCCCGGGTCGTCGCCAAGATCGGCATTGCGCTGCTCGGCGCGCTCGAGGTCGCCCACGCGCACGGCGTGCTGCACCGCGACGTCAAGCCGGCCAACGTGCTGATCTGCTCGGACGGCCGTTGCGTGCTGACCGACTTCGGTGTCGCCCGGATGCCCACCGACATTCAGCTGACCACGCCCGGCATGGTGCTCGGCTCGCCGCACTTCATCTCGCCCGAGCGGGCCATGGGCAGCGACTTCGGCCCGCCGAGCGACCTGTTCTCGCTGGGCGTCACGCTGTTCACCGCGGTCGAGGGCCGTCCCCCGTTCGACAAGGGCGACCCGATCGAGACCATGCACGCCGTGGTCGAGGACCCGCCGGCCCCGGCGGTGCGGGCGGGTTCGCTCACGCCCGTACTCATGGGTCTGCTGGAGAAGGACCCGGCTCGCCGGATGGACGTACAGACGGCCCGGACGATGCTGCGTCAGCAGCTGGCCGGCCCGCTGGCCAGCAAGGCCCCGCCGCACATGACGACCGACCCCTATTCGGTGGTTCCGGCTCAGCGGCCGCCGGCCGCGCCGGCCGAGACCCAGCCGATCCCGCCGCAGCCGAGCGGCCAGATCGGTGGCCGCGCCATGCTCCCGGCCGGCCAGTCGCTCACCGACCATCTGGCCAAGCTCCAGCAGAGCAACGCGCCGGCCGCCGGTGGCCGGCGGCGCGCGCCCGAGCCGCCCGACACACTCGCCCCGACCGGCATGATGCCGACCGCCCGCGCCGGCGGTGGCGATCCGACCAGCGTGATCCCGCCGCGGGCCGCCTGGGACGGCGCCCGCGCGGCCCGCGAGCCGATGGGCGGCACCGTGGTGTCGAGCCCGTCGGTCAAGCGCAAGCAGATGATCGACAACGCGATCGGCACGGTCCGGCAGACCACCGACCGCGCGGTCACCACGTTCAAGGGCTGGGAACGCAACAAGCAGCTGATCGCCGGCGGCAGCGCGCTCGCCGTCGTGATCCTCCTGGTCGTGGTCTTCTCGCTGGTGGGTGGCAAGGGTGGCACGACGGCACCCCCCACCGCCCAGGAGACGGTCAGCGAACCGGCCGCGCCCGCGTTCGAAACCCAGGAGTACAACGACCGCGGCATCTCGGTGCAGGTGCCCAAGGGCTGGACCCGCAAGGCCGCCGGCACCTGGGTCGACTACGCCGACCCCGGGGACGCCAAGCACAAGGTGCGCATCCTGGTCGAGTCGTCGAAGGGCACGCCCACGTCGTTCCTCGGCGTCGCGGAGACCACGCTGAAGACCAAGTCGACGAACTGCCCGAAGCCGTACAACCGGGTCAACCTCGCCAAGACCACGATCTCCGGCAAGGACGGCGCGGTCCTGGAATACACCTGCGGCACCGGCGACACCGCCCGGCACGGCCTGTGGGGTGCGGTGATCACGAACGGCAAGGCGTACTCGTTCTACATGACCGCGACCGAGGCGCAGTTCGCCGGCAGCAAGCCGATCTTCGATGAAATGATCAAGACTTACACCCTGCAGGACGCCTGACCCGTCGTCGCGTGCTATCAACACCTGATGGCGCTCGATCTCACTGCGGCCGCGGAAACGTGGCTCGCCGACGACCCTGACCCTGCCAGCCGCGACGAGCTGCGCACCCTGATCGACGGGCTGCCCGGCACGGAGGCCGAGCTGCGCGACCGGTTCGCCGGTCCGCTGACCTTCGGCACGGCCGGGCTGCGCGGGCGGCTGCGCGCCGGGCCGAACGGGATGAACCTCGCGGTGGTCACCCGCGCGGCCGCCGGGCTGGTCGCCTGGCTAACCGAGCAGGGCGGCACCGGGCCGCTGGTGATCGGCTACGACGCGCGGTACGGCTCCCGCGACTTCGCCGAGCGCACCGCCCGGGTCGCCACCGGCGCCGGCCGGGAGGCGCTGCTGATGCCCGGCACGCTGCCCACGCCGGTGCTCGCCTACGCGGTGCGCACGCTGGACGCGGTGGCCGGGGTGATGGTCACGGCCAGCCACAACCCGCCGCAGGACAACGGCTACAAGGTCTACCTCGGGCGCGAGCTGGGCGGACCGGCCGGGGACGGCGCGCAGATCGTCCCGCCGGCCGACACCGGCATCGAGGCGGCCATCCGGGCCGTCGGCCCGCTCGCGCAGGTCCGGCTGGGCGGTCCGGGCACGCTCCTCGACGACAAGATCATTGCTGGGTACGTGTCGAGTGCGGCGGCCGTGCTATCCGACGGCGGGCCACGTGACCTGGCGATCGCGTACACCCCGCTGCACGGCGTCGGCGGGGAGACCGTGCTGGCGGCCTTCGCGGCGGCCGGTTTCCCGCCGCCGGCCTTCGTGCCGAATCAGTTCACCCCTGATCCCGACTTTCCCACCGTGGCCTTTCCCAACCCGGAAGAACCGGGCGCGATGGACAACCTGCTGGCGTTGGCCGCTGCGCACCACGCCGACCTGGCGATCGCCAACGACCCCGACGCGGACCGGTGCGCGGTGGCGATCCCCTCGGCGGACGGGTGGCGGCCGCTGCGCGGCGACGAGCTGGGCGTGCTGCTCGCCGACCACCTGATCCGGCGGGGCGTGCCCGGCACGTACGCGACCACGATCGTCTCGTCGCAGCTGCTCGGCCGGCTCAGTCAGGCCCGTGGCGTGCCCTACGCCGAGACCCTGACCGGCTTCAAGTGGATCGTCCGGGCCGACGAGGACCTGGCCTTCGGCTACGAGGAGGCGCTCGGCTACTGCGTGGCCCCGGCGATGGTGCGGGACAAGGACGGGATCACGGCCGCCCTGACCGTGGCCGAGCTGGCGGCCTCGTTGAAACTCGACGGGAAGACCCTGGCCGACCGGCTGGACGAGCTGGCCGCCGAGTTCGGGGTGCACGCCACCGACCAGCTGTCGGTGCGGGTCGACGACCTGGCCGAGATCGGCGTGGCGATGGGCCGGGCCCGGTCGAACCCGCCCGCCACCCTGCTGGGCGCGCCGCTGACCGGGGTGAACGACCTGCTGCCCGACAACGACGTGCTGACCTTCCGGACCGCCGCCGTACGCGTGGTGATCCGGCCGTCCGGCACCGAGCCGAAGCTCAAGGCGTACCTCGAGGTGGTCGAGCCGGTCGCCGACGGCGACGTGGCCGCGGCGCGTACCCGGGCGGCCGCCGCCCTGCGCACCCTGCGCGAGGAAACGGCGGCGGTCCTGGGGGTTTGACTCAGGCCGGCTTGGGGGCGCCCAGGGAGACCGCGATGGCCTTGCCGAGGGTGGCGACGACGAGGGCGACCGCCGGACGGACGATCGAGTCCTCGAGATTGGCCGAGCCGGAGAAGCCGGCGCCCGCCGCGATCTGCTCGAGACGGTCGTGCGCCCGGGCGGTCTCCTCGGGCGGAAGCCGCAGCGCCGGCTCCATCCGGGTGGCGCAGAGCAGCGTGGCCAGCGCGGCGGTGCGCTCGTCGCAGAGGGCCTCGCTGGTCAGTGCCGCGGCGAGCCGCCCCCGGATCTCGGCCTCGAAGGCGTGGTCGGTGGTCGGGAAGCGGTGCACGTGGATGACGCCCATCTGGGTCTCGTCCACGTCCTGGATCACGCCGCGGGACACCAGGTCTTCCAGGACCCGGGTGCGCAGGCGGTGGCGGAGCCGCTGCAGCCACTGGGCCGGCGTGTGCGGCTCGTCCTCGGCGACCCTGGCCAGCACCGCGTCGGCGATCGGGTCACCGATCGGGGTCGGATCGACCGCCTTCAGGAAGCCGTCGACATAGGCGACCCGCCCCACCAGGGCCAGATCGACCAGCACAGCCGCGGCCATGCCGAGATCGAGACCGATGCGGGAACCGGTTGCCTTACCGGTCCGGTCGTCGTAGGCGAGGAGAAGAAGTTCCTCGGCGAGCGGAATGGAGGTCATGGGACGCAACGATAGTGGCCCCAGTCACGCACCACGATCGCCAGGTCGGGTCGAAAGACCGTCCGCTCGTCTTCTCAACTAGCCGAGGATCTTGTCGCGCTGCTCGAACCAGGCCAGCGTGTCCCGGATGCCCTCCACCACGGTGTGCTCGGCCCGCCAGTCCAGCAGGTCGGCCGCGCGGGTGCTGCGGGTGTAGGCACCGGCCTGGTCACCCGGGCGACGGGGCGCCTCGACCACGGCCACCGGCTGGTCGACGACCTCGTTGAAGGCGTCGACGAACTCGCGGACCGTGGTGCCGGTCCCGGTGCCCAGGTTGATCACGTTGTAGTTGCCGTCGGCGAACAGGCTGTCGAAGACCTCGAGCGCCCGCAGGTGCGCGCCGGCCAGGTCCCAGACATGCACGTAGTCGCGGATGCCGGAACCGTCCCGGGTCGGGTAGTCGACGCCGGTGATGTTGAACGGCACGCCCTCGCGGTGCGCCTCGATCAGCTTGCCCAGCGCGTGGCTCGGCGACGGGACCTGGAGGCCGGTCCGCATCTTCGGGTCGGAGCCGATCGGGTTGAAGTAGCGCAGCGAGAGCACCCGCAGCGGGGTGGCCGCGGTGACGTCGGTGAGCATCTGCTCGACGACCAGCTTGGTCCGGGCGTACGGGCTCTGGGCCGCGAGGGCCGAGCTCTCGTCGACGCTGAACTCGTCGTTCGGCTCGTAGATCGAGGCCGAGGAGCTGAACACGAGCCGGGTGACACCCTTGGCGATCAGGTGGTCGACCAGCTCGAGCGTCTTCGCGACGTTCTCCCGGTAGTAGTGGATCGGGCGGGCCACCGAATCGGGCACCACGATCAGCGCCGCGCAGTGCACGACCGACTCGATGTCCGGGTGCTCGTCGAAGATCCGGTCGAGAATGGCCGGGTCGGCGATGTCACCCTCGTAGAACGGACGGCCCTCGCAGAACTCCCGGCGCCCGGTGACCAGATTGTCGAGGATTACCGGCTGATGCCCGGCATCGATCAGGCACGACGCGACCGTGCTCCCGATGAATCCCGCACCGCCGGCGATGAGCACCTTCACGAAATGTCCCTTTCGATCGATCCCGGTCCGCAGACGAGGTTAGCGGACGTGACGGAGCCCGCCCTCAGCCAGACGGGCGACCGCTACCGCGCACAGGTAATTTTTAAGGACACACAGCTTTAACCTATGATGCTGCCGCCGCGGCCCTCTGTCGAAAGGACACGTCTCCGTGACCTCGTCCCACCCCCGGCCAGACGTCACGGTTGTGGTCATCGTCTACAACGATGCCGCGCGGATCGAGACAGCGGTGCAATCCGTGCTCGATCAGTCGCTGCGCAGTCGCGAAGTCATCGTCGTCGACGACCACAGCACCGACGACACCCCGCGGGTCATGGAGCGCCTCGCCGCCCAGCATCCGGACGACGTCCAGTTCATCCGGCTGCCGGCCAACTCGGGACACTGCGGCGCACCGCGCAACGCCGGCGTCGCCCAGGCCCGCGGCCGCTACATCATGTTCCTGGACAGCGACGACACGCTCGACCGGCACGCCTGCCGCAACCTGGTGGCGATGGCCGAGGAGTCCGGCGCCGACATGGTCGTCGGCCGCTGCGTCCGGATCGACGTGGCCACCGGCAAGGAAACCTCCTGGATGCCGTGGCTGGTCAAGGACAAGGTGGTCTACGAGTCGCTGCGGGACGAGCCCGAGCTGCTCTACGACGTGCTGTCCACCAACAAGCTCTACCGGCACGACTTCCTGAAGCGGGAAAACCTGGTCTTCCTGGAGGACCGCTACTACGAGGACAACGTCTTCTCGGCGCACGCCTATCTGACCGCCAAGAAGATCGCGATCATCCCGCAGCGGGTCTACAACTGGATGGTCGAGCGGGGGGCGGCCACGCTCTCCATCACCAACCGGGCCCGGGACGTCCGCAACCTCACCGACCGGATCGCGGTCACCCGGAAGATCGATGATCTGATGGCCCGCTACGGCACCCCCGAGCTGCGGCTGCAGAAAGACATCCGGTTCATCGAGAACGACCTGCGCACCCACCTGACCGGCTTCGGCGAGCTGCCCGAGGCCACCCAGCAGCAGATGCTCGACATCGCCCAGCCGTACGTCCGCGGCATCGGCCCGGAAGCGTTCAAGCAGGCCAAGCCGCTGCCCGCGATCGCCGCGTACATGGTGCGGGAGGGTGACGCCGAGGGCGTCGCCACCGCCCACGACTATCTGGCCGGCAAGGACAACCGCGGCCGCCTGACCACCACGCCGGTGGTCCAGGACGGCCGGATCTTCTGGTGCGACCGGCACCTCGACGACCCGCTCGGCCGCGAGGTGCTCGACGTCACCGAACTCGGCTTCCAGGATCTTCCGCTGGCCAAGCTACGACTCGGCAGCACCCTCACCGCGGTGCGCCGGGACGGCGGCTCGGTCACCCTCAGCGGCGTCATCACCAACCCGCTCGGCCGGCTGCAGAAACCCAAGGCCTCCCTGGTCACCTGGGCCCGGGGCAACCGCCGGCGCCAGTTCAGCGTGAAGGCCACGATCGAGCCGGCCGGCACGAAACTCACCTGGACCGCGACCGTCACGCCGGAGCAGGCGCCACGGCCGATCGGGTTCGTCGACCCGATCTACTCGTTCGTGCTGCGGGTCAAGGCGGCCGGTGAGACCGTCGACGTGAACCTGTTCGCCACCCCGGAGCTGACCGGCGAGTTGAGCCTTCCGGTCAAGCCGGTGCTGTCCCGGCTGGTCGCCGACCGGCTCGAGGCGTACCGCACGGACAAGGGCAACATCGCCCTGCGGCTGGCCGCCGAGGGCAAGCGGGCCAAGGCCGGCGGCGACGCCATCAACAAGCTGCGCTCGCAGCCGCTGGGCGCCCGGCTCTGGGGCAAGGCCGGCACCGCGCGCCGCGACCTCAAGGAGCGGCTGAACAAGCGGAAGACCAAGCTCGCCTGGTACGACAACGTCTTCTCGCGGATGCCGATCAGCAAGCGGACGGTCGTGTTCGAGAGCCACATGGGCAAGCAGTACTCGGACAGCCCGCGGGCCATCTACGAGGAGCTCAAGCGCTCCGGGGCGCCGTTCCGGGCGGTCTGGGCGTACGCGGGTGACCACCCCAACGGCTTCCCGGCCGACGTGAAACTGGTCCGCCGCCAGTCGTACGCCTACCTGCGCGAACTCGGCCGCGCCCGGTACTGGGTCGACAACCAGGGCTTCCCGCACGACCTGCGCAAACGGGCCGGTACGACGTACATCCAGACCTGGCACGGCTCGGCGTTCAAGCGGATGGGCTTCGACGAGGCGCAGATCAAGGCGCAGACCTCCGGCCAGCAGCAGAAACTGCAGGACGCGATCGACCGCTTCGACGTCTTCCTGGCCCGCACCGAGCACGACGCCCGCACGCTCACCAAGGGCATGCGGGTGCACGCCGAGCTGATGCGGGTCGGCTACCCCCGCAACGACGTGCTGATCCGGCAGGACAACGCCGACGAGGTCGCCGCCCTGCGGCAGCAGCTCAAGCTGACCGACGACCGCAAGGTCCTGCTGTACGCTCCGACGTTCCGCCCCGACCAGATCAACACCGGTCTGGAACTGCCGTTCGACCTGGACGAGTTCGTCGAGCGGTTCGGCGACAAGTACGTCCTGCTGGTCCGCCCGCACTACCTGGTCTCGTTCGCGCTGCCCCCGGCGTACGCCCACTCGGTGCGCAACGTGGCCAACGTGCACGACGTGACCCCGCTCATGCAGATCGCCGACGCGGTGATCACCGACTACTCGTCGCTGATGTTCGACTACGCCCTCCTGGACCGGCCGCTGATCTTCCACGTGCCGGACTACGACCACTACGTCGGCAGCAGCCGCGGTTCCTACTTCGACCTCGCCGAGGTCGCGCCGGGCCCGCTGACCCGCACCGGCGACGAGCTGTTCGCGGCGCTCGCCGACCTGGACGAGCTCAAGGACCGGTACGCCGAACGCCACCGCGCCTTCGTGGCCCGGTTCGGCGAGTACGACAACGGCAACGCGGCGAAGGCCGTCGTCGACCGTTTCTTCGTCCAGGGAACCCAGGGAGCGCGCCGTGGCTGAGCCCCGGGACATCTTCATCGTCACCAACGCCGTCGACGAGCTCGGCGGCCTCCAGCAGTGGGCGCACGACGTGTCCGGGCTGTTCTCCGCCCGGGGCCACCGGGTGCGGCTGATCGGCGTGGAACCGGCGTCGGTCCCGCGTGACTACGGCTCGAACAAGCCGTACGAAATCATCACCCTGCATGACCACCACCTGCCGCGGTTGAAGAAAGGCCTGTCGCGGCCGCTGCGCCGGCGCAGCCGGGCGCGGCAGCAGGCCGAGGGGGCGCGCCGGCTGACCGAGATGTTCCGCCAGGCACGGCCGGGCGGCGTGGTGATCGCCGCGCAGGTGTGGGCGGGCGAATGGGTGGCGAAGGCCGACACCACCGGGCTGATCACCATCGGCATGTCCCACGAGTCGTTCGAGGCCAGCAAGAACAGCACCCGCTACAACCGGGCCCGCATCTACTACGAGGACCTCGACATCCACCTGGCCCTCACCGACGCCGACGCGGACTCGTGGGCGCGGGCCGGGATGACCAACGTGGGCGCCATGCCCAACCCGCTGATGACCAAGCCGACGACGCTGCCCACGCTGGACGAGAAGACCGTCGTCACGCTGCGCCGGCTCTCCCACGACAAGGGCATCGACATGCTCCTGGAGGCGTGGGCGCTGGTCGGGCCGCACTATCCGGACTGGCGCCTGAAGGTCTTCGGGTCCGGCCCGGACGAGGAGGCGCTCCGCCTGCAGGCCCGCGAGCTGGGCCTGGACGACGCGCAGATCTTCCAGGGCCAGACCGACAACATCGACGCCGCACTGAGCGCGGCCTCGATCTACGCACTTCCGTCGCGCGAGGAGGGCTTCCCCATCGCGGTGATGGAGGCCATGGCGTACGGGCTGCCGACGGTCGCCTTCGACTGCGCGCCGGGCATCCGTGAACTGATCGACGACGAGGTCAGCGGCGGTCTGGTGGTGACACCCGGCAACGTGCCCGGCATGGCGGCCGCCCTGGAACGTCTGATCAAGGACAAGGATCTGCGCGTACGCCTGGGCGAGGCCGGCCAGCAGTCGGTCAAGAGGTTGTCGCCGGACAGCATCATCGATCGCTGGGAAGCCCTCTTCACCCTGCTGGCGCGCTGACTTGCAGGCCACGCTCGCGACCCTCGGCTACGTCTTCTCGGCCGATCAGAAGGACATCCTGATGATCCGGCGGGACGCCCGGCCGGACGACATCCACTTCGGCTACTACAACGGGCTCGGCGGCAAGGTCGAGCCCGGCGAGGACGTGGCCAGTTGCATGCGCCGGGAGATCCGCGAGGAGGCCGGCATCGAGTGCTCGGCGCTCGACTTCGCGGGCACGATCTCCTGGCCGGGCTTCGGCCGGGACGGCGGTAACTGGTTCGGCTTCCTGTTCCGGGTTTTTGCCTTTTCCGGCACGCCGCTGGCCTCGAACGACGAGGGCAGCCTGCACTGGATGCCGATAGCCGACGTTTTGTCCGGAAACATCCCGATGTGGGAGTCGGACCGGCATTTCCTGCCGCTCGTCTTCGCCGACTCCCCGCCGATCTTTCACGGGGTCATGCCGTTCGCCGACGGCAAGGCCGTCAGCTGGTCGTACTCGACCCTCTAGAGATCTTTTCGAGGCTGCCTCGCACGGAGGGCGGGACGCTTTCGCGCGGAAGATCTTTCGGTACGCGCCGGCGCGCTCTCGTGGCACTCGGTTCCGGCAGGTGCCACTCACCCTCCGCGCGCCCGCGGCGGGCGGGCCCGGCCCAAGCTCGCAACCCCACCCCGCCCACCGGGCCAGGACGACGCCATCGACCTCCCGCAGGGTGGTCGATGCTCTCGGATGCTGGGTCGTCGTCCCGCACCGCCTGATGGGCAGCGCTTCCACACCCGGGACCACCCAGCGGTCAGAAGGACACGACATACCGCCTATGTCCGACGCCGACAGCTCGGCCAGACGCGATCTTGTGGACTTTCCGAGCGGAGTAGAGCGGCGCGCATGAATGAGCAGCGCAAGGCGTTGCCGCGCGGGGGTGCGTGTGTCGTTGCGCGAGAGTCGCGGCACGTGCTGGTGTGGCACG
>NZ_BOQN01000047.1 GCF_018332695.1 Paractinoplanes toevensis
CCGTCGCTTGGCCCCCGTCGCCGGCCGACCCGTCGGCATCGGCTGCCATCGACAGGTCCTGCTGGGCATTTCCGGTCATAGCGCCTTTTCTGGGAATTGCCTGCGTGATAGGCAGACGTTTGGAATGCTTCGGCACAGGATCCCGACCGGTTGCCCCCGGGCCGCTCGGCTTGAGCCCACGCGAGGCGGAGCCATGAGCATCAGCCACCACCGCACGGCCAGCGGCCGACCGTTGCGGGTCGCCCCCGCCTGGGTCGGGGCCGCGGGAACGGCGGACGAGGACCACCTCCTGCCGGTACGCGAAGCGGTGTGGATCTGGTCGGTACGCCGCTACGCCCGCTCGGCGCTCTGGGCGCTGCCGGCCGCCGCGGTCCTAGATGGCTGGCTGACGCTGGGCATCGACACCCCGCCCGGGGAACTGCCGGTGGCGCTGGCCGCCGACTGGCTCTCGGTGATCGCCATGATCGCCCTGGCCGGCTTGCTGGCCGGCACCCGCTCCCGCCGCCCCGCCATCGCCGGCCTGCTGATAGGTCTGGCCGGCGCCATGCTGACCCTTCCCCTGGCGGCCCTCCCGGACGGCATCGCGGCCGACGGCAGCCCTCTTACCGTTGACCAAATGCACTATGCAGCGACGGCGGCCGCAGTTACCGCCGGCGCCGGCTGGCTGCTGCTGGGCTGGTCGGTCTTCCGATCAAAACTGGTCAACCCGGCCGACGGCATCCTGCTGATGCTGGCCGCGTGTGCGATCGGCGCCGGGTCGTACGCCCAGCAGCCCCTGCCGACGGTAGGGGCTCTTCTGTTGCTGGCCGCCGGCACCGGCTTGGCCTGGACGGGCGCCCGCCTGATCCCCCGAGCCTGACTACCCACCCGCGCTGCCCACTCGCGCTGCCCGCCCGCGCTGCCGGGCTCGGCTTGGGCGATCTTGTCGACTTCCGGTTCGGAGCGAGCAGGAAGTCGACAGGTTTTGGGGCGGACTCGCGAGCAGTGGGAAACGCGGGCGGAAACTGTCACACGCGGGTGGCATGCTCCCATGAGGTGGCCCGCCGACCGGCGGGCGGCGGGCGGCGGGAAGGAGCAGGTCATGGCCAAGGTGATCGCCGACATCACGGTGTCGCTGGATGGGTTCGTCACCGGCCCGGGCGCGGGCCTGGAGCGCGGGCTCGGGGTCGGCGGCGACGCGCTGCACACCTGGGCACTTGAGCCCGACGCGATCGACCAGGCGGTGCTCGAGGAGTCCGTCGGGGCGACCGGCGTGGTCATCATGGGACGCCGGCTGTTCGACATCATCGACGCGCCGTCCGGGTGGAACGATGAGATGGGCTACGGCGCCGGCCTGGCCGCCGAGCCACCGGTGCTGGTGGTGACCCGCAACCCACCCGACGAGGTGCGGCTCGCCGACCGGATGACCTTCGTGGTCGACGGCATCGCGAGCGCGGTCGCCAAGGGCATCGCCATGGCCGAGGACCGCAACGTCGTAATCATGGGCGGCGGCGAGACGATCCGCCGAGCCATCGAGGCCGACGTGGTCGACGAGCTGCGCCTGCACGTCGCGCCACTGCTGCTGGGCGCAGGCACACCGCTCTTCACCGACGCCACCCCACGCACGCTGCGGCAGATCCACGTGCAGGCCTCCGGCCACGCCACCCACCTGACCTACCGCCTCAACTGAGCGACCCTCCAGCGCCGCGCCGGGATTGGAGGTTGGCGTGCGGGTGGGGCCGTCAGGCGGAGGCTCGCCAGACTATGGGGGACGGGAGCAGTAGGCCCTGCTCGGGGATCTGCTCGCCGCCCAGTTGGCGTAGGACCATGTCGGCCGCGTGGGCGCCGATGTCGTCGGCCGGCTGGTGGACGGTGGAGAGGTTCGGGCGGGTTCGGGTGGCCCAGGAGCTGTCGTCGAAGCCGACCACGCCTACGTCGCCGGGGACGCTTCGGCCGGCCTCGCGCAGCGCCTCTATCGCGCCGGCGGCCACCGCGTCCGACGCTGCGAAGACGCCGTCGATGTCGGGGTCGCGCTCCAGGAGCGTACGCATTCCTTTGGCGCCGCAGGCGAAGTCGTAGAGCGGGACCTCGGCCACCAAGGTCTCGTCGAACAGCGGGCCGAGGGCCCGCCGGAAGCCGGTCAGGCGGTCGGCGCCGGAGTCGCGGTCCACCGCGGCGGCGATCATGCCGACACGGTGACGGCCGGTGGCCAGCAGGCGGCGGGTGATCTCCTCGGCCGAGGCCAGGTTGTCTATGCCGACGTAGGGGATGTCGGGGTGCAGGTCGCGTGGGTGGCCGACGAAGGCGGACGGCAGGTTGAGGCCGCCCACCACCTGGATGATCGGGTCGTGGCTGCGGGCCGAGACGATGATCGCGCCGTCTACGAAGCCGCCGCTCAGGTAGCGGGTGATGCGGGCCGTGTCGCGTTCGGAGTCGACCACCAGGTTGACCATCTGGTAGTCGGCGGCGGACAGCGTCGAGTTGGCGCCCAGCATGATGCCACCGATGTTGGGGTCCTCGAGGAACAGTGAGTGCGGCTCCAGCACGATGAAGCCGATGGCCTGGGAACGCTGCATGACCAGGTTGCGCGCCGCCGTGTTCGGCACGTAGCCGACCTCACGGATGGCGCGCTCGATGGCGGTGCGGGCCGTCGCCGACACGTAGCCGCCGTTGAGCACACGGCTCACCGTGCCCCGGGAAACCCCGGCGGCGGCGGCGATGTCGTGCACGGTGGCCCTTTTGCCGGGCTTGTTCGGCACTCCTGGCGAACTCACGTGCTGACTTTATCTTTTTCGGTCTTGACGCTGGTCACAGGCAATCCTACTGTGTGCACGTTCACACATCTGACCTGCGGAATTTTCCGGCCGGAAATGTGTGCACGTGCACAGGCAAAGGAGAGACGCCCGTGATCACTCTGGGCTGCGATTACAACCCGGAGCAGTGGCCGGCCGAGGTGTGGGCCGAGGACGTCGCTTTGATGCGTGCCGCCGGAATCAATCTGGTGGCCATCAATATCTTCGGGTGGTCGGACCTCGAGCCGCGCGCCGGTGAGTACGACTTCAAGCAGCTCGACCGGATCGTCGAACTGCTGCACCAGAACGGCATCCGGATCAACCTGGGTACCGCGACCGCGTCCCCGCCGCCGTGGCTGGCCAGCCGGCACCCGGAGATCCTGCCGATGGCGGCCGACGGCACCCGGCGCTATCCGGGTGGCCGGCAGGCCTGGTGCCCGAGCTCGCCGGTCTTCCGCGAGCGGGCCTTCGCCCTGGTCGAGCAGGTCGCCCAGCGGTACGGCGACCACCCGGCCATCGCGCTCTGGCACGTCTCGAACGAACTCGGCTGTCACAACGCGCTCTGCTACTGCGACGCCAGCGCCGAGCGTTTCCGCGAGTGGCTCACCGACCGCTACCGGACGGTCGAGGCCCTCAACACCGCGTGGGGCACGTCCTTCTGGAGCCAGCGGTACGGCGCGTGGGACGAGGTGCTGCCGCCGCGGGCCGCGCTGTCGTTGCGCAACCCGGCCCAGATGCTCGACTTCCAGCGGTTCTCCTCGGACGAGCTGCTCGGTTACTACGAGGCCGAGGCCGCGATCCTCCGCCGCCATTCGGCGGTAAGAGTCACCACGAACTTCATGGTCACCGCGCACATCCGCAACATGGACTACTGGCGCTGGGCGCCGCGGATGGACGTCATCGCCAACGACCACTACCTCGACCACCGCCTCGGCCACCCGGCCGCCGAGCTGAGCTTCGCCGCCGACCTGACCCGCGGCCTGGCCGGCGGCAAGCCGTGGATGCTGATGGAGCAGTCCACCGGCGCGGTCAACTGGCAGCCGGTCAACCTGAGCAAGGCGCCCGGCGAGATGCTCCGCAACACGCTCACCCACGTGGCCCGGGGCGCCGACTCGATCTGCTTCTTCCAGTGGCGCGCCTCGGCCCAGGGCAGCGAGAAGTTCCACTCGGCGATGCTGCCGCACGCGGGCACCGAGACCGAGCAGTGGCGCGAGGTCCTCGACCTGTCGTATTCGCTGCGCCGGCTGGCCGAGGTGGCCGGTTCCACCGTCGAGACCGACACCGCGGTGATGTTCAGCTGGGAGTCGTGGTGGGCGGTCGAGCAGGAGGGCCGACCGTCGTCCGCGGTGAACTACCTGGAGCAGGTGCACGCGGCGTACCGGGGGCTGCGGGAACTGAGTGTGACGGCCGACGTGATCAGCCCGGACGGTGACCTGAGCAAGTACCGCTTTGTGGTCATCCCCTGCCTCTACCTGGTCACCGACGAGCAGGCCGCGGCCGTGCAGAGCTTCGTCGACAACGGCGGCCACGTCCTGGTCACCTTCTTCAGCGGCATCGCCGACGGCGACGACCGGGTCCGGCTCGGCGGCTACCCGGGCGCCTTCCGCGACCTGCTGGGCGTGAGCGTCGAGGAGTTCGCGCCGCTCGGCCCGGACACCACGGTCATTCTCGACAACGGCGGCGAGGCCGGCCTCTGGGCGGAACGGCTGCGCGCCACCACCGCCGAGGTCAAGGCCCGTTACGTCGACGGCCCGCTGCCCGGCGTGCCGGCCATCACCCGCAACGGGAACGCCTGGTACGTGGCGACCGCGCTGGACCGACCGGCGATGCGCGCGGTGCTGCGCGAGGCGGTGGAAAGCGCCGGCGTCCGGAGCAGCGGCCCGGAGAACGACGGGTCCATCGAGGTGGTGCGAAGAAAGACCACCAGCCAGACGTACGCCTTCGTGATCAACCACGGGGCGCGCGAGATCGAGTACGCGGTCGCCGGGTGCGACCTGATCAGCGGAGAACACGTGCGCGGCCGGCTGCGGGTGCCGCCCGGAGGCGTACGCGTCGTCCGTGAGGAGGTCCAGCCGTGAAGCGCCATGCCAGCGCGATTCTCTTCTTCGTCACGCCGTTCGGCGTGCTGTTCGCGCTCTTCTATCTGATTCCCATCCTGTACGCCGTGTGGCAGTCGCTCTACACGGTGAAGCGCACCGGAACCTTCGGACCGGCCACCGACGTCTTCGGCGGTCTCGTGCAGTACCGCGAGGTCTTCACGAACGGACCGTTCTGGCAGTCCATCGAGCGGGTGTTCCTGTTCGGCATCGTGCAGGTGCCGGTGATGCTGGGCGTGGCGCTGTTCCTTGCCCTGCTGCTCGACTCCGGCCTGGTGAAGGGCAAGGGTTTCTTCCGGCTCGCGTTCTTCCTGCCCTACGCGGTGCCGGGGGTGGTCGCCGCGATCATGTGGGGCTACCTGTACTCGCCGAACCTGTCGCCGTTCACCGCGGTGACGGCGAGCGCCGACCTGCTGTCCCCGAGCTTCGTGCTCTGGGCCATGGCGAACGTCGTGACCTGGGTCTACATCGGCTACAACATGCTGATCATCTATTCGGCGCTGCTCGCCGTGCCGACCGAGATCTACGAGGCCGCGAAGATCGACGGCGCCGGGGTCTTCCGTACGGCGTGGTCCATCAAGATCCCGATGGTGTTGCCGGCGATCGTGCTGACCACGGTGTTCTCCATCATCGGCACGCTCCAGCTGCTGGCCGAGCCGCAGGTCTTCCGCAGTTTCAGCTCCGCGGTGTCCAGCACGTACACCCCGAACCTGACCGTGCTGTCCACCTCGGCCGTGCCGAACTTCCACCTGGCCGCTGCGTTCTCGGTGGTCCTGGCGCTGGCCACATTCATCCTCTCGTTCGCGTTCCTCAAGGTCACCCAGCGCAAGGGAGTGCAGTGATGGCTGCCTTCAAGCTGCCGAAGTACGCCGCCATGCTCGTGATGGCCGTCTTCACGCTCTACTTCCTGACCCCGCTGTGGTGGCTGTTCGTCGCCTCCGGAAAGAAGGACGGGCAGGTCACCGAGGGAAGCCCGCTGTTGCCGGACCACTTCGCGCTCGGTGCGAACCTGGCCGACCTGTTCCACTACAACGACGGGATCTTCCTGCGCTGGATGGCGAACTCGATCGGCTACACGGTCGGGGCGGCGCTGCTCGGCACCCTGCTGGCCGGCATGTGCGGCTACGCCCTCGCCAAGTACGTCTTCCGCGGCCGGGAGCTGATCTTCAACATCGTGCTCGGCGGTGTGCTGGTGCCGGCCACCGCGCTGGCCCTGCCGCTGTTCCTGATGTTCAGCAAGGTCGAGCTGGCGAACACCTTCTGGTCGGTCTTCCTGCCCAGCCTGGTGAATCCGTTCGGCGTGTACCTCGGCCGGATCTACGCCGCGGCCAGCGTCCCGGATGAACTGCTGGAAGCGGCCCGGATCGACGGTTCCGGCGAGGTGCGCACGTTCTTCACGCTGTCCACGCGGCTCATGGCGCCCGCTTTCGTGACGATTTTCCTGTTCCATTTCGTCGCGGTGTGGAACAACTTCATGCTGCCGCTGATCATGCTCGGCAATGAGCGGTTGTTCCCGGTCACCCTCGGTCTCTATTCCTGGAACACCCAGGTCAACCAGCATCCGGAGCTGCGCGCCCTGGTTCTCGTCGGAGCGTTTGTGTCGCTCGTTCCGATGGTTATCGCATTTCTCTCACTACAGCGCTTCTGGCGCAGCGGCCTCGGGGCCGGATCCATCAAGTAAAAGGCAAAAAAGTCCCAGGAGGGAAAATGCGCCTTCGCGCTCGCTCCATCGCGATTCTGCTTCTGTCCACCCTTTCGATCACCGCCTGTTCGTCCGGCGGTGACGACGATGCCGCCACCACCGCCGGCGCGGCGTCCTGCGCGCCGTCCAGCGGCCCGGTCACGCTGACCTACACGACCTGGATCCCGAACATCGAGAAGGTCGTCGACGTCTGGAACAAGGCGAACCCCGACATCCAGGTGAAGGTGCAGACCGGTCCGAACGGCAACGGCGGCACGTACGCGAACTTCTTCAACCAGCTCAAGGCCGGTAACGCGCCCGACCTCGGCCACATCGAGTACGACGCGCTGCCCAGCTTCCGCGTCCAGGACGGCCTGACCGACCTCGGCAGCTGCGACATCGTCGCGAGCGCGCAGAGCAAGTTCATCGACTGGACCTGGAACCAGGTCAGCTTCGGCGAGCAGGGCCACGTGTACGGCATCCCGCAGGACGCCGGCCCGATGGCGCTGTTCTACCGCAAGGACCTGTTCGAGAAGAACAACATCCCGGTCCCGACGACCTGGGAGGAGTACGCGGCGGCGGCCGCGAAGGTGAAGGCCGCGGGCGGTTACATCACCAACTTCTCGCAGAGCGACATCAACCAGTTCGCCGGCCTGGCCTGGCAGGCGGGCGCCCACTGGTTCGGCAACGACGGCACCAACTGGACCGTCAGCATGACCGACGACGCCACCAAGAAGGTCGCCGATTACTGGCAGGGACTGATCGACAAGAAGCTGGTCTCCTCGGTGCCGCCGTGGACCCCGGAGTGGGACAACGCCTACAACTCGAGCAGCGCGTGGACCTGGGTCTCCGCCGTGTGGGGCGCCAACTCGATCGCCAGCGGTGCGCCGAAGACCTCCGGCAAGTGGGCGGTCGCCCCGATGCCGCAGTGGAGCGCGGGCGAGAAGGTCGCCGGTAACTGGGGTGGCTCGTCCACCGCGGTCTTCAAGACCTCGAAGCACCCGTACGAGGCGGCGAAGTTCGCGCTCTGGCTCAACACCTCCACCGAGGCGCTCACCCTGCTGAACAAGGAGGCCAACCTGTACCCGGCCACCAAGGAGGGCGCGTCGCTGCCGGCGCTGAAGGAGGGCGTCGAGTTCTACGGCGGCCAGCCGATCTACGACGTCTTCGCGGAGGCCTCCACCCAGGTCAAGGCCGACTTCACCTGGGGTCCGACGATGACCCAGACGTACGCGGACGCCTCCGACGGCTTCAAGAAGGCGGTCACCGGCCAGAGCACGCTCACGCAGGCCCTGACCGACGCCCAGGCGAAGACCGTTTCGACGCTGAAGTCGCAGTCGATCCCGGTCAAGGAATAGGTACGACGGCCGGCCCGTCCGCGGGCCGGCCCACATCCCGATACGTCTGGGCGGCCGGATCGTTGTCCCGGTGTGGCGTGTTTCCGGCGCCGTCAGGACGGTCCGTGTACGGCTGCGAGGATGGGATCCGGCTGTGACCTACCAGGGAGTCTCCGGGGCCGCGCTCGTTCATCCGCAGGCCGACCCGTTGACCGTGCAGCCCTCCGGTCCGGCCGAGCCGGAAAGCTGGAAGTGAAACCGCAGCGAGCCGGTGGACCCGGCGGCCAGCGGGACCGAGGACGTCCAGGTGTAGGACGTGCCGCGCTGGACGAGGGTGGGCTGGGGGAGCGACTCGAGCCAGGACGTGACGAGGGTGCCCGGGTAACGGAGGCTGACCGTCCAGGACCGTCCGGCGCCGGTGTCGTTGCGGATCAGCACCTCGCCGATGAAGGAGTCGGGGTAGGAGTTGAGGACCCGGTAGGTGCCGGTGACGCCGGGCGGGGCGGTGGTCGGCTGCGGGTCGGCCGTGGGGTCACCGGGCGGCACCGTTTTGGAGGCCTTCTCGACGTCGGCGCTCCGAGCGGGGCTGTCGGTGGGGGTGCTGGGCAGGAGGCTGACCGGGATCTGCGGCCCGGAGGTGACACCCGGGAGAGTGAAGGCGGGCTCGGGTGGGGGCAGGCTGCTCGGCTCGGACCGCCCCGGAACGCTGCGCAGGATGAGGACCGACATGATCCCGATTACTGACAGAGCGACTATCCACGGCAAAAAACCTTTATTGCCCGATTTTTCGGCCAAGTTATTCACATCCCGGTCATAGCCCGCATCACCGGACGTAAGGCTAGCTATTACCGAGGTCGCTGAGAAGCCCCGAATTCCGACCGTGAAAGTGATTCCGGAATTCAGCGGGAAAGTTCCCAGAATGCGATCGCCGCGGCCGTGGCCACGTTGAGCGAGTCGACCCCGTTCTGCATCGGAATCGCCACCCGCACGTCACTCGCGGCCAGCGCCGCCCGGGTCAGACCCGGTCCCTCGGCGCCGAGCATCAACGCCGGCCTTTCCCGGTCGGCCGCGCTGAGCGCCTGCAATTCCACCGAATCCGCCCCGGGCGTGAGCGCGAGCAGGCGGAACCCCGCGTCCCGGACCACCTTGAGCGCTTCCGGCCAGGTCTCCGCCTTGGCGTACGGAATCGCGAACACCTCGCCCATGCTCACTCGCACGGCCCGCCGGTAGAGCGGATCGGCGCAGTTGGGCGACAACACGATGGCATCGATGCCGAGGGCGGCCGCACTGCGGAACAACGCACCCAGATTGGTGTGCGTATTCAGCCCTTCGAGCACGACCAGCCGCCGGGCCGGAGCCACGAGTTCCTCGAGAGACACCAGTTCCCGCCGGTGGAACGAACCCAGCACGCCGCGGTGCACGTGGAAACCGGTGATCGCCTCGAGAACCGGCGGGGTGCCCGCGTAGACGACGGCGTCGTCCGGCAGATCGGCGAACTGATCGATCCTTTTCTCGTCGACCAGAATCGACCGCAGCCGATAGCCGGCCCGTAGGGCGCGCCGGATGACCAGCTCGCCCTCGGCGATGAACAGCCCGTTGGGCGGTTCCCACCGGGTGCGCAACTCCAGGTCGGTCAGTGCGCGGTAATCGCTGATCCGCGGATCGTCCGCGCCCTCAACCCGAATTACGACCACGGGCCCATTCGCTTTCTCTCAGCCGCCGCTGCGCCGGTTCCCGAAGGACTTACGCGCCGGCACCACCCCGCGTCCGTGCGGTTGCCCGCCGGCCTGGGCGACGCCGCTATCGGAATGCCCCTGCTTCTTGCCCTTCGCGGCCCGCCGAGCAGCCCGATTCATGAATTCCTCGGGTTGCTCGGCCTGCTCGGCTTCTTGTTCCTGCTCGGAGTCAGCCATGACGTCAGTATGGCCGATCAGGCTCGCATCGAGGCGAGCAGGCCCAGTTCAGGCTGGAGGGCGCCGTCCTGGCCCAGCGCGACGAAGTCCGCCTCCACCTCGGCCAGATCGAGCGTGCCGTCCCGGACCGCCTCGTAGCGGACGTAGCTCCAGAGGAACACGTCCAGGTTGTCGAAACGGGTGCCCTCCTCGAGGACCTCCTCCTCGTGGAACCAGATGGCCACCTGACCGTTGGTCAGCACGACCCAGAGGTTGCCGCCGCCGTCCGCGCCGATCGAGTAGACGTCGTCGTCGCTGAGCCGGGTCTCGTAGTCGGAGTCGAGGATCCCGCAGTCGTTGGCGGCGAAGTCGAAGCCGTAGGACCACTCGGCGACGTCCAGGAACTCGGGCAACGTGCCGGAGCGGACCAGTCGATCGAAGGCCGCCAGGGCGGCCGCGGCCGGTGCGGGCAGGCGCGCCAGGAAGGGTTCGATCGGGCGTACGTCGCTCAGGTCCAGGTCGTCGAGGGCGGGACGGTCGGTGAGGAAGAGGGTCAGGTCGGCGTCAAAGTCGCGCTCGACGTAGCCGGTGAGATCTTCGACGGTCAGGGTCACGCGCGGATCTTAGTGGCCGCTACTGTTGCGTCATGATCGGGTTACGCGTCGGTTTCATGTTCGAGCGCGACCGTGCTCCCGAGGAGCTGCCGGCCTGCGCGGCCGCGCTCGAGGAGCTGGGCGCGGACGACCTCTGGGTGGTCGAGGACCTCGGCTGGGCCGGGTCGATCAGCGCCGCGGCCCTCGCGCTGGCCGCCACCCGCCGGCTGCGGGTGGGCATCGGCATCGCACCGGTGGCGTTGCGCAACCCGGCCCTGCTGGCGATGGAGGTCGCCAACCTGGCCCGGGTCCACCCGGGACGGTTGGTGGCCGGCGTGGGGCACGGGGTTCCGGAGTGGATGCGCAAGGTCGGCGCCGAGACCCCGCGGAAGCTCGCCCTCCTCGAGGAGACGATCGTGGCGGTACGCGGCCTGGTCGCCGGGGAGACCGTCACGTTGCACGGCCGCGAGGTCACGGTGGACGGGCTGAAGCTGGTGCACCCGGCGAACGAGGTGCCGCCGATCGTGACCGGCGTGGTGAAGCCGCGGTCGCTCGAACTGTCCGGGCGGGTCGCCGACGGCACCATCCTCGCCGAGGGCGCCGGACCGGCCGAGATCATCGCGGCCCGCACGCACATCGACGTCGGCCGCGAGGCCGGTGACCGGCCCGGGCACGAGCTGATCGTCTTCGCCTACCTGCATGTCTCGGACGACCCGGAGCAGGCCGCCGAGGCCACCCGCGAGATGGTCACCGGCCAGGCGGCGTGGCTCGGCGTTCCGCCGGAGGAGCTGTTCACCCTCATCGGGCCGGCTGCCGACATCCCGGGGCGGGTGGCCGCGCTGCACGAGGCCGGCGCCACCACGGTGATCCTGCGCCCGCTCGGGGCCGACCCGGAGGGGCAGGCCCGCACGGCGCTGGAGGCGCTCGGCCGCGTCCGGCAATGATCCGGAAAGTTCCGATCCGAGCTGGGACGCTGGAGGAAGGCAGAAGGTCCGGAGCGGCAGTACGGTTGTACTGTTCGGGTGATCCGTCGAACGGGGGGTGTGACTGTGTCGTCCGGATCGGGTTCTGGTTCGGGAGCGGACCAGCACCTGCTCGCGCTGCTGCGCGCCATCCGCCTGCGACAGGCCGCGCCCGATGCGGCGGAGGCCGGCGCCGCCGACACGGCCGCGGCGCTGAGCGAGATCAACCGGCGCGCCGGCGCGCCCCGACCGGCCGGGGAGCCGCACGACGCCCCCGCACCGGGCCGACCGGAGCCGCCGACCGGTTCGATGCCGCAGCGGCCGGGATGGGCCGAGCCGCACGCCGGCGACGAGCCCGCGGCCACTGACGAAGGGTTGACGGCCTCGGCCGGTGACTTCTTCGGTCGCGGGGGCATCCCACCGGTGCCCACCAATTCCGAAAAGACGGATTTGTCCGGAAAGCCATCCGCAGGCGCGACTCGACCGCCGGTGCCCGAGACGGCGACTCGACCGCCGGACGGCCCGGCCCACCGGCCCGCGATGCCGGCCACCGGCGGCCCGTTCACCGAGCGCGGGCCTCTGCTCCGCCCGCCGGGCCTGTCCCCGATCGACCCGCTGCGCAAGCCCACCGACACCGTCGCCGGGGAAACCGCCGCCGCAGACGGCACCGCGAGTGCCCGAGGCAATGCCTCGGCCGGAGGCAATGCCGCTGCTGGAGGCAGTGCGGGCGCCGGCGGCAGTGCGGGCGCCGGCGGCAGTGCGGGCGCCGGCGGCAGTGCGGGCGCCGGCGGCAGTGCGGGTGCTGGCGGCAATTCGGGTGCTGGCGGGACTGCGGGCGGCGGGCCGGTCAGGGTCCGGGAGTTGGCTGACGAGGGCTATGGGCCGGACGGTGAGGATCGGGTCGGGCGGCTGAGTCGGAACCGGTTTGCCGGGCTCGGGCCGGGGCAGCCGGCGCGGGAACCGGCCGCGCCTCGGGCGGAGGCGGTCGTCGAACCGGCCGAGACCGGTGTGCCGGGGCGGCCCCGCTGGGCCTCGGGCGATGAACCGGAGCACGACACCCGCCCGCGGATCCCGCACTTCGAGGGCGTGACCTCGCCGACCGTGACGACACCGGCCCGGACGTCCTCGGTGGACGGCATGGACCCGGCCGACGACGCCCTGCTGCGGCAGACGCAGCGGCTGCTGGCCACCAGCGTCACCTTCGCGGGCGGCGCCGACGAGGTGGCGGTCCGGCTGCGGGAGGCGCTCTGGCAGGCGCACCCGTCGCTGCTCGCGATCCTGCCGGGCGACGCCGTCGCGCAGGCCGACCGGCTGGCCCAGGGCCTGGTCTGGCTCGTGCACCACCTCGACCAGCCGCCCCTGCTGGTGGCCGGGTGCGACGCGCTCGGCAAGGTCCTCGCCGAGGCGGGGGTGGAACACGACCGGCTGCAGCTGGTCGGGGCCGCCCTGGCCGAGGCGATGCGGGCCGGCATGGCACCGGGGGACTGGCGGCAGGAGTTCGACCTGGCGTGGCGCTCGACCTGGCAGCACCTCTACGAGTGGATCCGGCACGGCGAGGCCACCGCCGCCGAGATGCTCGGCTGGACGGCGGTCGTGGTGTCGCACGAGCTGCGCCGCCCCGACCTGGCCGTCATCAAGCTGCGCCCGCACCTGCCGCTGCCGTTCCGCCCGGGGCAGTACGCCCGGGTCGAGGTGGCCGCCCTGCCGGGGATCTGGCGGCCCTACTCACTGGCCGGGGCCCCGCGCCGCAACGACCTCATCGAGCTGCACGTGCGGGCCAAGACCCAGAGCGGGGTCAGCGGCACCCTCGTCCAGCGCACCCGGGAGGGCGACCGGCTGCGGCTGAGCCGGCCCGAGGGGCAGATGTCGCTGCCGGCCGCGCCGGACCGCAACCTGCTGATGATCGCGGGCGACACCGGCGTGGCGCCGCTCAAGGCGTTGCTGACCGAGCTCGCGGACACCGGCGACCCGCGCTCGGCGGTCCTCTTCTGGGGCGTGCGCAACCTCGACGAGCTGTACGACATCGACGACATCGCCGAGATCGCCCGCTCCGCGAAACGGGCCACGGTGGTGCCGGTGATCTCCGAGGGCGACCCCGGACCGTACGCGTCGGGCCTGGTCACCGACGCGGTCGCGGCCTACGGCGAGTGGTCGCGCCACGAGGTCTACCTGGCCGGCCCGCCGCTCATGCTGACCAACACGACGATCGCGCTACAGCTGCTGGGCGTCGCGCCCGACCACATCCATCACGACGCGCCGGAGTAGGGCACCGCGTAGCCCGGCACCGAGGGCCAGCGGCAGGTCAGCACCACCGACTCCTGTTCGGCGAACCACGAGTGGTCGTCGCCGGCTCCCCACAGCACGTAGTCGCCGGGCTCGGACAGCACCACCGTGCGCTCCGGGAAGATCATCTGGAAGCGGCCGCTGATCAGCACCAGGACGGCGGTGCGGTGCTCGCCGCGTACCCATTGGGCCCGCCGTTCGCCGGCCTCGTGCCGGCCCCACTTGATCTCGACCTCGGTGCTGTGCCGGGCGTCGCCGGGTGGCAGGAAGTGCCCGACCAGCCAGCCACGCTCCTTCGGAGCGTCAAGGTCCGCTTTGCCGAAATAGATCATGCGAGGGCGGCATCCAGGATTTTGGCGTACGCCTCCGGGACGTACGTTTCTCCGCCCGGCGTGAGCACCGCCTCGCGGGAGGCCTCCGCCCAGGCCTGCGGCGGCACCGCGGCCCGCAGCGCAACCAGCACCGGGGCGTCGTCGTCGAGCATCGCCAGGGCGACCAGGGATTCCTCGACCTCGCCGACGCACTCGAACGGCTTGTGCGCGTCGATGCCGAGCAGCTCCAGGAAGCCGGGCACCTGTGCCGGGTCGGCGAACAGGTCGTGGCCGAAGATGTGGGTGAGCCGGGCCCGGTCCATCGCCGGCGCCATCGCCAGGAAGACGAACCGGCACTTCGGGCAGTCGCCGCACCAGCGGACGGTCGGGTCGTGCAGCTTGAACGCCTTGTTGCAGCTGGTCACCACGTCGTCGTAGATGGTGTGCCGGGCGAACAACTGGGCGATGTGCAGCTCGGACAGCGACCGCAACAGCGAGAAGTAGGGCTCGGTGAGCCCGGCGTGGGCGGTCACCGCGGCACGCAGCAGGCCCTCGGCGACGACGCCCTTGGACCACTGGTGGTTGATCTCGTGACCGTTCCAGACCAGGTTGGGGTCGGACGCCGAGCGCTCGTTCGACATGACCACCGGGCCGAGGCCGTGCCAGGCCGCGGTGGCGATCGCGATCAGCGAGTTGATCGCGGTGACCGGGATGTGGCCGTTGAGCGCGCCCGCCTTGTTGAGCTCGAACAGGCGCGGGTCGAGCTGCCGGCGGGCGGCCAGCGCGTCCAGGCCGGAGGCGGCGTTGACCGCCTTTATCACCGGGTTCGGGTTGACCGAGAACGGGACCGGGTCGAGCCCGGCCGCGCGCAGGATCTCAAGGGTGACGATCGAGTCCTTGCCGCCGCCGACCGCGGAGAGCGGGCGACCCTGCGAGTTGTCGACCGGCTCGGCCGTGCCGGCTTCCGCGGGCACCTCGACTGTCAGATCGAGGACATGGGCAAGTTGGTTGCGATACGCGTACTCGGCCAGGCCGTGGGTGTAGATCGCGGTGAAGAACGCGCCGACGGCCGGCGGGACCGGCTTGGGCGCGAGCACCCGCAGGGGAGCGCCGACCTTGTAGTAGCTGACCCCGGCGACCACGTGGAGCAGGTCGAGGACCCGGTAGAACGCGTCCGGGGCGGTGCGGCCGGAGGGCACCGGGAAGGTGATCGTCTCGGTGAATTCCAGCGGTTCCGGGCCGTCCAGCACGTAGTCGAACGTCGCGACGCCGGTCTCCGGGTCGAACGCGTACGAGGGGAAGCGCATGACGTCGAACTGCACCCGGAAACTCCTGTCTTTGGGCCGACCGGCAATACTAGTTCGACTCGACTAGGAGGGCTCGACGTGCGTCTGGCAGACCTGAACGGCCGGTCGGTGGCGATCTGGGGAACCGGCCGGGAGGGCAGGGCCGCGGTCACCGCGATCGCCAAGCACAAGCCGTCCCGGCTGATCGCGGTCGACGACAGCGCGAACTTCCTCTCCGTGCCCTGGGACGAGTTCGCCGCGACCGCCCCGCTGGCCGGTGGCGACCACGCTTTTCCCGCCCTCGTCACGGCCGACGTGGTGGTCCGCTCGCCGGGCGTGCCGCAGACCCACCCGTGGATGAAGGAGCTGCGCGAGCGCGGCGTCACGGTCACCGGCGGTAGCGCTCTCTGGATGGCCGATAACGCAGCGCGAACCATCGGCGTGACCGGGAGCAAGGGCAAGAGCACCACCTCGAGTCTGATCAGCCACCTGCTCGCCGCGGTCGGCCGGCCCAACATCTTCGGCGGCAACATCGGCGTGCCGCTGCTCGACCTGCCGCCCGCGGCGCAATACGTTCTGGAGCTGTCCAGCTATCAGTGCGCCGACCTCACCGACTCGCCCCGGGTCGCCGTGGTGACCTCGCTGTTCCCCGAGCACCTCGATGCGCACGGCGGCGAGGAGGCGTATTACCGCGACAAGCTCAACCTGCTGCGGCACGGCCCCGAGATGATCGTGGTGAACGGCTCCGACCTGCGCCTGCGCGACAAGGTCCGGGGCATCTGCGATCTGCACGGCTTCCCGCCGATCCCGGCCGGCGCCGACGATTCCCGGTTCCGCATCCACGACGAGTGGGTGTACTGCTCGGACGAGCCGCTGTTCCACCGGGAGGCGCTGCACCTCAAGGGCGCGCACAACGGCCGCAACCTGTGCGTGGCGCTGGCCGTGCTGGACGGCCTCGGTGTCGACGTGCCCGGCTCGAAGGACGAGCTGGAGGCGGCCGTCGAGGCGTTCGAGGGGCTGCCGCACCGGCTCACCGAGATCGAGGACCCGTCCGGGCTGACCTTCGTCGACGACACCCTGTCGACGAGCCCCTATTCGGCGATCCACGCGATCGACGCGTACGCGTCGCGGCCGCTCACCGTGCTCGTCGGCGGCACCGACCGCGGCCTCGACTACGCACCGCTGCGGGAGTTCCTCACCGACCGCGAACTCACCGTGATCGGCATTCCCGACTCGGGGCCGCGCATCCTGGAGGCCCTGGCCGGGCTGGCCGGGGTGCGCACCGAGAACGCCGAGGATCTCCCGGCGGCGGTCCGGCTGGCCCGCAAGCTCACTCCGTCCGGCGGAGTGGTCCTGCTGTCGCCGGCGGCCCCTTCCTACGGCCGCTACCGCAACTTCGAGCACCGCTCCGAGGCCTTCGCCACCGCTATCCGCGAATCCGCCTGAGTCGGCCACGGCCCGGAGCGGACGCCATCGGTGAATACGCCGGAAACCTGCGCGGCCGGCTCGGCGGTAATCATTACCGGCGGTGACGCCGGTCCGTGCTTTGAGCCCGGCCACCGGGGCCGGGCCGGTGGCCGGGTGACCAGCGCAAGTGCCGCCTGGCCGGTCCCCTCGGCGGGGCGGCCAGGCTGCGTTTGGGAGCGTTCCCGACGCGTACGGTAAATTTTTGATCTTGTTTCCGGGGTTGCCTGGATGTTTCGAATCGTTCGTGAAGTCATCCGAACGGCGGATCAGCTCTAGTTCTTGTGGCGTCCGACGGCTGTCCGAAAAGCCTATGCGAAATGCGGACAAACCCTTTCAGGTGACGCCGGTCACTCCGTAAAGAACATTTCCGGATTGATGGACGTCAAGTGGCTGCCGCGTAACACGCGTTCATCGTCGCTGGTCAGGTAACGGTTTGAAAACTTCGCCCACAGTCTTGACACAGGTGGGTGATTAGTAAGAACTTTTACCGCGACAGTAAACAGTCCTTCCTGAAAGGGTGGCCGATGAGCGAGCCGGAGATGGACGGCGCCGCGCGGACGGCGGTCGTCGACTCGCTTGTCGTCGACTCGCAGCCGTCGGACGGCGTGCTCCTGCGTGTCCGTTCGCTGCTGCCGGAATTCACCGGTGCACTACGGCGCGTGGCCGAGCAGGTCCTCACCGACCCGGCCGCGGCCTCCCGGGCAACCATCGTCGAACTCGCCGAGCGCAGCGGCACCTCACCGGCGACCGTCACCCGGTTCTGCCGCGCGCTCGGCTTCGACGGGTACGCCGATCTGCGGCTCGGCATCGCCGCCGAGACCGGGCGGGCCCGCTCGGCCGGCTGGACGGTCGACATCGGCCGCGAGATCCAGCCCGGCGACCCGCTCGCCCGGGTCCTCGGGCAGATCATGGCGGCCGACACCCGCGCCATGCACGACACCGCAGCGCTGCTCGACCTGGCCGAGGTGGAGCGGGCCGCGGTGGCGATCGCTGCGGCCCCGCGGGTCAACATCTTCGGCGCCAGCGGGAGCGCGCTGGTCGGCGAGGAGATGCAGTTCAGCCTGCACCGCATCGGGGTGCCGGTGTGGGCCTGGACCGACGTGCACAACGGCCTGGCCAGCGCGGCGCTCTCCCGGGCCGGCCACGTCGCGCTCGGCATCTCGCACTCGGGGGAGACCGGCGAGACGATCGAGCTGCTCGCCGAGGCGAGCAGCCGGGGAGCGACCACCATCGCCCTCACCAGCTTTCCCCGGTCGCCGCTCGCCGAGCTGGCCGACATCGTGCTGCTCACCGCCACCCAGGCGACGACCTTCCGGCCGGACGCGCTCAGCGCCCGGCACCCGCAGCTGGTCGTTCTCGACCTGCTCTATGTCGCGGTCGCTCAGCGGACCCACGAACGTTCGCACGCGGCCTTTCAGAAAACCGCACAAGCCGTCCACGGCCACAAGGCCGCAAAAGACGGCACCCCCCTTTAAATCCCCTCTTTTGCAAATTTCCTTCAGGAGGAAGCGATGAAGCGCCAACTCGTCGCAGTGGCCGCCCTCGCGGCGACGCTGCTCGGGGCCGCGGCCTGCGGCTCCAACGACGACGACTCCCCCACGACGTCCGCTTCCGGCCCGGTCGACGGCAAGGGCAAGACCCTCAAGGTCTGGCTGATGGTCGACGCGCAGAGCGCCTGGAAGGGTGTCGTCGACGACGCCTCCAAGCGGTTCACCGACGCGACCGGCGCCCAGGTCAGCGTGGAATACCAGCAGTGGGCCAACCACCTCACCAAGCTGGACGCGACGCTGGCCGGCTCGGACGTGCCGGACGTCGTCGAGCTCGGCAACACCGAGTTCCCGAAGTACGTGTTCAGCTCGGCCTTCGCCGCCATCAACCCGGGCGACTACGAGAACTCGGGCACCTGGCTGCAGGGCCTCAAGGGCGCCTGTGACTTCGAGGGCAAGACCTACTGCGTGCCCTACTACGCCGGTGCCCGCGTGCTGATCTACCGCACCGACCTGTTCAAGGCGGCCGGTATCGCCGCCGCGCCGAAGACGTACGACGAGTTCCTGGCCGACGCGGACAAGCTGCAGACCGCCAAGAAGTCGGACTCGAAGTTCGGCGCCGTCTACATGCCGGGCCAGTACTGGTACTCGGCGATGTCCTGGGTCAAGTCGACCGGTGGCGACATCGCGAAGCAGGACGGCGACAAGTGGGTCGGTCAGCTGTCCCAGCCCGCCTCGGTGCAGGGCCTGCAGCGCTGGGTCGACATGGTCAAGAAGTACTCGAAGGCCGACCCGACCAAGAACGAGAACGACCAGGCCGGCATCTTCGCGCAGGGTCAGTCCGGCATGTTCTACGGCAACGCCTGGGAGCTGGGCGCCGCCGAGCAGATCAAGAAGGACCCGAACGACCCGAACTCCGCGCTGGTCGACACCAAGGTCAAGGGCAAGCTGGCCGCCGCGCCGATGCCCGAGGTCCCGTCCTTCCTGGGCGGCTCCAACCTGGGCGTCACCGAGAAGAGCCAGAACAAGGAACTGGCCGCTCAGTGGATCAAGGCGTTCACCGACAGCACCTCGATGGCCGGCCTGATCAAGGCCAACGCGCTGCCGAACGCGACCGCGCTGCTGGACAAGGCCGCCACCGACAACCCGGCCATCGCGCCGGCCGCGCTGGCCGCCAAGAGCAGCTGGTTCCCGCCGAACGCGGAGAAGTGGGCGGACGTCGAGAAGGGCAACATCCTGCAGACGATGCTCACCGACATCCTCACCGGCAAGAAGTCCGTGGCCGACGGCGCCAAGTGGGCCGACGACCAGATGAACACGACGCTGAACGAGAGCTGATCCCGCAACCGCCCGCCCCCGCTCCGGGGGCGGGCGGCACCGCTCCCGGAAGAGGAATCTGATGTCCGTCGTCGAATCCCCGACGACCCGCCGACCGGGCGGGTCCACACCGCACCGGGCACCCGGCCGTGCCGCCCGGCCGCGTCGCCGTCGTCAGGGCGCCAGCACCCCGTGGCTGCTCGTCATCCCCACCCTGCTCCTGCTCGCCGGCCTGCTCGGTTATCCGCTCATCCGGATGATCGTGCTGTCGTTCCAGAACATGCGGCTGCGCGAGCTGCTCAGCGGTCGCACCCCCGCGTGGGTCGGTCTCGACAACTACACCAAGGTCCTCACCGACTCGGTCTTCTGGACGGTCGTGGGCCGTACGGTCCTGTTCACGATCGTCTGCGTGCTCATCTCGGTCTTCATCGGACTCGGCATCGCGCTGCTGATGCGGCGGGTCGCCCGTGGCGTCCGGCTCTTCATGATCGTGGCGATGATGTTCGTCTGGGCCCTGCCGCAGCTGGTCGCGGCGCAGATCTTCCGCTGGATCACCGACTCCGACTTCGGCGTCCTCAACTACGTGCTCAACTTCCTGCCGGGCGTGAACTTCGACAACCACAGCTGGTTCGTGAACCCGTGGCAGGGCTGGGGAGTCATCACCACCCTGGTGGTCTGGGCCGGCATCCCGTTCCTCGCGATCACCCTCAACGCCGGGCTCACCCAGGTGCCGAAGGAACTCGTCGAGGCGGCCACGGTGGACGGCGCGACGCCCTGGCAGGTGCTGCGCAACATCACCCTGCCGATCCTCAAGCCGCTCATCACGATCGTCACCACGCTCTCGGTGATCTGGGACTTCGGCCTGTTCACCCAGAACTGGGCGCTGCGCGACGGGCACCCGGAACCGCAATTTCAGACGCTCGCGACCTACTCGTACACGCAGGCGTTCGGACAGTCGCGGTACAGCATCGGCTCGGCCATCTCGGTGATCACCGTGCTGCTGATGCTCGGCGTGATGGCGTTCTACATCCGGCAGATGTTCAAGATCGGGGAGGTGGACTGATGGTGGTGGCAGCCAGCCCGCGCCGTAAGCGCGTCGACGACGGTGTCGTCACCGTCGGTCGGTCCAAGGCCGGGACCGTCGTCGCCAACGCGATCGGCGTGATCTTCTCGGTCCTCATGCTCTTCCCGGTCTACTGGGTGCTGAACACCGCGTTCAAGCCGGCCGACGAGGTGCTCGCGCTGACCCCGACGTTCTGGCCGGAGCACCCCACCTTCGCCAACTTCACGTCGGCGTTCAAGGCGCCGCTGTTCCTGCAGGACATGCTGAACGGCCTGATCGTGACGGTGCTGGCGGTGGCCGGCGCGCTGGTGGTCGGCTTCCTGGCCGCGCTCGCGATCGCCCGGTTCAGCTTCTACGGCCGCAAGGCGATCATCCTGGTCGTCCTGGCGGTCCAGCTGGTGCCGTTCCTGGCGCTGCTCATCCCGCTGTTCCTGATGCTGCAGACGGCGTCCTTGACCAACAGTCTGATCGGTGTGAGTATCACCTACTTGGTCCTGATCTTGCCGTATACGGTGTGGACACTGCGTGGGTTCATCTCCGGCATCCCGCGGGAGCTCGACGAGGCAGCGCTGATCGACGGCTGCACCCGGGCTCAGGTGTTCTGGCGCATCATCCTGCCGCTGACCGGTCCGGGCCTCGTCGCGACCAGCGTCTACGGATTCATCCAGGCCTGGAACGAATTCATCATCATCAACACGCTCAACAGCCCGGCCAAGCAGAACCTGATGGCCTGGCTGCTGCAGAACCAAACCACCCGCGGTACCGCCTGGGGACCCCTCATGGCCGGTGCGATCATCACCTCCATCCCGGTGGTGGTGTTCTTCCTGCTCATCCAACGCAATATCGCCACCGGTCTGACCGCCGGTGCTGTAAAGGGCTAGCACCTGAGGAGATGCTGTGACCGAGATATTCGCCAAGACCGAGGTCGACCGCCGTACGCTACTGCGTCGTGCGGCCGCCGTCGGACTGATGGCCACCCCCGCGGTGGGCCTGCTAAGCGCCTGTGTCGGCGGCGGTGACGACGAACCCACGACCCAGTCGACCGGCACCAAGTCGGCCGACAACCCGCTGGGTATCGACACCAAGGCCGGTGTCGAGATCGTCATCTTCAACGGCGGTCTGGGCACGGCGTACGCCACCGATGTCGACACCCCGGCGTTCAACAAGAAGTGGCCGGACGCCAAGATCACCTACTCGGCCACCGAGCAGATCTCGACGGTCATCCAGCCCCGGATCAACGCCGGCAACCCGCCGGACATGATCAACAACTCGGGCTCGAACCTGATGGACTTCGGTGCGATCGTCAAGGCCGGCCAGGCCGCCGACCTGACCGATCTGTTCGCGGCGCCGTCCTGGGACGTGGCCGGCAAGACCGTCGCCGAGACCCTGGTGCCGGGCGCGGTCGAGCAGGGCACGTACGACGGCAAGCCGTTCGCGATGAACTACTCGTACACGGTCTTCGGCCTCTGGTACAACAAGAAGCTGTTCGAGAAGAACAGCTGGACCATCCCCACCACCTGGGCCGACTTCACCGCACTGTGCGACAAGATCAAGGCGGCCGGCATCACGCCGTTCGGCTACGCGGGCGCCAACGCGTCGTACTACATGGTCCGGGCCCTGCTCACCAGCGCCGCGAAGATCGGCACCGAGCAGGCGCTCAAGGACATCGACAACCTGAAGCCGGGTGCCTGGACCGCCGAGCCGATCAAGCAGGCCGCGCAGGCCTGGGGCGAGATCGGCAACAAGTACATCAACAAGACCTTCCTGGGCCTCAAGCACACCGAGGTGCAGCTCCAGCAGGACCAGGACAAGGTCGCGTTCTACCCGTGCGGTTCCTGGCTGGAGAACGAGCAGGCCAAGGACACCCCGGCCGGCTTCGAGTACGCGGTCTGCGCGTTCCCGAGCGTCACCGCCGCCGACAAGCTCCCGGCGACCGCCATCAACGCGGCGGCCGGCGAGATCTACTTCGCGGCGGCCAAGGGCAAGAACCCGCAGGGTGGCAAGGAGTACCTGCGGGCCATGCTCTCCAAGGAGGCGGCGCTGGGCTTCACCAAGCTCACCAAGTCGCTTACGGTGGTGGCGGGCGCGTCCGACGGCCAGACCATTTCTCCCGGTCTGACCAGCGCGAACGACATGCTGACCAAGGCCGGCCAGGACGTCTTCGTGGGCTACCTGTTCGACACCTGGTACAAGAAGCTCGACGACGAGTCCCGCGGCGCGGTCAACGACCTGATGTTCAAGGGCGGCGACGCGCAGAAGTTCTGCGACCGGATGGAGGCGGCCTCCCAGGCGGTCGCCAAGGACTCCTCGGTCACCAAGTTCACCCGCAGCTGAGTTCGAGTTTTAGGTAGGGCGCCATGCGGCACGGCAAGTATCCCTTCATCATCGGCTTCCTTGTCGTGCCGGTGGCGCTCTACGCCACCTTCGTGGTGGCGGCGTATCTCCAGACATTCCAGCTCTCGCTGACCAGTTGGTCGGGCCTCGGCAAGATCGATTACATCGGCTTCGACAACTTCGTGAAGCTGTGGCACGACGACGTCTTCTGGAAGTCGATCAAGCACAACCTGTTCCTGCTGATCCTGCTGCCGATCATCACGATCGTCATCGCGCTGGTCTTCGCGTTCCTGCTGAATGTCGGCGGCGGGCACAAGGGCGGCCAGACCCGGGGCGTCTGGGGCTCCAAGGTCTACCGGATCATCTTCTTCTTCCCGCAGCTGCTGGCCCTGGCCATCGTCGCGGTGATCTTCGGCCGGGTGTTCGGCCCGGACAAGAGCGGCATGCTCAACGGCCTGTTCCCGGCCTCCTGGAAGCCCTGGCTGTTCCTGGCCGACGAGCGGTACGCGATGGCCTGCATCCTGATCGTGCTGATCTGGCAGGCGGTCGGCTTCTACGTCGTGCTCTTCTCGGCCGGCATGGGCTCGATCTCCACCGACATCTACGAGGCCGCCGCGCTCGACGGCGCCACCCGGATCACCCTGTTCTTCCGGATCACGGTCCCGCTGCTCTGGAGCACCATCCAGGTCGCCTGGGTCTACCTCGGCATCGCCGCTTTCGACGCGTTCGCCCTGGTCAACATCATGACCGTGGACCGGGGTGGGCCGAACGGCGCGTCGTCGGTGCTCAGCCTCATGATCTACCGGAACGCGTTCGACTTCTCGCAGGCCGGTTACGCCTGCGCGCTCGGCGTCGTGCTGTTCTTCCTGACCCTGACCTTCGCGGCGCTGACCCTCCGGGTCACCCGGCGCGAATCCGTGGAAGCCTGAGGGGGCCACGATGACTCTCGTCGCCGAAAAGCCCGCCACGAAGAGCGCCGGCACCAAGCCCAGCGCCAAGCGGGACATCAACGCCTTCACCGGGCTCGCGCACATCGCCCTGATCGCCTGGGCCCTGGTCACGGCCGGTCCGCTGATCTGGGTCGTGCTCGCGTCGTTCAAGAACAACACCGAGATCTTCCTGGGCAAGCCGTTCGCGCTGCCCTCCAGCTTCTCCCTGCAGACCTACTTCGACGCCTGGACCGAGGCCCACATCGGGCGGTATTTCCTGAACTCGGTGATCGTCGTCCTGGTCAGCACGGCGGGGACGATGCTGTTCGGGTCGATGGCGGCGTACGTTCTGGCGCGCTACAAGTTCCCCGGTAACCGGTTCATCTACTACCTGTTCGTCTCGGGGCTGGCGTTCCCGACGTTCATGGCCCTGGCCCCGCTGTTCTACATCCTCAAGAACATGGGGCTGCTCGGCTCGTACACCGGCCTGGTGCTGGTCTACATCGCCTACTCGCTGCCGTTCACGGTGTTCTTCCTGGCCGCGTTCTTCAAGTCGCTGCCGTACGAGATCGAGGAGGCGGCGACCGTCGACGGCGCCTCGCACACCCGCAAGTTCTTCCAGATCATGATGCCGATGGCCCGCTCCGGCCTGGTCAGCATCACGATCTTCAACATCGTCGGGCAGTGGAACCAATATCTTCTGCCGGTGGTGGTGATGACCGGGCCGGGCGCCGAGTCGAAATACCTGCTGACCCAGGGCATCGCGAACATCAGCACCTCGGCCGGTTACCACGCGCAGTGGTCGACGCTGTTCGCGGCGCTGACCCTGTCGATCCTGCCGATGATCGTCGTCTACGCGATCTTCCAGCGGCAGATCCAGGCCGGTCTGACCGCGGGCGCCGTCAAGTAGTACCTGGGTACCACGGGCGGCACGCAAGTGCCGCCCGCGGTACCGCTCCTCCCCGGTGGCGGCCCGTGACGATTGACCCATGATCGAGGTACGCGAAGTCACCAAGCGGTACGGGACGAAGACGGTCGTCGACCACCTGTCCTTCACCGCCCGGCCGGGTCAGGTCACCGGCTTCCTCGGCCCCAACGGGGCCGGCAAGTCCACCACCATGCGGATGATCGTCGGCCTCGATGCGCCGACCTCCGGGGAGGTGCTGGTCAACGGGCGCTCGCTGCGGAACAGCACTGCCCCGCTGCACGAGATCGGGGTGCTGCTCGAGGCCAAGGCCGTGCACCCGGGCCGCACCGCGGTCAGCCACCTGCTCGCCATGGCCCGCACCCACGGCATCCCCCGCTCCCGCGTCGACGAGGTGCTGCGCCTCGCCGGCCTGGAGAAGGTCGCGCACAAGCGGGTCGGCGCCTTCTCCCTCGGCATGGGCCAGCGGCTCGGCATCGCCGCCGCACTGCTCGGTGACCCCGCCGTGATCATGCTCGACGAACCGGTCAACGGCCTCGACCCGGAGGGCGTCCTCTGGGTGCGTAACCTCCTCGCCGGCCTGGCCGCCGAGGGCCGTACGGTCATGCTCTCCTCGCACCTGATGAACGAGGTGGCGCTGATCGCCGACCACCTGGTCATCGTCGGCCGGGGCCGGCTGCTCGCCGACACCACGGTGGCCGACCTGATGACCTCCGAGGGCGTCCGGGTCGTCACCGCCGCCCCCGACGCGCTGCGCTCGCTGATCGGCGGCCCGGGCGTCACGGTCACCTCGGCGGGCGCCGAGGAACTGTTCGTCACCGGCTGCTCCGCCCGGGAGATCGGGCTGGCCGCGGCCACCCGCGGGATCCCGCTGTTCGAGCTCACCCCGCAGAACGCCTCGCTCGAGGAAGCGTTCATGGACCTGACCCGCGACGCGGTGGAATACGAGGCTGCCCGATGAAGATCACCCCGGGCGGCGTCGTCGCCTCCGAATGGACCAAGTTCTCCTCGCTGCGCTCCACCTGGATCACCACGGGCGTCTCCGCCTTTCTGCTGATCGCGTTCGGCATGATCGCCTCGGCCTCGTTCTCCGGTTCCGAGATGTCCGCGGTCGACCTGGCCCTCGGCGGCAGCACCCTTGCCGCGCTGGCCGTCGGTGTTCTCGGCGTGCTGCTTGGCGCGGGGGAGTACACCACCGGCATGATCCGGTCGACGTTCGCCGCGGTTCCGCGCCGGCTTCCGGTGCTGTGGTCGAAGAGCCTCGTCGCCGGCCTCGCCGCTTTCGTCGTGATGACCATCGGGGCCTTTGTCGCCTTCGCGCTCGGCGGGGCGGTGCTCAACGACGCGATCGGCAGCGTCTCCCTGGGTGATGACGGCGTGCTGCGGGCCCTCTTCGGCGCCGGCCTCTACCTGGGCCTGGTGGCGGTCCTGGGCGTCGGGCTCGGCATGCTGGTCCGCTCCAGCGCCGGTGCCATCGCGATCCTGGCCGGCGGGATGCTGATCCTGCCCGGGCTGGCTCCGCTGCTGCCGAATTCGATCGCCGACGCGGTCACGCCCTACCTGCCGAGCAGCGCGGGCAGCGCCGTGATGGCGCTGACCCACGGCGACGGCACCCTCGCCCCGTGGGCCGGCCTGGGCGTCTTCGCCCTCTACGTGGCGGCCACCCTCGCGGCCGCGGCGTATCGACTCCGGAAGGCCGACGCGTGATCGCGGTGCCGGGGAGAATCGGCTGATGAACGCGCAGGGATGGCTGCTCGACCGGCAGCAGCGGATGCGGGCGCTCGACCGCCGGCGACCGTGGCTGCTGGACACCCTGATGGCCGTCCCGATCGTGCTCTTCAGCATCCCGAGCATCGTCGAGGCACCCGTGTCGGGGACGATCGCGACCGTGGCGCTGCTGCCGCCGCTGTACTGGCGGCGGCGGCACCCGTTCCCGGCCTTCCTGGTCACCGCGGCCATCGAGCTGACCGAGGTGTTGCTGCACGTCAGCGTGGGTGCCGGGGTGATCCTGCTGGTGATGCTCTTCACGGTGGCGTCCCGCGACACCTGGCGGGCGCTCGGATGGGCCTCCGGGATCACCACCACCCTGCTGGTCGCCGAGATCTACCTGTTCGAACCGGTGCTGGAACACCGCACCACCACGCTGTTCCTGGTGCTCGGCACGTCGGCCGCGGCGGTCGCGTTCGGTCTGGTGGCCCGCACCCGCCGGGCCTATCTGCTGGCTCTCGAGGACCGCGCCGCCCGCCTGGAGGTCGAGCGGGACCAGCAGTCCCGGCTCGCGGTCGCCGACGAACGGGCCCGGGTGGCCCGGGAAATGCACGACATCGTCGGCCACCACGTGTCGGTGATCGTCGGTCTCTCCGACGGCGGTGCCGCGCTCGCGGCCGCCCGCGGCGAGCAGACCGCCGAACCCCTTCGGCTGATCGGGGAGACCGGCCGGCAGGCCCTCGCCGAGCTGCGCCGGGTGCTGGGCGTGCTGCGCGACGAGGACGCCGACCCGCAGCTGAGCCCGCAGCCCGGCCTCGACGACCTGGACCGGCTGCTGCCGAGCGTGCGGGCGGCGGGCCTGCCGGTGACCTACTCGACCTCGGGCGACCTGCACCGACTCGGGCGGGGCGTCCAGCTCGCGGTCTACCGGATCGTCCAGGAGGCGCTGACCAACACCCTCAAACACGCGGGGCGCGGGGCCGCGGCGGAGGTCACGGTCGCTGCGTCGTCCGGAGAGGTACGGGTACGCGTACGGGACAACGGTGTGGGTATTGCGGCGCCGGCGAACCATGGGCTGTTCGGGATGCGTGAGCGTGCCTCGATGTACGGCGGCGAGGTCAGCGCCGGGCCGATCGAGGGCGGCTGGCTGGTCGACGCCGTCCTGAAGGAGCCGGTATGACCGCCTGCACCGAGCGGCACCCAGCCGCACCGAACGACGGCATCGCCGGCGAGGGCCGGAAGGGCATGCCAAAGGTGGGCACAGCGTGACCACCGTGCTGATCGCCGACGACCAGCCCCTGCAGCGGATGGGTTTCCGGATGCTGCTCGACGGCACACCCGGGATGACCGTGGTGGGCGAGGCGTCGAACGGCTCGGAGGCGGTCCGGATGGCCGGCCAGGCCCGGCCCGACGTGGTGCTGATGGACGTGCGGATGCCCGGCATGGACGGCATCGAGGCGACCCGCCGGATCACCGCCGCCGGCGACCGCACCCACGTGCTGATTCTCACCACCTTCGACCTGGACGAGTACGTCTACGCCGGCCTGCGCGCCGGGGCCAGCGGCTTCCTGCTCAAGGACGCCCGGCCGGAGGAGCTGATCGCCGGCATCCGGGCGGTCGCGGGCGGGGATTCGGTGGTGGCGCCGAGCCTGACCCGCAAGCTGATGGACGCGTTCGTCGACCGCCCGGACGCCGCTCCGGCGGCGGACCCGCGGCTGGCCGCGCTGAGCGAGCGGGAACGGGAGGTGCTCGTGGAGATCGGCCACGGTGCCACCAACACCGAGATCGCCGAGCGCTTCACTCTCACCGAGTCGACCGTGAAGAAGCACGTCGGCCGGGTCCTCGCCAAGATCGGCGCCCGTGATCGCATCCAGGCGGTGATCTTCGCGTACGACAACGGATTGGTCCGACCTAATACCGGCCGGTAGCTGTTCTCAAGGTCGCGCAGATCCCGAAGGCCCACCTGATGGCGGCCTGACCATCCGCAGCAGTGCCTCGCCGGCCGGACCGGGCGGGGCGGCCGCGGGCAGCGCCACCGAGACCTGCCACGCCGCGCTCCCGCCCCCGTGCAGCGCGGCCGCGTGCAGGCCCTTCGCGTGCGGCTTGCGGGTGACCGGGGCCGGCACCAGCGCCACGCCGAGGTCCTGGTGCACGAAGTCGAGCAGCGTGTGCACGTCGTTGACCTCGACGCTGACCCGGCGGGCCGCGTCGGCCCGGGCGAACGTCTGATCGTTGACCCGCCGGGCACCCCAGTCCGCGCTGAAGTCGATGAAGTCCTCGTCGAGAAGGTCGGCGACGCCGACCGCGTCCTTCTCAGCCAGTCGGTGGCCCGGGTGGCAGAGCAGCATCATCTCCTCGGTGGCCACCGGCATGAGGCGTACGCCGTCGGGAGCCGGCCCGGGCAGCGCGACGAACCCGACATTGAGCCGGCCCAGCCGGATCTGTTCGACGATCTCCCCGGAACCGGCGTAGGCCAGGCGGATCTCCACGCCCGGGTGCGCACGCCGGAACGCGGCCAGCATCGGCGGCAGGTCGATGACGCCGAGGCACTGCTCGGAGCCGACCGTGAGACTGCCCCGGAGCAGCCCGCGCACCGCGGCCACCGCGTCCCGGGCCGCCGCCGCGCTGGCCAGGGTGCGGTGCGCCTCGGCGAGCAGCGCCCGGCCGGCATCGGTCAGCTCGACCCGCCGGGTGTGCCGCACGAACAGGTCGGCGTCCAGGTCTTTCTCCAGCGCGCGGATCGACGCGGACAGACCCGACTGGGCCACCCGCATGCGTTCCGCCGCCCGGGTGAAGTGGCGCTCCTCGGCGACCGCCACGAAGTACTCCAGGTGCCGCAATTCCATGATTGAGCAGTCTAGGTGCTGAATCCGAGCGCTTTCTTCTGTTGGACGCGCGGCCGGTTGGGTACGAGGGTGGAGTTGTCACCCGTACCGAAAGGACCCCTCCATGCAGAGCCGCCGGATCGGCGATGTCCAGGTCAGCGCGATCGGCCTCGGCGGAATGCCGATGTCGATCGAGGGCCGTCCGGACGAAGAACGGTCGATCAGCACCATCCACGCCGCGCTCGACGCCGGCATCACCCTGATCGACACCGCCGACGCCTACCACCTCCACGCCGACGAGGTCGGCCACAACGAGTCGCTGATCGCGCGGGCGCTCGCCTCCTACGGCGGGGACACCAGCGACGTACTGGTCGCCACCAAGGGCGGTCATCTACGCCCCGGCGACGGCAGCTGGACGCTGAACGGCTCCCCTTCGTATCTGAAAGAGGCCTGCGACGCGTCGCTCAAGCGCCTCGGTGTGGAAGCGATCGGCCTCTACCAGTTCCACCGGCCCGACCCGTCCGTGCCCTACGCGGAGTCGGTGGGCGCGATCCGCGACCTGCTGGACGCCGGCAAGATCCGGATGGCCGGCATCTCCAACGCCGACCCGGCCCAGATCGTCGAGGCGAACGAGATCCTCGGTGGCCGGCTGGTCTCGGTACAGAACCAGTTCTCGCCGGCGTTCCTGTCCTCCACGGCCGAGTTGGAGCTGTGCGACCAGCTCGGCATCGCCTTCCTGCCCTGGTCACCGCTGGGCGGCATCGGCCGGGCCGGCGGGCTGGGCGGCGGCTTCGCCGAGGTGGCCGAGCGGTACGGGGTGAGCCCGCAGCGGGTCTGCCTCGCCTGGCACCTGTCCAAGTCGCCGGTGGTCATCCCGATCCCGGGCGCCAGCCGCCCCGAGACGATCACCGACTCGGCGGCCGCCCCCGAGTTGACGCTGACCGCCTCCGACCTCGCGCTTCTTCCCTGAGAGTGGATATGACCTTCGTTCCTGACGGCGGCCGCTACGAATCCATGGAGTACCGGCGGACCGGACGCAGCGGCCTCAAGCTGCCCGTCGTCTCGCTCGGCCTGTGGCACAACTTCGGTGACGACAAGCCGCTCGAGACGCAGCGGGCCATCCTGCGCCGCGCCTTCGACCTCGGCATCACCCACTTCGACCTGGCCAACAACTACGGGCCGCCCTATGGCTCCGCAGAGGCCAACTTCGGCCGGTTCATGGCGTCGGACTTCCGTCCGTACCGCGACGAGCTGGTCATCTCGACCAAGGCCGGCTACGACATGTGGCCCGGCCCGTACGGTGATCTCGGTTCCCGGAAATACCTGACCGCGTCGCTGGACCAGTCGCTGAAGCGGATGGGCCTCGACTACGTCGACATCTTCTACTCGCACCGGCACGACCCGGACACCCCGCTCGAGGAGACGATGGGTGCCCTCGACGCGGCCGTGCGGGCGGGCAAGGCGCTCTACGTCGGCATCTCGTCGTACTCGCCGTCGAAGACCGCGGAGGCCGTCGCCATCCTGCGCGACCTCGGCACACCGCTGCTGATCCACCAGCCGTCGTACTCCCTTCTCAATCGCTGGATCGAGGACGGCCTGCTGGACACCCTCGCGGAAGCCGGGGCAGGGTGCATCGCCTTCTCGCCGCTGGCGCAGGGCATGCTGACCGACCGTTATCTGGGCGGGGTGCCTTCCGATTCCCGCGCGAGCCAGGACAAGTCGCTCTCGACCGACCTGCTCAGCGCCGACAATCTGGAGAAAATCCGCGCGCTGAACGATATCGCCCAGCGGCGGGGTCAGTCCCTCGCGCAGATGGCGATCGCCTGGGTGCTGCGCGACCCGCGGATGACCTCGACGGTGCTGGGCGCCAGCTCGGTGCGCCAGCTGGAGAACAACGTGGCCGCCCTGGACAACCTGTCGTTCAGCGAGGACGAGCTGGCCGAGATCGACAAGTACGCCACCGAGTCCGGCATCAACCTCTGGGCCCGGTCCAGCGAATCCTGATCCGGCGTCACACGGTTTCGCACACGCCGCGGCGGCACAGTGCTCTCATCCACTTGAAGGGGGAGGGCGCTGTGCCGCTTATCAATGTCCGGGTCATCGAGGGAGTCTTCGACACGGCCCAGAAGAACCGAATGATCTCCGACCTGACCGACGCGATGGTCGCCATCGAGGGCGAGAACATGCGCCCGGTGACGTGGGTCGTGGTCGAGGAGGTGGCCAGCGGCGAATGGGGCATCGCCGGCAAGCCGCTGACCACCGCCGATGTCAAAGCTCTCGCCGCCGGCGTCGGCTGAGCGACTGCCGGATGCCGTCGTCAGGAGCAGAATCACCCGACGTGGGATCGACGATTCAGCTACTCGGGCGTCCCGGCATCCATCGGCCGGGCGAGCAGGGCCCGCGGCCACGTGGCCGCAAGACGTGGGCCCTGCTCGCCCTGGCCTCGTTCAGCGAGCGCCCGGTGCCGCGGCACCAGCTGGCCCGGATGCTGTTTCCCGACGCGGACGACGCTCCGGCGGCCTTGCGATGGTCGCTCTCCGAGCTGCGCCGGGGCCTGCGCCCGGACGCCGGCATCGACGGCGACCCGGTGGCACTCGACCTGGGCCGGGACACCGTCGTGGACGCCCAGGTGTTGCTGGCCGGCCAGGCCGAGGCCGACGTCGACGCGGGGGAACTGCTCGCCGGCATCGACCTGGCCGACTGCCCCGAGTTCGACCTGTGGCTGGCCCACCAGCGCGAACGGGTGGCCGGAGCGCTGCGTTCCTCGTTGCGGGCCGCGATCGGCGCCCGGCTGGCCGAGCGTCGCCCGGCCGAGGCCGTGCCTCTCGCCCGCCGCCTGGTCCAACTGGCCTCGTTGGAAGAGCAGAATCACGAGCTTCTGGTACGCGTACTGGCCGCGACCGGCGACCGCATCGCCGCGCACGCCGCCGCGGCGGCCTGCACCGCCCTGTTCCAACGCGAGCTCGGCGTGCCTCCGTCGTCCCGAGTACCCGGCTTCGCTTATCCGTCGGCCGAGCCGGATGGTGGTCGCGGTGCTGCCTCGGTGCGGTCCGCCGGGCCGGGCCCGGGTGGCGGCGTGGCCTGGGGGTTCACCCTGCTGCCGGACGGGCGGCGGCTGCTGGCCCGGCTCGAGGTCGAGGCAGGCAAGGCCGCGCTCGCGGCCGGCGCGACGGCCGACGGGCTGGAGCGGCTGCGGTCCGCGGTGATGATCGCCCGCGACCTCCGTGACGCGCAGGTCGAGGGCGAGGCCCAGGTGGCGCTGGGCGCGGCGATGGTCCACTCCGTCGCGCTCACCGAACCGGCCGGGGTGGCCGCGCTGGAGCGGGGGGCTTCGCTGGCCCGGGCCACCGGCGACCGGGCGACCGCGGCCACCGCCAGTCGTGAGCTGGCCTTCGTGGCACTCGGCTCGCGCGACGGTGCCGGCGGCATGCGGTTACGTGCGGCCCGCGAGCTGGCCGACGACGACGGCAAGCTCTCGGCCGTCCTCGGGATCGAGGCGTTCGCGCTCACCGACAGCGGCCGGTCCGGTCCCGCGATGGCCGGGTTCCACCGCTCGGTCGAACTCGCCGAGCGGGCCGGCGAGCCGCGCAAAGCGGCCTGGTCGCTGGCATTACTGGCCCGGGCCGAACTGATCGCGGGCGATACCGTGGCGGCCCGGGAGCACATCGGCAAGGCCCGCGAGCTGGTCACCGCCGAACGGTGGACCGCCTACCTTCCACTGGTGCTGGCCATCGCCGCCGAGCTCGACCTGCACGAGGGCCGCCTCGACGAAGCCGGCCAGCAGTTGGCCGCCGCCTGGACGACCACGCTCCGGCTGGCCGACCCGTGCTGGCTGTCGGTGACCGGGCGCGGGCTCGGCCTGCTGGCGGCCCGGCGCGGTGATCCCACCGAGGCGATGCGGTGGCTGGACGGCGCCTACCACCGCGCCACCGACCGGCCGCCGCTGATCTGCCGGTGGATGGACGCCGCGACGCTGGACTCGATCTGCGAGGTGGCGACGACCTTCCGGCTGCCCCGCGCCCGGGCCGCGGTCGCCGAGCTGGTCGCGCTCAGCTCGACCGCCCGGCTCCCCGGCTACGCGGCGCGGGCCCGCACCTACCAAGCTCTGCTGTCCTGAAGGGACGTCATGGAACGACGAGTCATCTCCACCGACCAGGCTCCGGCCGCTATCGGCCCGTACAGTCAGGCGGTTGTTGCCGGGGGTTTGGTCTTCTGTTCCGGCACCGCCGGGATCGATCCGGCGACCGGGGAGATCCCGCCCGGCATCGCCGAGCAGACCCGGCTCGCCCTGCGCAACCTCGACGCCGTGCTGACCGCGGCCGGTGCCTCGATGGCCACGCTGGTCAAGACCACGATCTTCTACCGGCACGTGGCCGACTTCGCGACGATCAACGAGATCTACGCGAGCTTCATGCCGGACCCGCCGCCGGCCCGCTCGGCCCCGGCCGGCGTCGACCTGCCCCGCGGGCTGCTGATCTCGATCGAGGCCGTCGCCGTGGTGCAGTGACGGGCCGGCCCCCGAGGAGGCCGGCCCATCTCTATATGAGTTACCAGCGGCGGCGGCGGTAGTGGCCGTGGTGCCGGTAGTGCCCGTGGTGCCGGTAGTGGCCGTGATGGCGGTAGTGGCCGTGGTAGCCGTACTGCTGCTGCGGGTGCTGGCCGTGGCCGTAGCCGTGACGGTGCGTCATGCGCTGGACCTTCGACGCGACCATCGAGAGCAGGAAACGCTTGACGAAGCCGCTCAACCGGGGTGCCGTCCTTCCGTTGGAAGCTTGGCACTTCACCGTAACGCGCTCTGTCGAGTACTCCCTGTGACCGACCTGGGTGCTTCCTGAGTCAGTCGATGTCGTAGGCCAGGTTGGGGCGCAGCCAGCGCTCGACCTCGTCGACCGGCATCCCGCGGCGCTTCGCGTAGTCGGTGATCTGGTCCTTGCCCAGGCGGCCGACGGTGAAGTAGCGGGACGCCGGGTGGGCGAAGATCAGGCCGCTGACCGCGGCGGCGGGCATCATGGCGAACGACTCGGTCAGCGCCACGCCGATCGAGTCCGTGCCGAGCAGCTCGAAGAGGTCCTTCTTCTCGCTGTGGTCGGGGCTCGCCGGGTAGCCCAGCGCCGGCCGGATGCCCCGGAAGCGCTCGGCGTGCAGGTCGGCGAGCTCGGGCTGAGCGTCCGGCTCGAACCAGTCGCGCCGGGCCCGCAGGTGGATGTATTCGGCGAACGCCTCGGCCAGCCGGTCGGCCAGCGCCTTTACCATGATCGCCCGGTAGTCGTCGTTCTCCGCCTCGTATTTCGCGGCCAGCTCACCGGCGCCGTGGATGCCCACCGCGAAGCCGCCCAGGTGGTCGCCCTTACCGGCCGGCGCGATGTAGTCGGCCAGGCTGCGGTTGGCCCGGCCGGCCGGCTTCTCGGTCTGCTGGCGCAGCATCGGGAACCGGTGCCCGTCGTTGTCGAGCACGATGTCGTCGCCCTCGGAGTGCGCGGGCCAGAAACCGTACAGTCCGCGGGCCTGGAACGAGCCGTCCGCGATGATCTGGTCGAGCAGGGTGTTGGCGTCGTCCCACAGCTCGCGGGCCACCGGCTGCTCGAGGATCGCCGGGAACTTGCCCTTGAGCTCCCAGGCCAGGAACAGGAACGTCCAGTCGACCATCTCGCGCAGCTCGGCGATGGTCGGCTCCACCATGCGTACGCCGGTGAAGGCCGGGGTGGGCAGCTCGCTGAAGTCGACCGACTCGCGGTTGGCCTGCGCCTCGGCCAGGCTCAGCAGCGGCTGGGCGCGCCGGTTCTCGTGCTGCAGGCGAAGCCGCTCCTGGTCGGCCCGGTTGGCGACGTCGAGCTTCTCGGCGCGGCCCGGGTCGAGCAGGTCGGAGACCACGCCGACGACCCGGGAGGCGTCGAGCACGTGCACCGTGGAGCCCTGGTAGGCCGGGGCGATCCGGACCGCGGTGTGCTGGCGGGACGTGGTCGCGCCACCGATCAGCAGCGGCAGCTTGAGGCCGCGGCGCTGCATCTCGGCGCCGACCGTGACCATCTCGTCGAGCGACGGGGTGATCAGGCCGGACAGGCCGATCGCGTCGGCGCCCTCGGCCACCGCGGTGTCCAGGATCTTGGCGGCCGGCACCATCACGCCGAGGTCGATCACCTCGTAGTTGTTGCAGCCCAGCACCACACCGACGATGTTCTTGCCGATGTCGTGCACGTCGCCCTTGACCGTGGCCAGCACGACCTTGCCCTGGCCGCGGTCGGCCTCGACCCGGCCCTCGAGTCGCGCCTGCTCCTTCTCGGCCTCCATGAACGGCTCGAGGTAGGCGACCGAGCGCTTCATCACGCGGGCGCTCTTGACCACCTGGGGCAGGAACATCTTGCCCGAGCCGAACAGGTCGCCGACCACCTTCATGCCGTCCATCAGCGGGCCCTCGATCACGTCGAGCGGCCGGGGGAGCTGGGCGCGGGCCTCCTCGGTGTCGGCCTCGATGTAGTCGACGATGCCGTGCACCAAGGCGTACGACAGCCGCTCGCCGACCGGGGTCTCCCGCCAGGACAGGTCGACCTCGCGCTGCTTGCCCTTGCCGGTGACGGTGGACGCGAACGTGACGAGCCGGTCGGTGGCGTCCGGCCGGCGGTCGAAGATGACGTCTTCAACCAGCTCGAGCAGGTCGGCTGGGATGTCCTGGTAGACGGCGAGCTGACCGGCGTTGACGATGCCCATGTCGAGGCCGGCCTGGACGGCGTAGTAGAGGAACGCCGAGTGCATGGCCTCGCGCACCACGTCGTTGCCGCGGAACGAGAACGACAGGTTGGAGATGCCGCCGCTGGTGCGCGCGCCCGGGCAGCGCTCCTTGATCAGCGGGAGGGCCTCGATGAACGCCTTCGCGTACCCGTTGTGCTCGCTGATGCCGGTGGCGACGGCCAGCACGTTCGGGTCGAAGATGATGTCGTCGGGGGCGAAACCGGCCTTCTCGACCAGCAGGTCGTAGGCGCGGCCGCAGATCGCGACCTTGCGGTCACGGGTGTCGGCCTGGCCCTGCTCGTCGAAGGCCATCACCACGACGCCGGCACCGAAGTCACGGATCCGCCGGGCCTGCCGCAGGAAGGGCTCCTCGCCCTCCTTGAGGCTGATCGAGTTGACCACGCCCTTGCCCTGCACGCACTTGAGGCCGGCCTCGAGCACGGTCCACTTGGAGCTGTCGATCATCACTGGGATGCGGGCGACCTCGGGCTCGGTCGCGATCAGGTTGAGGAACGTGGTCATCGCCTGCTCGCTGTCGAGCAGGTCGGCGTCCATGTTCACGTCGAGCAGGTTGGCGCCGCCGCGCACCTGGTCCAGGGCCACGTCGACCGCGCCCTGGTAGTTGTCGGCCTCGATGAGCCGGCGGAACTTCGCCGAGCCGGTGACGTTGGTGCGCTCGCCGATCATGACGAAGCCGGTGTCCGGGCCGATCGCGAAGGGCTCGAGGCCGGAGAACCGGGTGGTGGGCGCGGGCGGGTTGATCTGCCGCGGCGCCGCACCGGCCGCCACCCGGGCGATCTGCCCGATGTGGGCGGGCGTGGTGCCGCAGCAGCCACCGACGATGTTGACCAGGCCGTCCTCGACGAAGCCCTGGATCAGGGCGGAGGTCTGGGCCGGCGTCTCGTCGTAGCCGCCGAACGCGTTGGGCAGGCCCGCGTTGGGGTGCGAGGCGACGTAGGTGTCGGAGAGGCGGGCCAGTTCGGCCACGTGCGGGCGCATCTCGGCCGCGCCCAGCGAGCAGTTCACGCCGACGACCAGCGGGTGGGCCCGCTCGATCGAGCGCCAGAACGCCTCCACGGTCTGGCCGGAGAGCGTGCGGCCGGACAGGTCGACGATCGTCACCGAGATCCACAGCGGCAGGTCGGGGGCCACCTCGTGGGCGGCCGCGATCGCCGCCTTCGCGTTCAGCGTGTCGAAGATCGTCTCGACCAGCAGCAGGTCGACACCGCCCTCGACCAGTGCCGCGATCTGCTCGGCGTAGGCCGCCTTGACCTGGTCGAAGGTGACCGCGCGGTAGGCCGGGTCGTCGACCTTGGGCGACAGCGACAGGGTCACGTTGAGCGGGCCGACCGAGCCGGCCACGAACCGGGGGCGCCCGTCCCGCTCCTGCGCCTCGGCCGCCGCCTCGCGGGCCAGCTGGGCGCCGCGCACGTTCATCTGCTTGACCAGCGACTCGAGGCCGTAGTCGGCCTGCGCGATGCTGGTGGCGGTGAACGTGTTGGTGGTGGTGATGTCGGCGCCGGCCGCCAGGTATTGCCGGTGGACGTCGAGGATCACGTCGGGCCGGGTGAGGATGAGCAGATCGGGGTCGCCGGTGACGTCCTGCAGGTGATCGGGAGCGATCAGGTCACCGCGGTAGTCCTCGGGTCTGAGCTTGGCGCCCTGCAGCATGGTGCCCCAGGCGCCGTCGAGCACGAGGATGCGTTCTGCCAGGAGTCGCTTCAGCTCGGCGATGCGTGCGCTTCTCTCCATACCGACCACCTCCGTGGTAAACAACGGAGGCGCCCTTGGTCGGAATTCACCGAGCGAGCGTGGCGGGTGTCACCCCGTTGCAGCGCCTCTCGCTTCGGACCCACAAAGCTACCGCACTTGTCACTTGGCTTCGGCGTAAGCGCCAACTACTGAGACGTCCAACGGAAACCGCACCGAGGTCTCGCCGAACAGCAACCGTCCGGCCGTCGCCGCGCACTCGTTGACCGCGGCCACCACGGTGTCGGCCTCGTCGGCCGGGCAGTGCACCACCACCTCGTCGTGCACAAACAGCACCATTTCCGCTTTCATGCCGGTCAGCGCCGTGCGCAGGGTGGCCAGCAGGGTCAACGCCCACTCGGCCGCGGTGGCCTGGATGACGAAGTTGCGGGTGAAACGGCCCCGGGCCCGCCCGGACGCGCCGCCCTGGGCCTCGCCCGAACCGGTCTCCTCCGGCGGGTCGAGGCCCGCCTCCCGCCAGGCGGCCGCGGCGGGTGGGCAGGTGCGGCCCAGCCAGGAGCGGACCAGGCCGCCGGCCTCGCCGGTGCGGGCCGCGGCCTCGACGAACTCGAAGGCCTTCGGGTACTGCTTGCGCAGCACGGCCAGCGCCGGGATCGCGTTGCCGCCGGTCTGCCCGTACATCGCCCCGATCAGGGCGACCTTGGCCTTGGCCCGGTCGCCGTCGAACGAGTCGGTGGCCAGCGCCGCGTAGAGATCGCCGGCCGCGCCGGCCGCCGCGAACCGCTGGTCACCGGAGACGGCCGCCAGCATGCGCGGCTCCAACTGGCCGGCGTCGGCGACCACGAACCGCCAGCCCGGGTCGGCCACCACCGCGCGGCGCACCACCTTGGGCACCTGCAGGGCGCCGCCCCCGCGGGTCGCCCAGCGACCGGACACCACGCCACCCGGCACGTATTCCGGGCGGAACCGGCCGTCGCGCACCCAGGCGTCGCACCAGGACCACCCGTGCGCCGTCCAGATGCGGTAGAGCTCCTTGTATTCCAGCAGCGGGCGCACGGCCGGGTGGTCGACCTGTTTCAGCACCCACTGCCGGGTGTTGGGGATCGTCACCCCGCTGCGGGCGAACGCCTTCACCACCTCGGCCGGCGAGTCGGGGTGCAGGCCGTGCAGGCCGAACGCCTCGTTGATCTCGGCGGTCAGCTCGGCCAGCCGGCGCGGCGGCCCGACCGGTTGCGGCGCACCGAGCAACTCGCGCAGCAGCTCGTCGTGCAGGTCGGCGCGCCACGGCAGGCCCACGTGCCCCATCTCGGCCCCGACCAGGGCACCCGCCGACTCGGCCGCCACCAGCAGCCGGAATCGGCCGGGGTGCTCGGTGCCGGCGATGCGGGCGTGCTGATCCGCATACACCTCCTGGACCGCCTCGAGCACGTCGAAGCCGGCGGCGGCCGGCGGAGCGCCGGTGGTCTCGAAGAGGGCGGCCTGGGCGAAGCCGGGCGGCTCGGCCGCCAGGCGAGGCGTATCGGGCGGGACCGGCAGGCCGAGCAACCGGGCCCGCGCCGCGGCCAGCGCCCGCGGCGCACCCCACCGGCCGGCGTGGCCGAGCAGCAGCGATTCGGTGAGCTCGAGATCGTGGCAGCGGGCCACCCGCACGCCCGCGCGCAACAGCACCGGATAGAGATCGAACGTGGCCGGCCAGACCCACCGGGGATGATCGGCCGCCTCCCGCTCGCCGATCGCCGCGGCCAGGTCACGCACGTGCCGGGGCGGGCCGAGGGGGATCCCGTCGGCCCGCAGATCGAGCAGGCGCCCGTCGGGCGCCACCGCTACCAGCACACCGTCATTGTGCGGCCGGGGTACGACAGTTTTTGGTCAGAGCCAGACGGTGGCGAGCCAGGCGGCCACCACGGCCAGCACCAGCAGGACGGCGTTGAGCCAGAGCACGCTCGCCTCGCCCCGGCGCAGGTGCACGATCGCACCGCCGATCTGGATCAGCACCAGGCCGATCGCGGCGGCCAGGGCGAGGCCCTCGGCGATCCCGGTCAGCGGCGGCAGGACCAGGCCCAGCCCGCCGAGGATCTCCAGCGCGCCGATCAGCCGGACCACCGGCATCGGGATCTGGTCGACCCAGCCCATCATCGGCCGGAGCTTCTCCTGGCTCTGGCTGACCTTCTGCACGCCGGCGAAGAGGTAGAAGACGGCAAGCAGCCCGGCGACGATCCAGTACGCGATTTCCATGTCAGCCCCTTGGTTACTATCGGGAAGTAACCACATGATGGGGTACTCAAGAAGGCCGTACAAAAGGCACATCCGTGTGCCTGAGGAACCGGGAGCCGTCATGAAGTACGTGCACAGCTGCATGATCCGCGGGGATGGCGGCCGGACGCTGCGGGCCATCCTCGACCAGATCTGCAACAAATGGACGTTGCTCGTCGTGGCCACCCTCGACGCCGGCACGCTGCGCTTCAAGGAGCTGCACCAGCGGATCCCCGGCATCTCTCAGCGCATGCTGACCCTGACCCTGCGCAACCTGGAACGCGACGGCCTGGTGTCCCGCACGGTGCACGCCGAGGTGCCGCCCCGGGTGGACTACGAACTGACCGAGACCGGCCGCAGTCTCCTCGAGCCCGCGCTGGCCCTGGCCGGCTGGGCCATCGAGCATGTGCCGCAGATCGAGGCCAGCCGGGAGGCGTACAAGAAGGCTTAGGGTGCGTTGTCGGCCCAGGCGTCGAGTTCGAAGCGGTGCAGCAGGCCGGGGGCGAACATCGCGGCGATCGACAGCACCGCGATCAGGGTGAAAGCCGTCCGCAGCACGATCGTCTCGGTCTTGCCGCCCACCCGCACGGCCAGCCCGTTCGGGACGCCGACCATCCGCCACATCCGCCGGCCGGTCGGTATCGGCCACAGGATCGGCACGCCCGCCGAGGTGATGATGTCGCCGAGCAGGTGCACGAAACAGCCCACCCCGACCGCGAACCCGAGCATCGGATAACCGCGGTCACCCGGCAGGGCCGCCGCCGTGAGCCAGGCGATCACGCCCGAGCAGATCGTGACGATCACCCAGCCGGCCCGCTCGGCCCACTCGTCGAACAGGCCGCGAAGCGCGAGGCCCGCCATGAAGAAGATGATGCCCACCACGGCCCACTTGCCGTAGTGCGCACACAGCGCGGTCGTGCCCCAGCCGACCAGGGCCGCGAACGGCAGCGTGTGGGTGAACGTGCGATGCCCGTTGTTGCGCCGCGGATCCCGGCTGAGCCGGGTGGCGGTGTAGACGCCGAGCGAGATCTTCTCGATCACCTCGGCCACGAACAGGGAGAACACCCCGAACGTACGGGCTACCGTGGCGCCGCCCTTGTTGCGGGTGACCTTGCCGGACAGGTCGAGGTCGGGCAGCAGCGCCGCCCCGGCACAGACCGTGGTGCCCACCGCCACCGTCAGCGGCGACTGGCCGTAGCCCGCGAAGTGGTCCAGAGCCCAGCTGCCGGCCAGCCACGCGGCCGCCCCCGAAAGGGCGTGCGACGGTCCCATCATCTTTTGTTGTCCCCTCCCCGCAAGCCGCTCACTTTCGCAGAGCGGGGAGGGGCGTTCAACGACCGTCGCGTCCACTGTCGATCTTTATTGCCTCCGCCACTCCGGGCCGTTCCACGGCGCGACGCGGTGCGCGTAGCTGTAGCGCGGCTCGTAGTGACTCCACCGGGCGTGCCGCACCAGCCCCATGACCAGGAAGACCAAGGGGATGGCCGGCCAGAAGAAGTGAGCGCCGGAGAGCACCCACAACCCGGTCAGGACGCCGGCGGCGATCATCACGAAACTGGCGTGCCGGCGCAGGGCCCGGCGTGTCGCGAGCCGGAACTCCGGCGCGTGCGCCTCGGCCATCGCCCGCCGGCCTCCGTCGGGGAGATCCGCCGTCAGCGGCCCCAGCTCATCGCGGTACTTGGTGGCGTACACGGCGGCCAGCCGCTCCTCGCCTTCCTCCAGGGTCAGGCGGCCCTCGGTCATCGCGGCGCGCAGGATCTCGGCGATCTGCTCGCGCTCTTTGTCGGAGGTCCGCATGCGGGTCGGGGTCTCGTTCGGGTTCACGTTGTCCTCCTCGTGGACGTCGTGTCTCCAGAGTCGGCCTTCCGCCGCGCCGCGGCGTCGGCCCGGCGGCGCATCTTGGCGGCGGCTTTCCGGCGGTCAAAACCCTTGCGTGTACGACCGGGGGCTCATCGCCGAGTCGTCGCGTACGACCCAGGTCGTACCGGTGCTTCAGACCCAGCTCCGATGCCCCGGCCGGGCCCGGTGCCGTAGGTTCGGCCGCATGGAGGAAGTGATGCGACCGTGGGGTCCGCCGTGGCGGGAGGACCGCCGCAACCGGCGGTTCCGGAGTCGCCACTGGGCGCGTCCCGGTGCCGGTGTCGTCGCCGGCTTCTTCCATGTGATCGGGGCAAACAACGCGGCCGACGAGGGGGCCGTCTTCCGCCCGATCACCCGGTGGGTCGACGTCCTGCTGCTGGCCGGTCCGATCGCCCTGGTCTGGCGCAAGCGGTTCCCGGTCGCCGTCTTCGCGATCGCCGCGGCCGCCTCGATCGGCTTCGCCACGTTCGCGGCTCCCCGGTGGAGCTACGCGGTGGCCCCCGCGATCGCCCTGTTCAACCTGGCCCGGATGGGCCGCCCGTGGCCCGCCGCGATCGGCGGCGCCGTGTCCTACGTCGCCTACTTCGCGATCTGCTGGGCCTTCGCAGACCGGCTGGGGGTGCCGGCCGGCGCCCGGCCCGGCCTGCGTGAGGCCGTGCTCCTGGCCGTCGCCATGATCGTGCTGATCTTCCTGGGCGGTGCTTCGAAGGTCCGGTCCGAGCACATGGCCGAGATGATGAAGATCCGGGCCGAGCGGGAACGCGCCAAGAAGGAGCAGGAGCGCCGCCAGGCGTCCGAGGAGCGGCTGCGGATGGCCCGGGAGCTGCACGACGTGCTCGGCCACCACCTGTCACTGATCAACGTGCAGGCCGGGGTGGGCCTGCACCTGATGGACAAGCAGCCCGAGCAGGCCCGTGAGGCGCTCACCGCGATCAAGACCGCGTCCGCCGAGGCGCTGCGCGAGGTGCGGGCGGTGCTCGACGTGATGCGCGCGGAAAACGAGTCGGCACCCCGGCAGCCGGCCCTGGGCCTCAACCGGCTGGAGGAGCTGACCGCCGACGCCGGCCTGCCGATCACCACCAAGATCACCGGTGACGAGCGCCCGCTGCCGCCCGAGGTCGACCGCGCGGCCTACCGGATCGTCCAGGAAGCGCTGACCAACGTCCGCAAGCACGCCGGCCCGGGCGCGACCGCCTCGATCGCCGTCGATTACCTGCCGACGGCGTTGCACCTGGCCATCCGCAACGAGGGTCCGGACGCCGCCGAGACCGGCACCGACCCCGGCGAGGGCACGGGCATCGCCGGCATGCGCGAGCGCGCCCAGAGCCTCGGTGGCTCGGTGGAGGCCGGTCCGGTCGACGGCGGCTTCCTCGTCTCCGTCCTGCTGCCCACCCCCGACGACGGGAGCCTTTCGTGATCACCGTGCTGCTGGCCGACGACCAGGCGCTGCTGCGGGCCGGTTTCCGGGCGCTGCTCAACGCCGAGCCCGACATAAAGGTCGTGGCCGAGGCCGCCGACGGCCTGGAGGCGGTCCGGCAGGCTCAGCAGACCCGCCCCGACGTCGTGCTGATGGACATCCGGATGCCCGGCGTCGACGGCCTCGAGGCGACCAAGCGCATCGCCGCCGACCCGGCCCTGGCCGAGACCCGGGTGGTCATCCTGACCACGTTCGAGCTCGACGAGTACGTGTTCGAGGCCCTGCGCGGCGGCGCCTCCGGCTTCCTGGTGAAGGACACCGAGCCGGTCGACCTGCTGCGCGGCATCCGGGCGGTCGCGGCCGGCGACGCCCTGTTGTCGCCGAGCGTGACCCGCCGGGTGATCGGCGAGTTCGCCACCAAGCAGGCCCAGTTCCGCCCGGTCGCCCCGCCCGCCCTGCTCGATGCCCTGACCGACCGTGAGCGGGAGGTCCTCGTCCTGGTCGCCGAGGGCCTGTCCAACGACGAGATCGCCGCCCGCCTGGTGATCAGCCCGGCCACCGCGAAGACCCACGTGAGCCGCACCATGATCAAAATGGGTGCCCGGGACCGCGCCCAGCTGGTCGTCATCGCCTATGAGGCCGGCCTGATCCGCCCGGGCTGGCTCGGTTGAAAATTCCTTCCGCGGCTCTGTCGAAAACGCCGGGGCGGCGGCGTCATCACTTCGCCGGTGCCGCAACGGGCGGCGCCCGGGAGGGGAGACCCTGATGCACTACGCACTTCTGATCTACGGCAACGAGAAGGCCTGGGAGTGCCGGGACGAGCGGGAGAAGCAGGAGAACCACGAGCGGCACGGCCGATTCATGGCGATGCTGCGCGAGCGTGGCGCCCTGCTGCCCGGCGGGCAGGAGCTCGCGGCGGCCAGCACGGCCACCACCGTGCGCAACGGCGACCAGGTCTCGGTCACCGACGGGCCGTACGCGGAGACGGCCGAACAGATCGGCGGGTTCTACCTGATCGACGCGCCCGACCTGGACGCGGCGCTGGAGATCGCCCGGCAGCTGCCCGAGCCGATCGTCGAGGTCCGGCCGGTCGTGATGCACCCGGAGATGGGCAACTGACCGCTGAACAGGCCGTCGAGCAGGCGTACCGCGACGAGTGGTCACGCCTGCTCGCCCTGCTCGTCACCCGGCTGCGGCGGTTCGACGTGGCCGAGGACAGCCTGCAGGACGCGTTCGTGGCGGCCGCGCGGGTCTGGCCGGAGCAGGGCGTGCCGGCGAAACCGGCGGCGTGGCTGTGGACGGCGGCCTACCGGCGGGCGCTCGACCGGGTGCGGCGGGAGGAGGCCGACGCCCGGCGGCTCCCGCTGCTGATCGCCGACCCGGCGCCGGCCGACGACTACAGCGATGTCGCCGACGAGCGACTGCGGCTGCTCTTCGCCTGTTGCCACCCGGCGCTGCGCCCGGACGCCCGGGCCGCGCTGATGCTGCGCTTCGTGGCCGGCCTGACCACCGCCGAGATCGCGCGGTTGTTCCTGGTCGGCGAGCCGACGATGGCTGCGCGGCTGACCCGGGCCAAGGCGAAGATGGCGGTGGCCGGCATCCCGCTGCGCGCGCCGTCGGCGGCCGACCTGCCGGAACGCCTCGACGTGGTGCTGCGGGTCATCTACCTGATCTTCACCGAGGGCTACCGGGCCACGGCCGGCCCGGAGTTGGTCCGGCCGCGGCTGGCCGACGAGGCGATCCGGCTCGGCTACCTGGTCGGTGAGCTGCTGCCCGGCGAACCACGCACGCTGGCCCTGCTCGCGCTGATGCTGCTGCAGCACGCCCGGCGGGACGCCCGAGTGGCCGAGGACGGCGCCCTCGTCCTGCTGCCCGACCAGGACCGCGCACGATGACGGCACGACGAGATCGCCCGCGGGGTGAGCCTGCTCGGCCTGCTGGAGGCGGCGCCGATGCCGGGGGAATACCACCTGCAGGCGCTGATCGCGGCCGAGCACGCCAAACCGGCACCGACCGACTGGCCGCGCATCGCCCACCTGTACGCCGAGCTGGAACGCCGCACACCGTCCCCGATGGTCCGGCTCAACCGGGCCGTTGCGGTGGCCGAGGCCGGTTCGCCGGAGGCCGCGCTGTCCCTGATGGACGGGCTGGTCGTGCGGGACAGCCACCTGCTGCCCGCGGTCCGCGCCGAGTTGCTCACCCGCCTGGGCCGGCACGCCGAGGCCGCTGAGGCCTTCGACGAGGCACTGACCCTGGTCCGCACCGACCCGGAACGCCGGCACCTGCTGCGCCGCCGCGCCACTCCGCCGCAAGGCTGAGGGGTGCCGAGCGGATCGAGGACGGCCGCACCCTAAAGGGCGGATCTTTGACGCGGAGGGTGTCGGCTTTTGTGCGGAGCGTTTCGGCGGACGGGGTCGTACTCCTAGCATCCGGGGGATGGGGGAGTACGGCCTCGGAGTCGATCTAGGTACCACTTACACCGCCGCGGCGACCAATGTCGACGGTGTGGTGGAGACTGTCCGGCTCGGTGGGCGCGGGCCGGAGATGCCCTCGCTGGTCTTCCTGCGCTCCGACGGTGAGGTCCTCGTCGGGGACGCCGCGCAGCGTCGCGGGGAAGGCGAACCGACCCGGCTGGCGCGGGAGTTCAAGCGCCGGCTCGGTGACCCGGTGCCGATCATGCTGGGTGGCACGCCGATGTCCGCGCACGCGCTCACCGCGCGGGTGCTGCGGCACGTCACGGCCGCCGTCGCGAACGGTCAGGGCGGGCCGCCGAGCCGGATCGTGCTCACCCACCCGGCCAACTGGGGTCCCTACAAGCGGGAGCTGCTGCAGCAGGCGGCCCAACTCGCCGACCTGCAGCAGGTGACGCTGCGAAGCGAGCCGGAGGCGGCCGCCGTGCGCTACGCGAGCACGGCGCGGGTCGCGGTCGGCGAGACCATCGCGGTGTACGACCTGGGCGGTGGCACCTTCGACGCCGCGGTGCTGCGCAAGACGGCGAGCGGCTTCGACGTCCTCGGCGAGCCGCAGGGTGTCGAGCAGCTCGGTGGGATCGACTTCGACGAGGCGATCCTCGAATACGTGCGCGAGCAGCTCGGCGCCAACCTGGCCGAGATGGACCTGTCCGACCCGGCGGTCACCGAGGCACTCACCCGCCTGCGCCGCGAGTGCGTCGAGGCCAAGGAGAGCCTGTCCTTCGACACCGACGCGGAGATCGGGGTCGCCCTGCCCCGCCTGCACACCCGGGTGCGCATCCACCGGGCCGAGTTCGAGTCGCTGATCTCCCCGGCGCTGGAGGACACCATCGCCGCCATGCGGCGGGCCCTGCGGTCCGCCTCGGTCGAACCGTCCGACCTGCACTGCATCGTGCTGGCCGGCGGCTCCGCCCGCATCCCGCTGGTCGGCTCGCTGGTGGAGGAGGCATTCGGCCGCCCGGCCGCCTCCGACGAGCAGCCCGAGCTGGGCATCGCCCTGGGCGCGGCCCGCCTGAGCGGCCCGGCCGGCGTGCTGCGAGAGCCGCCCATGCCGGACTCAGCCGGCCCGTCGCGGATCGCGAGCGTCCGGTCGCCCATCTCGCCCACCGGCCCGGCCAGGACGGCCGGGCGAGCGGCCGCGGGCGCGGCAGGCGGCGGCGCGAGGACAGCGGGCGGCGCCGCGGGCTCGGTGGCCGCGGGCGCAGCGGGCGGCGCGGGCGCGGGCGGCTCGGGCGCGGGCGCCGCGGGCGGCTCGGGTGCGGGCGCCGCGGATATGGGCGCAGTTGGTGGAGGTGCGCGCGCCGGTGGGCCTGGGGGGCGTGGCGCGGGCCCTGGGCGTCAGGTGCCTGTTGCCGGGACGGCTGCTGCCGGGGCCGCCGGCCCGGGCCTTGCGGCCGCGCCTGCGGGAACCGGTGGGGCGCCCGCCCACGGAGTTGTGGGCGGAGCCGCGCCGGGTGGCGCCGGGCCGGTGAACTCGGCGGTGCCCGGGACTGCGCCGACGCTTCACGACGGTGCCGGGGCCGCTGTGCCGTCGTCGGTCCGGCCGTTGAGTCCGGGCGCGCCCGGACTGCCCTCGGCGCGGGTTTCCGGGTCGGCGCAGGTGCCGGGCAGCGGCGGGACGGGCAGCGGCGGGACAGGCAGCGGCGGCGGGACGGGCAGCGGCGGCGGGACGGGCAGCGGCGGCGGGACGGGCAGCGGCGGCGGGACGGGCAGCGGGGCGTTCCCGCAGCAGCGGGGGGCCGCGCCGACAAGCTTTTCGACGGGCGTGAGCTCGGGCGTGAGCTCGGGGGCGATCCCGCTGAGCGTGCCGCCGGCGGACACGGCCTCGCGGGGCTGGCCCGGGCCGGCGCAGGCGGCGAAGAAGCGGTCGGTGAAGTGGCCGATCATCGGTGGATTCGCGGCTGTGCTGGTGACGGTGGCCGCGGTATCGGCGATCGTTCTCTGGCCCAAGGACCGAGATGGCGGGGGGACCACGCCGGCCGCGGGTAGTGCGACCAGCGAGGTTGCCTTGCCGGCGGCGACGGCGGCGACGGTGGTCTGGAAGACCGCTACCGGAGTGGCTGCCACCGAACCGCCGGCCGTCGGTGCCGAGCTGGTGTTCGTGAGCGGTAAGGACGGCACGCTGCGGGCCTTCCGGCGCTCGGACGGCGGGGCCGCGTGGGAACGTCGACTGGGGGACGGGCTGCGGGCCTCGACCCGGGTGGTGGGCGGGGTCGTCTACGCGGTCACCGGGGACGGCGGGGTCTATGCGATCGACGCCGCCAAGGGCAGCGAGGTCTGGAACCGCAGCACCGGCAATCCGATCGTGGCGCGGCCGGTCGTCGACGCCGAGCGGATGTTCGTGGGTGGCCAGGACGGTGTGCTCTACGGGTATCGCTCGGCCGCCGGTAACGGCCGGTGGCGGGTGCAGGTCGGGGAGGTCAGCTACCCACCCACGGTGATCGGCGGGGTGGCCGTCGTCGCCGGTGGTGACGGGCGGATCCACGGGGTGAACGCCGATGGCACCCAGCTCTGGAAACCGAGTGTGGGCAAGGCGAGCGGCGGGCCGGTGGACGCGGGCGAGGCCGCCTGCGTGGCGCTCGCGGACGGGACCGCCCGCTGCGTACGGATGGCCGACGGCGAGCTGCTGCCCGTGATCAAGGCCGACGGTACGACCCTGACCAGGATCTATGCGGCGGGCGGGGTGCTCTACGGCGCGGGTGCGGACGGGTCGGTCGGTGCCTGGGACGTGGTTACCGGGGAGAAGCGCTGGCGGACCGCGGGGGCGGGTGCGGCCGGTTTCCCGGTGGTGCGGGCCGGCGGCGTCGACGTCGTCTTCCCGGACGGGCGGATCGAGGGGCTCGACGCGGCCACCGGGAAGGTGCTGTGGGAGGCGCGGACCGGTGACCGGTTCGGCGCGGCGTCCCGTGGTGACGATGCCGGGCTCTACGCCGTCGGTGACGGCGGTGTTCTGTACTCGCTGCGACCGCCGGGCACCGCCGCCGCACCGGCGGTGACGACCACGGCGCCGACGACCGCACCCACCGGGACCAGGAAGCCGACCACCCGGCCGACGACGAGACCGACGACGAGGCCGACCACGCGGGAGCCGATCACCACGCCGCCGACGACCGAACCCACCACCGACCCGACGCCGACCGACGACGGCGGCGCCGGTGGCAACAACGGCGCCGGCAACAACGGCAACAACGGCGGTGACCCGAACGGCGACGGGGTCTTTCCGGGAACCGGGGGCTAGAGCCGGCGGGCGCGCAGGGTCTCGGCGACCGACCAGGCCTGGAACGGGCAACCCGTCGCCGAGTGCGGGGCGTCGCCGTCCGCGGTTTCCGAGACCGAGCCCAGCCCGTACTCCCCGAGGTGGTCGTCGGCGTCGGAGAGGGTCTGGTCGGCCGAGACGCCGAGCCGGCGCCAGGCCTGCACGAACGGCCCGGTCAGCCACGGCCAGACCGTGCCGGTGTGGTAGGCCGTGTCCCGGGCGGCCGGGTCGCCGCGGTGCACGCCCTGGTAACCGGGGGTGCCGGGGGCGAGGCTGCGCAGCCCGAGCGGTGTCATCAGGGCCGCGCCGATGGCCTGGAGGGTGGCCGGTTCGGGGCGCAGCGGGGCGTACGGCAGGGACCAGGCCAGCAGCTGGTTGGGCCGCATGGCCGGGTCGTCGCCGCCGGGGCCGTCGACCACGTCGTACAGCCAGCCGGTCGGCGCCGGGAAGCGGCGGGCGAAGCCGGCCAGGGCCTCCGGGTGCGCGCGCACCGCCGCGCCGGCGCCGGTGCGGGCCTGCCAGGCCAGTTTGATCACGGTGGCGAGGCCGTTGACCCAGAGCGCGTTGATCTCGACCGGCTTGCCCATCCGCGGGGTGACCGGCACCCCGTCGACCCGCGCGTCCATCCAGGTCAGCGCCTCGCCCTCGGCGCCCTGCCGGAGCAGGCCGTCGAGCGGGTCGGCCGCGATGCCGTAGCGGGTGCCCTTGAGGTGGTGGTCGACGACGTCGAGCAGGGCCGGCAGCAGCTCGGCGGCCAGGTCGAAGTCGCCGGTGGTGGCCACGTGCCGGCCGACCGCGTGCAGGAACCACAGGGTGCCGTCGGCGGTGTTGTACTCGACGCTGCCGGTGTCGGCGGTGTTCGCCAGCATGCCTTCGGACAGGGTCGCCGCGTACGACCGGAGCAGTTCGCGGCCCTCGGACGCCCGGTTGGTGGCCAGGAACAGGCCCTCGTAGCTGAGCATGGTGTCGCGTGACCAGGCGCCGAACCACGGATAGCCGGCCACCACGTCGGGCCCGGCGGCGGTGCGCACGATGAACGCGTCGGCGGCCAGGGCCAGGGTGGCCTGGGCGTCGTCGGCGGGAGCGGCGGCGGCCACCACGGCCCGGTTGCGCCGCCGGGCGGCGGCGACGACCTCGGTCGCGGGCGGTGGCGCATCGTCCAGGTCGAACGCCCAGGCGGACACCGACGCGGTGGATCCGGGCTGCCGTAGTTCGGCGTGGAAGCTCCCGGCGTACCAAAGATCTTCTATTGGTTGAAGCCCGCGGGCCGCCTCGGCCCGGTGCCGCACCCCGCGCCACCAGCCGCCGCCGGGCCGGAATTCCGGCCCGCGCAAGCGGTACGCGTCCTCGACCACGCACCCGCCCTCGGCCGTCCCGACCACCGGCGGTGGACCGCCCGCGGTCCGCTCCTTGTGCACGTCCCGCCAGGTGACCAGGGCTTCCAGGGAGAGGCCGACCGGGCCGCCGGTGAGCAGGCGGTGCACGACGGCGACCGACGGCCGGCCGTGGACCATGGCGAGCTCGCGTTCGATGACGACGTCACCGATCCGCCAGCGCCAGCGGGGGAGGCCGTCGACGAGTTCGAAGCCGGCGAGAAGTTCGTGCCCGCGTGGGGCGATCGTCCCGTCCGACCACTCGTGGGTGGCGAGTCGCACCGTCGCGCCGGAGGCCAGGGTGACGATCGGATCGAGTGCGGCGAGGCCGAGCCGCCGGCCCTGATCCGACCCGGCGACGAGCAAGCCGTGGTAACGCCGTGTTCGCAAACCCGAAACGGTGCCCATCGCATAGCCGCCGCAACCGTCGGGTACGAGCCACTCGCGGGCCGCACCCTCCGTGACGCTGCCACACACCTGAGGTCCGAAAGCCAGGCGACGCACCGTAGCCATCAGATGACCTCCAGTTGTCGGGCAGAATCATTTGTTGTCAACAGACGTAACACGCGACGGTGAGAATCAAGTTATGGGGGTGAGTCACGGCGTGGCGGAGCGCGTACGGCTGGCGCAGGCCGATTCCGGTGAGCAGCCGTGGCGCTCGTGGGGCCCTTATCTCGCCGAGCGCGCGTGGGGCACGGTCCGCGAGGACTACAGCGAGCACGGCACGGCATGGGACTACTTCCCGCACGATCATGCGCGGTCCCGAGCGTACCGGTGGAACGACGACGGCATGGGTGGCATCTGCGACGACCGGCAGACGTTCTGTTTCGCCCTGGCGCTCTGGAACGGCAAGGATCCGATCCTCAAGGAGCGGATGTTCGGCCTGGGCGGCGACGGCGGCAACCACGGTGAGGACGCCAAGGACTACTGGTGGTACCAGGACTCCACGCCCACCCACTCGTGGATGAAGTGGCGCTACCACTACCCGCAGAAGGAGTTCCCGTACGACCAGATCGTCCGGGAGAACGGCACCCGGTCGCGCGAGGCGTCCGAGTACGAGCTGGTCGACACCGGAGTCTTCGACGACGACCGGTTCTGGGCGGTCACCGTCGACTACGCGAAGGCCGGCCCGAAGGACATCTGCATCGCGATCACCGTGTCCAACCGCGGCCCCGAGCCGGCCACCCTGGACGTGCTGCCCACGCTGTGGTTCCGCAACACCTGGTCGTGGGGTGCGCCGAACCGGCCGAAGCCGACGCTCACCGGCACCCCGGGCCGCCTGGCCGGCCGGCACCGCACGCTCGGCCACCTCACGCTCGAGGGCGAGGGCGACGCGCCCACCCTGGTCTGCGACAACGAGACGAACGCGCAGCGGCTGTGGGGCCAGCCGGGCACCAGCACGTACCCGAAGGACGGCATCAACGACCATGTGATCGCGGGTGCGCCCACGGTCAATCCGGCGAACGTCGGCACCAAGGGTGCGCTGCATTACCAGGTGACACTCGGGGCGGGCGAGACCCGTACCCTCCGGCTTCGGCTCACCCAGGGTGAGGGTTTCGAGGAACCGTCGAATCTGGACCTGGGCGCCGGCTGGGAAGCCGTCATGCGCGACCGGGCCCGCGAGGCCGACGACTTCTTCGGCGAGATCATCCCGCCCGAGGCGTCGGCCGAGGAAGCGGCGGTGGCCCGGCAGGGCATCGCCGGGCTGATGTGGGGCAAACAGTTCTACCACTTCGACGTGAAGCAGTGGCTGACCGGCGACCAGGGCTCGGCGCCACCCCCGCCGGGCCGCCGTTACGGGCGCAACAACGCCTGGTGGCACATGAACAGTTTCGACGTCATCTCCATGCCGGACCCGTGGGAGTACCCGTGGTACGCGGCCTGGGACCTGGCGTTCCACTGTGTCTCGATCTCCCGGGTCGACCCCGGATTCGCCAAGTCCCAGTTGCTGTTGCTGCTCCGCGAGTGGTACATGCACCCCAACGGCCAGATTCCGGCGTACGAGTGGGCCTTCGGCGACGTCAACCCGCCGGTCCACGCGTGGGCGGCGTTGCGGGTCTTCGAGATCGACGGCGGTCGCGACTTCGACTTCCTGGCCCGGGTCATGCACAAGTTGCTGCTCAACTTCACCTGGTGGGTCAACCGCAAGGACGTCGGCGGCAACAACGTCTTCGAGGGCGGCTTCCTCGGGCTGGACAACGTGGGCCCGTTCGACCGGTCCGCGGCCCTGCCGGTGGCCGGTGTCCTCGAGCAGTCGGACGGCACCGGCTGGATGGCGATGTACGCGCTGAACCTGCTGGACATGGCGATCCGGCTGGCCCTGCACGACCGCACCTACGAGGACATGGCGACGAAGTTCTTCGAGCATTTCGCCTACATCGCCGAGGCCGCCTACCGGCAGGGCCTGTGGGACGAGGAGGACTGCTTCTTCTACGACCAACTGCGCCTGCCGGACGGCCACAAGCTGCCGCTCAAGGTGCGCTCGATCGTCGGACTGCTGCCGCTCGCCGCCACCACCCGGCTGACCGCGGCCACCCTCAACCGGCTGCCCGAGCTGAACGCGCGGTTGCGCTGGCTGCGGCACTCGCAGGGCGAGGTGGCCGACATCATCAGCGCCCGCCGGCTGTCGGCCGAGGGCCGCCAGCAGCGGCTGCTCTCCATGGTGGGCCAGGACCAGCTGCTGCGCATTCTGGCCCGGATGCTCGATCCGGAGGAATTCCTTTCGGCGTACGGGATCCGCACCCTGTCGAGGTCACACCTGGAGAAACCGTTCACGGTGTCGCTGGGCGGTTCCGACTTCACCGTCGGTTACGAGCCGGCCGAGTCGACGAGCGGCCTGTTCGGCGGCAACTCGAACTGGCGCGGCCCGGTCTGGATGCCGGTCAACTACCTGCTGGTCGAGGCCCTGCGCGAGTTCGCCGACTTCTTCGTCGAGGACCTCATGGTGGAGTACCCGACCGGCTCGCAGCAGAAGGTGTCACTCGGCGAGGTGGCGAACGACCTGTCCCGCCGGCTCATCTCGTTGTTCCTGCCGGACGAGAACGGCCACCGGCCGATCTACGGCGCCAACGAGATCCTCCAGCAGCACCCGGACTGGAAAGACCTGATCGTCTTCCCCGAGTACTTCCACGGCGACAACGGCGCGGGCCTCGGCGCCTGGCACCAGACCGGCTGGACGGCGCTGGTCGTCGATCTGATTCTCACCCTGCGGCGCTGACGCGCGTCGATGCGGCGGGCTACCATCTCGCCACCGCAATACGACACACGGGGGAAATCGATGAGCAGCTTCCGGCTGTCTCGTCTTGGCTATGCCGTGCTCGCCGGCCTGGTCGCCGCAGGTGCTCTCGCAGCACCCGCGTCGGCCGCCGCCGGCGGCACGATCCAGGGCGACTTCACCAGCAGCACCAACCAGCCGATCGCGTACGCGTCGGTGAACGCCTACTCGCCCGGCGGCGCCTGGCTGGCCGGTGGCGGCACCGACGAGCTCGGCCACTACGTCATCACCGACGTGCCGGCCGGCCGGGTCCGGATCCAGTTCGACGACTCCGGCCGCCAGCAGTGGGCGCCCGGCAAGCGGACCGGTGCCGAGGCCACCAACTATCGGATCACTGCGGGCGGCACGCTGACCGTCGACGAGCAGCAACTGCCCACCGGCCGGCTCGGCGGCCACCTCGACGGGCCGCCGACCAGCGTGGTCGTGGTCGGCGGCGTCGACCAGGTGAGCGGCTACACCGACGAGAACGGTGACTGGGCGATCGACGTGTTCCCGGGGACCTACCGGGTGAGCTACCGCTGGGACGCGGTGACGCAGTGGGCGGTGCAGTCGGCCACCGCGGCCGGCGCGGCCACCTACCCGGTAGCGGCCGGGCAGACCGTGGCGGTCGACGACACCAGGTTGCCCACCGGGACGTTCTCCGGCCGGCTCACCGAGGCCGACGGTTCGCCGCTGGCCGAGGCATGGCTGACGCTGCACCACGGCGACGAGGAACTCGGCTATGTCCTCAGCGGCGCCGACGGCACCTACTCGTTCGGCGAGGCGCTCGCCCGCGACGGATACACGGTGTCGTTCGAGGTCGACGACACCGTCCAGTGGATCGCCGGAACGCTCGACCCGGCCAAGGCCCGCCGGTTCACCGTGGTCGCCGGCGAGACGACCACGGCCGACGACGTGATGCTCGGACCGTCGGCCGTGCACGGCCGACTGGCCGACCCCGACGGCACCTCCAAGGTGGGGTACGAGGTCGAGGTCCTCGGCAGCGGCGTCTCCTACTCGGCGACCACCGGCAGCGACGGCCGGTGGAGCGTGCCGAAGGTGCTGCCCGGCGACTACCGGGTCTCCTTCCGCACTCCCGACTGGAGCCGCACCCAGTGGGCGTACGGGAAGAACACCCAGGACGAGGCCACCGTGATCACCGTCGAGCCCGGCCAGGACGCCGCTGTCGACGACACCTGGGTGCCCGGCGCGACCCTGGTGGTCAACGCCGTGGACGCGGCGACCGGCGCGCCGGTCAGCGACTTCTGCGTCTGGGTCGCCACCCCGACCGACGGCAGCGGCTGCGCCACCGGCAGTTCGGTGACCATCGGGGACCTGCCGGCCGGCAGCTACACCGCACTGGTCTCGCCCGCGAGCACGTCGTACTACCTGCAGTCCAGGAACGTGCCGGTGACGCTGGCGGTCGGCACCACCACCACGATCTCGGTGCCGGTCACCAAGGGCGGCAAGGTTTCGGTCAGCGCGACCGACCGGGCCACCGGCAAGGCCGTCCGCGACGTCTGCCCGATGCTCCAGGTGCTCGGCCGGGGCGGCCTGCCCAACGGGTACGGCGACTGCACCGGCGCCCAGGGCAAGGTCGTCACCGCGGCCCTCGCCCCGGGGACGTACGAGCTGTTCGCGGTGGCCCCGAGCAACGCGTACGGCCACCAGTGGGTCGGGACCGACGGCGGCACCGGCGACCAGCAGGCGGCCGCCCGCATCACGGTCACGGCGGGCGGGACGGTCACCGCCCCGGCCGTGCGGCTCGACAAGCCGGGCACGATCAGCGGGGTGGTGACCGACCCGGCCGGCGCCGCGCTCTCCGGCGTCTACGTCGGTTACAGCGCGTGGGGTGACTCCGGGCCGTCGTGGGGCACCCGCACCGGCTCGAACGGTGCCTACCTGATCACCGGGCTCGGGCCGTACCAGTGGCCGCTGCTGTTCGGCAACAACGAGTACCCACGGCAGTGGTCGGGGCACACCGGCAACCGGTTCGAGGCGGAGAAGGTCCCGGTCACGGCCGGGACCGCGACCACCTACAACTTCACCGTACGGACGTCGGCGGCGCTCGCCGGCACGGTGACCGTCCCGGCCGCGCCGGCCGCACAGTGGCGGATCCACGCGTTCAACGCGGTCACCGGCGACGTGATGGGCTCGTTCGACAGCTACGCGGCCGGGCCGGGCGGGACGTACCGGATGCCGCTGACCGGTGCGCAGACGGTGAACCTGAACTGGTCGTACGACACCGACACGGTGCACGGCAACGGCACCTACGACACCCCGGTCGCCGTCCCGGCCGAGGACACCGCAAGCCTCGATCTCACCCTGAACTGATACCCGGGGGAAACGATGAGCAGGAATCGACTGACTCGTCTTGGCTACGCCGTCGTCGCCGGTCTGGTCCTCGCGGGCGCTCTCGCAGCGCCCGCGACGGCCGCGGCCGGTGGCACGGTCCAGGGCGACTTCACCACCATCGACGACGGTCCGATCGCCGACGCCTACGTCACCGCCTACACCGCCGACGACGAGTGGCTGGCCTGGGCGTACACCGACGGTCAGGGCCACTACCAGTTCACCGATCTGCCGGCCGGTGGCATCAAGCTCCAGTTCGACATCAACAACCTCCAGCAGTGGTCGCCGGGCAAGCGCAACAGCGCCGACGCCACCGTCTACCAGCTCGCGTCGGGCGGGTCGCTCACCGTCGACGAGCGCCAGCCGGCCACCGGCACCATCGCCGGCCACCTCACCGACAACCCGCCGTACTTCAACGTGACCGCGACCGGCGTCGACCAGCCCGCGGCGGTCGGTGGTTACGCCGTCGACTCCGGCGACTGGTCGATCCCGGTCTTCCCGGGCACATACAAGATCGGCTTCAACTGGGATGGCTCCAAGCAGTGGGCGGTCGGGTCGGTCAGCGAGGCCGACGGCGCCGTCTACACCGTCGCGGCCGGGCAGACCACCACGGTCGATGACACCAAGCTGCCCACCGGCACGATGTCCGGGCGACTCACCAAGGTCGACGGATCCCCGCTGGCCGACGTCTGGGTGAGCCTGTTCCGCGGCGACGAGCAGACCGGCTGGAACGTCACCGACGCCGACGGCCGCTACACGTTCGGCGAGGTCATCGCGGGTGAGGGCTACACCGTGGCGTTCGACGCCGACGGCCAGGAACGGCAATGGGTGCCCGGTGTGCGCAGCCAGCAGCAGGCGACCCGGTTCACGGTCACGGCCGGGGAGCCGACCACCGTCGACGACTCCCAGATCGCCCCGGCCACGCTGCACGGCCGGCTGGTCGGCGAGGACGGCACGGCCAAGTCCGGGTTCGCGGTGGAGATCCTCACCGACGACCAGGACCACGGGCTCAACTACTACGGAACCACCGCCGCCGACGGCACCTGGAGTGTCGGCGGCATCGAGCCGGGCGGCTACCGGGTCTCGTTCCGCAGCCCCACCGCTCAGCGCACCCAGTGGGCGTACGGCAAGGACACCGAGGCGGACGCCACCGTCATCGACGTGCGGTCCGGCGGCGACGTGACCGTCGACGACACCTGGCTGAGCGGCGGCACGCTGGTGGTCAACGCGGTCGACGCGACCACCGGCGCCCCGGTCAGCAACTTCTGTGTGTGGGCCGACCTGCCGACCGGTATGGGTGCCGACGGCTGCACCACCGGCAGCTCGGTGACCGTCGACGACCTGGCCGGCGGCGTCTACAACCTGTCCGCCACGCCCGACTCGGACTCGTACTATCTGCGGTCGGACTCCCAGTCGGTAACGGTCGCCACCAAGCAGACCACCACCGCCACCGTGCGGCTCGTCCTCGGCGGCAAGGTCTCGTTCACCGCGAAGGACCACACCAGCGGCGCGGCCGTGCGGCGGGCCTGCGGCGTCTTCCTGGTGCTGGGCCACGGCGGCCTGGGCGACGGTTACGGCAACTGCACCGACGCCACCGGCAAGGTCACCACGGAGACGTTGGCCACCGGAACGTACGAGATGTTCGCGGTCGCCCCGGCCGGCTACGGCCACCAGTGGGTCGGCGCGGCCGGTGGCACCGGCGACCAGAAGGCGGCGGCCCGGATCAAGGTGAAGGCCGGCCGGACGATCGCGGCGCCGGGCGTCCTGCTCGACAAGCCCGGCAAGATCACCGGCGTGGTGTCGGACGCGGCCGGTGCGCCGCTCGCCGACGTCGACGTCGCCTACAGCGCGTGGGGCGATGCCGGGCCGAGCTGGGACACCGCCACCGACGAGCACGGCGTCTACACGATCGACAAGCTCGGACCGTACGGCTGGCCGTTGCTGTTCGGCGCCGGCAACTATCCGCGCGAGTGGTCCGGGCACACCGGCAACCGCTTCCAGGCCGAGACCGTCCCGGTCGTGGCCGGCGGCAGTACCACCTACAACTTCACCCCGCGCACGACCGCGTCGTTGAAGGGCAAGGTGACCTCGCCGGTCGCCGGCTGGCGGATCCACGCGTTCAACGCGGTGACCGGCGACCAGATGGGCACCTTCGACTCCTCAACGGCGGGCCCGGGCGGGTCGTACGAGCTGCCCCTGGCCGGGGATCAAAAGGTGAAGGTCGACTGGAGCTACTACCAGGAGGCCGGCCCGTCGGCCCAGGGCTGGTATCAGGACGCCGCCGACATCGACTCGGCCAAGAAGGTGGCGATCCCGGCCCAGGGCGCCAAGAAGCTGAACCTGAAGCTGGGCTGACCCGACGAGGTGCCCGGGGCCGGTCGGCCCCGGGCTATCGTTTCGTCCCGTGAGTGCTTCCGAGCCCGTCGAGTTGCCCGAGTGGGAGCGGCTGCGGGTGTTGCGGGCCGAGGCGGAGTTCTCGTCGGTGAAGAAGGACCGCCGGGCGGCGTACACAATCTGGGTCTTTCTTGGCATTTTCGGGGGTCATCGGTTCTATCTCGGTGACACCGGCCGGTCGGTGGCGATGCTGTTCACGCTGGGTGGCCTCGGCGTGTGGACGCTGATCGACGGGCTGTTCGTGGCGCGGCGGGTCACCGCGGTGAATCGGCAGCGCCGGGCCGCGATCATGGCCCGCTACAACATCCTGGACATGCCATGATTTATCAGCATCCCCTGCACTATCTGCTGGGGATCGAAGGGATCGCGCTGCTGCGGTCCTACTACGGCGACCACGACCGGGCGTTCGCCGAGGCCCGGGTCGTGGAGATCCGGCGGCTGCTCGACCTGGTCGCGGCCGGTGTCGAGGTGTCCACGGTCGACACCGTGGCCGGCTACCGCGTCTGGTCGGAGACCTACGACCAGCCGGGGAACGGCCTCTTTCCGGTCGAGGAACCGTTCGTCCACGAGATCGTCGACGCGCTGCCGCCCGGGGTCGCGCTGGACGCCGCCTGCGGGACCGGGCGGCATGCGGCCTACCTCGCGGAGCGCGGCCATCGGGTGATCGGCGTCGACAGCTCCCCGGACATGCTCGCCCACGCCCGCCGGCGGGTGCCGGACGGCGACTTCCGGGCCGGTGGCCTCGACCGGCTGCCGCTGCCCGACGACCACGTCGACGTGGCGGTGTGCGCGCTCGCCCTGGCCCACCTGCCCGACCTGCGCCCGGCCTTCGCCGAGCTGACCCGGGTGCTGCGGCCGGGCGGCCACCTGATCGTCACCGACATCCACCACGAGTGGGTGACGCTCGGTTCGGTGCCGCACGTGCGCTCGGCCGACGGCGAGCCGCAGCTGATCCCGTCCTACCGGCACCGGGCCGCCGACTACCTGAACGCCGCCCTCCCGCTCGGCCTGGAGCTACGCCGCCTGGAGGAGCCCCGCTCTCCGGCCGGCGAGGTCACCGACGGCTTGGCCGGGGACCTCACCACCGGCCCTTGGGATGCCTGGCCCTGGTCACTGATGGCACTCGCGCCGGCCGCCATCGCCGCCGCCGCGGCCGGAGTCCCCGCCGTCGTGCTGTGGCATTTCGTTAAGGTTCGGTGATGAGGACGGCGACCCGGCGCTTCGCCCTGTGGCGGGCCGATCTGCAGGGCAGTGTCTGTGCCGCGCCCGAGGAGTGCGTCGACAACCTGCGGCACCTCGACGTGGTGCCGGTGGTGCTGGAGCATCGCGTCCACGGCGTCACCGCGACCCGCGAGGTGTTCGAGACGTCGCTGCGCGACGGCCAGTTCACCGGCGTGGTCTGGCCCGGCGATCTGCGGCCCGGCGTGCGGGTCACGGTCGTCTGGCACGCCGCCGACAACACGGTCGTGGCGCACACGACGCCGCTGGACGAACCGGTGTCGGTCGACGGGGTCGACTACTTCCACGAGTACGACCCGAAGGTCGTCACCCGCGAGTTCGAGGCCGGCACCTCGAACTGGAGCCGGGTGCTGCACGCGGTGTGCAAGCACGGCTGGGTCTTCGACGACGGCAGCGCGGTGTTCGCCGAGGCCAAGGTGGCCGGGAAAGCCGGTCTGGGCCGGGGCGCGAAGGGTGCGTTCCTGCTCAAGAACGCCGTCGAGCAGCTGATCCGGGAGGGCTACGTCACCCGGGTGACCGGCAGCGGCGACTCGTCGTTCCCGGCCGTGGAGGGCGCCGACCCGGTGGAGATGCTGTTCTACGCGCCGCTGGTCGAGCCGGCCGAGCCACCCGGCGCCACGGACCGCCGCGACCACTGGGTCCACGGTTTCGTCCGCAAGCTGCCACCCGGCGCCCAACCGTCCGAGAAACAGCTCTCCGAATACCAGCGAGCCCTGGACAGCGAGCAGATCGACGCCCCGCTGGAGCCGGGTTACACGTTCGTCAAGAAGCACCACCGGCATTGACCGGGATGTGCGCGACCGCCGACAGCCAGGCCGCGAAGGGACGGGCGACCCGGCCGGTCTCGTCGTCGACGAAGATCTCGTCCCGGCCGCCGTCGCGGTGGTTCGCGTACAGGTGAAGTTTGGTGATGTTGTCGCTCTCCTGCGCCTGCAGCTCCAGGTCGGCGGCGTCCGAGACCCGGCCGCGCCAGTTTCCGCTGGCCACCCACACCCGGCCGCAGCGCAACCGGCCGGGGGTGACGGTGAAACCGTCCTGGGTCAGCGTCAGCACGGCCGTCCCGAACGCCCCGCTCGCCGCCATCAGCGTCCCGATCACGATGAGGTCGCGACTCGCGTAGAAGAACCAGCACCAGAGAAACACCACGCCGGCGGCCGCGGCGACCGCGGTCAGCCACCGGCGGATCGGGTTCATCCGCATCAGGATGACCGGCTCGCCGGTCTCGCGGTCGAACCGGCGCACCGCCTGCCACCCCCGGGGCACGGGAGTGACGCCTACTTCCGGTATCCAGTTCCCGGTCACTCCCTCATTGTGCGGGCAAACGCAACCACCGATGAGTTGGCGGGCGCGCGCCGGTCTGTATTGGCATGACGGACAACAATCTGCCGGAGATCGTGTCCCGCGACGAGTGGCTGGTGGCCCGCCGGGAACTGCTGGTCAGCGAGAAGGAGGCGGTGCGGGCCAAGGACGCCCTCAACACCCGCCGCCGGATGCTGCCGATGGTGCGGGTCGACAAGGAGTACCGCTTCGACGGGCCGGCCGGCCCGGTGACGTTGCGGGACCTGTTCGACGGGCAGCGCCAGCTGGTGGTGCAGCACTTCATGTTCGACCCGGAGTGGGAGGACGGCTGCGGCAGCTGCACGGCCGCCGTCGACGAGATCTCCGACGGGCTGCTGCGGCACCTGCGGGCCCGCAGCACGGTGTACGCCGTGGTGGCCCGCGCCCCGCTCGCGAAACTCGAGAAATACCGGGCCAAGCGCGGCTGGACCATCCCGTTCCACTCGTCGTTCGGTTCGGACTTCAACTACGACTTCCACGTGACCCTGGACGTGTCGGTGCGGCCGGTCGAGTTCAACTACCGCGGCCCGGACGAACTGCGCGAGGCCGGCCTGGGCTGGACCCTGGACACCGCGAACCAGCCGATGGAGCAGCCGGGCATGAGCTGCTTCCTGCGGGTCGGCGACGACGTCTTCCACACGTATTCGACGTTCGCCCGCGGTACCGAGCAGGCCGGCGACTCCTACGGAATTCTCGACATGACGGCGCTCGGCCGTCAGGAGGAGTGGGAGGAGCCCAAAGGCCGCTCGGACACCTCCCGCGGAGCGGTCCCCGACTTCAGCTGAGCACGCGGCCGGTCACCTCTCGGCCGAGCGAGGGCGATGATCAGCGCCGCCGCCGTGATGCCGGCGGCCAGCAGCGCCGACGTGCGCACCGTGCCGCCGGCCAGCACCTGGCTGCCGATCAGGGCGCCGGCCGTGATCCCCACGTTGAAGGCGGTGGACGAGCCCGCGCCGGCCAGGTCGGTGCGGCCCGGTGCCACCTCGAGGACCCGGACGGCGAGGATCGCGGTCATCGCCGACAGGGCGAAGCCGGCCGTCGCCACCGCCGCGATCGAGATCACCGGGATGGCGCTGCCCGCCCACTGCGCGGTCAGCGCCACCGCCTGGACCCCGATGACGACGGTCATCGCCCGGCCGGTGTGCCGGGCCGGGACGAGCCCGGCGGCGATCACGCCGACCAGCCCGGCGATGCCGCGCAGCAGCAGGACCGCGCTGACCGCCCGGCCGGACAGCCCGCTCGCTTCGGTGAGGAACGGGCTGATGCAGGTGAACGCGACGAACGCCCCGGTCACCAGCACCGCGACGGTCACCACGAGGTTGCGGTAGGCGCGGGCGTCCGGGGCCGAACCCCGCTCGGTGTCGCTGGTGCCGGGGGTCTGGTCGGGCATCAGCGTGACGATCACCGCCGAGATCGCCAGCCCGAGCCCGGCCAGGACCAGGAACGGCACCCGCCAGCCGAACTGCTGCCCGAGCCAGGTGCCGGCCGGGACGCCGAGCAGCGGGCCGACCGAGCTGCCCCCGTACAGAATGGAGATCGCCCGGCCGCGCACCGCGGGCCGGAACATCGCCGCCGTGGCCGGCGTGACCACCGCCCAGAAGAGCGCCTGGCTCAGCGCCGTCACCACCCGCCCGGCGAGCAGCGCCGGATAGTTCGGCGCGAGCGCCGACAGCGCGGTCGCGGCGGTGGCCGCGAGCAGCAGGGCGACCAGCAGGCGGCGCCGCCGCCACCGGTGGGTGAGCAGGGTGAGCGGGATGGTCGCGGCCACCACCATCAGGCCGTACGCCGTGACCAGCAGGCCGACCGCGGCGGTGGTGGTGCCGAGCTGGCCGGCGATCTCGGGCAGCAGCCCGATCGGCAGGGTCTCGATGGTGACGTAGAGGAATGTGGACGCGGCGAGCGCCACGAGGACAGTCCAGGACCGCATGCCGTCGACGCTACCACCAAAGAAAGGTATGGTGGAATCATGTTGCGCATCGTCGGCGGTCACCTGGCCCTGGACCTGGCCAACACGGCCACCGCAGATCAGGAGTTCCTGCCCGGCCTGCCCGCCGTGCTCGCCTGGGCGCAGCGCGTCGAGGTGCTGACCGAGGCGGAGGCCGAGCAGGTCGAGCGGTCACCGGGGGACACGTTCGCCGAGGTGCTCCGGCTGCGCGCGCTGGTCGGCGAGACCCTGGCCGGCCGCAGGCTCGACACCCTCACCGCCCGCTGGGCCGAGGCGATCGGCCGCTCCGAGCTGCGCCCGGCCGACCCCGGCGCCACCCTGGTCGTCGGCCGCGATCCGGAGACCATGCTCGGTGACCGCCTGACGGTGGCCCTGGTCGACCTGCTGCAACACGCCGACCTGGCCAAACTGCGCACCTGCCCGCCCGAGGAGGGCGGCTGCGGCTTCCTCTTCCTGGATCGCAGCCGCAACCGGTCGCGCCGCTGGTGCTCGATGGACGACTGCGGCACGAACGTCAAGGTCAAGCGGCTGACCGAGCGCCGCCGAAGCGCCGCCGAAAGCCGCAAAAGGCGATAAAATGCGCCATGCGCTGGACCCATAAGGCCAAGATCCAGAAGGCGTGCGCGCTCCTGCCCGGCGGCGACATCCTCTACCGGCAGATCCAGCGGCGTTACGGCCGGCTGAACCCCGACCCGTTCAAGCGCCTGCCCCAGCACGCCGCCATGCTGCGCCGCCTGGCCGACCTCGGTTTCCGCGCCGAGGGCGCCCGCTGCCTGGAGGTCGGCACCGGCCACCTGCCCATCGCGCCCCTGGCCTTCTTCCTGCTCGGGGCCGACGAGGTGGTCACCGTCGATCTGCACCGCCGGCTCGACACCGAGCTGACCACCGCGATGATCCGCCGGATGATCGACGCATCCGACCGGATCGCCGAACTCTACGACGGCCTGGTAGACCCCTCGGTGCTGAACGAGCGGCTGGCCGCCCTGGACAGCCTGCCCAGCGGAAGCCCCTACGACCTGCAGGCGCTCAACGTGCACTACGCGGCACCCGGCGACGCGGCCCGGATGCCCGACGAGGACGACACGTTCGACCTGAGCTTCTCGATGACCGTGCTGGAACACGTCACCCCACCGGCGATCGCCGCGATCCTGGCCGAGGCCCGCCGAGTGCTGAAACCGACCGGCTTCGCCGCCCACCTGATCGACCCGAGCGACCACTTCGCCCACCAGGACGCCACCATCACCCGAATCAACTTCCTGCGCTTCTCCGAGCGAGAGTGGCAGAGGGTGGGCGGCAACGAGTTCTCCTACTGCAACCGCCTGCGAGCCCCCGACCTGGAACGCCTGTTCACCGACGCGGGCTTCGCCATCGAACGCCGCCTGCGCACGGTGGACGAGCGCTCGGTGGCCGCGGTCGAGCGAGGCTTCCCGATCCACCCCGACTACGTGGACCACGACCTGGAAGACCTGTGCACCACCGAACTGGAGATCTACGCCCGCCCCCGAGCCCACGCAAACTCGGGTTAGGTCGGCTCGCTGCCCTGGCAGTGGCGCCAGCGCCAGCGGCCGTCGGTCAGTTCGACCATGCCGGCCACTCGGTAGGGGAAGTTCTCGGTCTTGCCGGTGTCGGTGTGGACTACGCCGTTGGCCTCGGCGAAGACGTATGCCTGCGAGCCGTATCGGTGCACGGTGGCGGAACGGGTGCTCCACCCGTACGCCTCGGGTCTCAGGAAGAGCGCGCCCAGCAGGGCCGATACGGCAGCCCGGCCCGACGCGGTCTCCGTTTTCTCCGACCCGGCGTAGCCGATGTCGTCGCCGGGCGCGAAGCAGGCCAGGGCGGCGGCCAGGTCGCGGGCGACGAAGGCGTTGTTCAGGTCGTTCACGGCGTCCAGCGGTTCGGTCATGCGGGCACCTTCTCCAGTTGTGGCTTCAGATGCTCGACGAACTGGCGGTTCTCGGCCGAGTGCCGGCCCTGGTAGGCGGCCGCCCGCCGTTCCGGGCCGCGCATGCCGGGCAGGAACAGGAAGCCGAACGTCACGGCGGCACCCAGCAGGCCGGCGCCCAGCAGCGTCTCGCGTACCCCGATCCAGCCGGCGATCGGTGCCGCCAGGGCGTAGGACAGCGGGAGCAGGGCGGTGGAGACGAACCAGTCGACGCTGGAGACCCGGCCCAGCATGTGGCTCGGCACGAACGTCTGCTTCGTGGTGGCCCAGGCTATCGTTCCGGCCGCCTCCAGGCCGTTGACCAGCACGCAGGCCAGCGCCAGCTGCCACGTGTAGGTGGCGGCGCCGTAGCCGGCCACGGCCAGGGTGGCGATCGCCCACGTGCCGTACGTGTAGGTGATGAACCGGCGGGGGATGCCGATGTAGCCGATCAGCAGGGCCGCCGCGATCGCGCCCAGCCCGCCCGAGGTCAGCACCAGGCCCAGCGCGGTGGCGCTGCCGCCCAGCTCGGTCTTCACCATGTACGGCAGCAGCACCTCGGTGGGCCCGACGAACAGCAGGTAGGTGAAGGTCGCCGAGAGGAAGGTGCCCCACAGCCAGATGTGCTGCCGGACGTACCCGATTCCCTCCTTCATGTCCCGCAGCAGCGAGCCCGACGAGTCGTCCTCGAGGGCCTCGATCGGGCGGGTCCGGCCCACCGCGAGGAGGCAGATCGTGGAGAAGGCGAAGGTGGCCGCGTCGAACGCTATCGCCCACCCGGCCCCGGCGACCGCGATGACCCCGCCGGCCAGCATCGGCCCGAAGATCTGGGCCGCGGCCGGCCGCATGAACTGATCGAGGGCGTTCGCCGCGACCAGGTCCTCCTCCGGCACCAGCCGCGGCACCAGGGCGTCGAAGGCCGGCCCGAAGAAGCCGGCCCCGGCGCCGTAGACGACCATCAGTCCGAGCAGCATCCACAGTGAGGTCAGCGCCCCGGTGAGCACCAGGGTCGCGACGCCCGCCATGATCAGGCCGCGGATCAGGTCGGAGAGCAGCATGACCTTGCGCGGGTCGAACCGGTCGCTGATCGCCCCACCGAGCAGCAGCGTGGCGATCTGCGGCAGGGTCAGCGCCACCCCCACCGCCGACATCGCGGCCGGCACGCCGAACAGGTCGTAGACCTGCCAGGCGAGCGCGACCAGCAGCATGCCGTCGCCGATGAGGGAGGCGCTCATCCCCGTCCACAGCAGCCGGAACTGCCGGTGCCGCAGCGGCGCCAGGGGGCTCACTGGAGGCGGAGCTTGCCCATGGTGGCCAGCTCGGTGATGACGGCGTTCAACTCGTCGATCTCCTCGTCGGTGTTGGCCGCCGTGACCTGGGCGCGGAAGCCGACCTGGTCGCGCGGGACCAGCGGGTACGCGGCCAGCGTGACGTAGACGCCGCGGTCCCAGAGCAGCTTGCCGACCACGTCGATGTCCTCACCGGCGGCCAGCGGCAGCTCGATGACCGGCGTGTTCCCGGTGTTCGGGGTGAACACGCCGAGGCCGCGCACGTGGTCGAGCACCTTCATGCTCTTGCGGAACAGGTCGGCGCGGATGGTGTCACCGCGCTTCTCGTTGACGTCCAGGCCGGCCAGCACGGTGGCCAGCGACGCGGTCGGCGCGGGCCCGGAGTACAGGTACGGCGGGGCGGCGACCTTCAGGTGGTTCTTCAGCCAGGTGGGCAGGGCCAGGAAGGCGAGCAGCGACGAGTACGACTTGGAGAAGCCGCCGACGAGCACGATGTTGTCGTAGCTCTCGCCGCAGTACTTGACGATCGCGTTGCCCTTGAGACCGTACGGGGAGGTCTCGTGGGGTCCGCGTTCGCCGATGACGCCGAAGCCGTGCGCGTCGTCGACGTAGAGCAGGGCGCCGTACTCGCGGGCCACCTTCGCGAACGAGGCGATGTCGGGGGCGTTGCCGGTCATGCTGTTCACGCCGTCCATCGCGATGATCTTCGGCACCCCGGCCGGCACCTGGCGCAGCAGCGTGGTCAGGTGCTCGATGTCGTTGCTGCGGAAGCGCTGCACGGTGGCGCCGAGCCCGCGGGCGTACATGCTGCCGTCGTAGATGGTCTTGTGGGCCTGCGAGTCCAGGAAGATGAACCCGTTGCCGGCCAGGATCGGCAGCACCGACATGTGGATGTGCGTGATCGTGGGCAGCACCAGCGTGTCGGGCGCGTCGAGCAGGGCGGTCAGCCGCTCCTCGATCTGCGGGTAGAGCGAGGGGTTGCCGAGCAGCCGCGACCAGCTCGGGTGCGTGCCCCAGCGGCGTACCTCGGGCTCGATCGCCGCCATGATCTCCGGCTCCAGGTCGAAGCCGAGGTAGTTGCAGGAGGCGAAGTCGGCGAGCCAGTGGTCGCCGACGCGGATCCGGCGGCCCTTGATCTCCTCGATGGTGGCGTCGTACATGGGGTTGCCGCTACGCAGCCGCTCCAGATCCGCCCAGCGACCTTCGCGCTGGACGTAGTCGAGACCGGTGAGGGGGGCGAGGGACATCAGGGATCCTTATCTATCGGTGTGCGGGGTAAGCGACCAGCCACTGGCCGATTTCGTCGACCGTGGCCGGCCGGGAGAACAGGTAGCCCTGGCCGTACGGGCAGCCCATGTCGACGAGCGCCTGCCGGTGCCCGTCGAGTTCGATGCCCTCGGCGACGACGTCGAGGTCGAGGGTGCGGGCCAGGCTGACGATGGTCTCGACGAGAGCCATCTGCTGACCGCTGTGCAGGATGTCGTCGATGAACGACTTGTCGATCTTGAGGACGTCGACCGGCATCTGGCTCAGGTAGCTCAGCGACGAGTAACCGGTGCCGAAGTCGTCGATCGCGATCCGTACGCCCATCGCCCGCAGCTCACGCAGGTCCTGCCAGACCTGCTCGGCGTCGTGCAGCACCAGGCTCTCGGTGATCTCCAGCAGCAGCCACTCGGGCCG
>NZ_BOQN01000048.1 GCF_018332695.1 Paractinoplanes toevensis
ACGTCGACGGCCTGGTCACCGCGCTCTACCGGGCCGGCGGCAGGCTCTTCTTCGGCACCGGCGCCGTCGTCGGCACCAGCCTGCTCGCCGTCGTCGGCCTGGCCCTGTTCCTGGTGACCTGGTCGCGCGGCAGCCGCTCGCTGTTCCTGACCGGTGATTCCTACCTGCTCGGCGCGGCCGTGCTGGTCGTGCTCAACGGCATCGTGCTGTTCACCCACGAGCTGGCCCGGGCGCTGGCCGCCAAGGCCGCGGGCCGCGAGGTGCCGGCCGCCGGTCTGCTGGTCTACTTCGGCATCCCGTCGTTCTTCGTGGACACCACCGACGTGTGGATGGCCGGTCGCCGGGCCCGCATGCTGGTGGCCGCGGCCGGCCCGGCCAGTGCACTGCTGCTGGCCGGCCTGGTCCAGCTCGGCGGTCTGGCCGTCCCGGCCCTCGGCGGCCTCGCCTTCAAGCTCGCCTTTTTGTGGTATTTGAACGCGTTCTTCCAGCTCAGTCCGTTCCTGCCGCTCGACGGGCAATACCTGTTGATGGACTGGCTGGAGATCCCGCAGTTGCGCGCCCGCGGCCTCGCCTGGATCGGCGCCCGGCTGCGCGGCCGCCCGCCGCGCTGGTCGGTGCTCGACCGCGAGGGCCGGCTCGTCGCGCTCTACGGCGTCCTCTCCGTCGCCTGGCTCGCCCTCGCCGCCGTGCTGACCCTGCGGGTCTGGCAGGACCGCGTCTCCGGCCTTGCCACCGGGCTGTGGCAGGCCGGGCTGCTCGGCGGTCTGCTGCTCCTGCTGGTCGTCCTCGGCCTCGGTGCACCCGCCGTCTTCTTCCTGCTCGGCCGCCTGACCCGCCGGTGGCGCCGCTCCCGGCAACGCAGCGCCGAGAGCGACCGGGAGGCGGACAGCCCACGCCGGGTCGCCGCGCTGCGCGCCTCCGAGCTGGGCGGACTGCCCGAGCCGGCGCTGCAGGGCCTGGCCGCCCGGGCCCGCTGGGAGCACCCGGCCACCGGCCGCCCGCTGATCCTGGCCGGCGGTTCGCAGTCGGCCGTCTACGTGGTGGTCGAGGGCACGCTGACCGCGCGCAAGCCCGGCGACCCGCCCGGCACGGTCCGCCACCACGTCGGTCCCGGCGGAGTGGTCGGCCTGGTCAACGCGCTCACCGGCCGGGCCACCCAACTCGACTGGTACACGTCCGGCACCACCCTGCTCTACATCCCGAGCGCCACGGTCGCCACCGTGGTCGGCCCGCTGCCCGGCCCGCCGCCGCAGGACCGGGCCGAGGCCGAGGCGCTGTTCGCCGACACCCCGGCACTGTCCGGGCTCGCCGTCGACCAGCGGCTCGCCCTGATCGCCTCGGCGCATCCGGTCGACCTCGAGCCGGGCGCGCCGGTAATCCTGCCCGGCCCCACCCACGCGGTCGTCGTCGAGTCCGGCGTGATCGCCATCCCGGACGGCATCGAGCTGCGCCGGGGCACCCTGGTCGGCCCGGTCGGCGACGGCAGCCCCGGCGAGGTGGCGCAGACTCTCACGCCCGTACGGCTGTGGGTCCTGCCTGATGCCTCTGACCTTCCCCCGCTGGTCGGGGCCACGCACCGGCCCGGTTCGCCGATGCCGGTGGTCGCCGTCAACGGTGGCCCGCGGCCCGGCGCGCCCGCGCCCGACGCGTACCCTCCGCTCGCCGTTCCGCCCGGCCCGCCGGAGGGTCCCGACGACCAGTCGGTCGACCGCCGGTTCGAGGGCCGGCTCTGGTGGTTCACCGTGGTGCTGCTGGTGCTCGCGCTGGTGCTGACCGTGCTCAGCTTCCGGCCCGGGCCGGCCTGGGCCGAAATGCCCCGCGACCGGGTGCTGGTCACCGTCGACAACGGCCGGGCCACCACCGAGGCCGGGAGCGAGGTGACCACGGTCGAGGCGGGTGCCGAGCGCTACGTCGGCCAGGGCACCGAAGTCGACGTGCCGGCCGCGTCCACCGCCCGGCTCACCTTCCCGGGCGGCGGCGTCACCGTCCTCTGCGCCGGTTCCCGGGTCATGGTCGGCGGCCTCTCGGTCGACGGCGGGCGGCACCAGAGCCCGCGCGGCGCGATCAGCCTGCAGGCCGGCCGGGTGCTCGCCGACACGACCGGCACGAGCGGCGCGTTCAACCCGCTCGCCCTGACCGTCACCCGGCCGGACGGCAAGATCACCAACACCGGAGCGGCCTGGTACTCGGTCGACCCGACCGCGGTGACCGTCTCGACCGGCAAGGTGTCCGTGGCGGGGCAGGCCGCCGAGGGCACCGGCGCGAAGCTGAGCTGCGGCGACGGCGTCGAGGTCACCCAGCCGTCGGAGGAGCAGAGCACCGAACCGCTGCCGTCCGAGTCGGTCGCGCCGGCCGAGTCGGCGAGCCCGGTGCCGTCGGTGAGCGCCACCAGCGCCACCGCCGACCCGACCGTGACCGCCGACCCGACCGAGGAGACGCAGCCGACCGAGGCCGCCACCACCCGGCCGCCGACGGCCCGGCCCACCACGACCCGGCCGGCGACGACGACGCCGACCACCAGGCCGACGACCGCGCCGACGACGACACCGCCGACCACCGCGGCGCCCGAACCAACGCCGACAACCACCGCACCGACCACAGATCCGGCCACTTCGGAGGTACAGCAGACGCCGTCCGGATAGGTAATGTCTGATGCATCGGAAGGGGAGCCGATGCTCTGTTGGTTCTGTGCCGAGGCCGCTCGCGCGAGTTGCCGCTTCTGCGGGCGTGCCGTCTGTCCCGACCATGCCCGCTTCGGGCCCTACCTTCTCCAGGTGAGCCGCTCCGAGACCCGCCAGCGGGTCGAGGCGCTCGTCGTGGAGGACGCCGTGCAGTGCGGCACCTGCCGGCCACGACCACACCCCGTGGCGATGCCCGAACTGGACTGAACGCCGTACCTTCTAGGAATGAAGCAGAAGGACGGCGGGCACGAAGACCACGACATGTGGTCGGAGTTCGGCACGGCGGCCGGGATCGCGGCCGCCAAGCTGCCCGGCGGCAGCCGGGCGGGCCTCGGTGAGCGGCCCGACATCGACGGGCTTCCGGCCGTGCAGGGGCTGGGCGACGCGCCGACCATCGGCCTCGACGAGGCGGTGCGGCACGCCACCGCCAAGGTGCGCCAGACCGCCGCGCCCGAGGGTTACCACAACCGGGTCGACGCGGACGGCGACGGCCACCTCGACAAGGCCACCTACCGCGGTGACGGCAAGGGCGGCGCCGAGATCCTGGTCGACCTCGACGGCGACGGGAAGACCGACTTCATCGGTCACGACACCGACCTGGACAACCGGGTCGACTTCGCCGATTACGACAAGGACCACGACGGCGCCTTCGAAAAGCGGATGTACGACGACGACGGCAACGGCTACCTCGACCGCACCGAGTGGACCCACGGCAGCTGATCATTTCTGCCTAGAGGAGAATCGCTGGGTGGGAGCACTGCGGCTGAGTAAAGGTTGGGTCATGAGTGACGAGCTGACGATGCGCGGCGGCGGCGCATCCTTCGACGACCAGGTCTTCGAGCGGCTCCTGCGGGAGCGCATCATCTTCCTGGGCAGCGAGGTGAATGACGAGGTCACCAACCGCATCTGCGCCCAGATGCTGCTGCTCGCCTCCAACGACAGCGAGCGGGACATCGCGCTCTACATCAACTCGCCGGGCGGCTCGATCAGCGCCGGCATGGCGGTCTACGACACGATGCAATACATCAAGAACGACGTGGCCACGATCGCGCTCGGCATGGCGGCCTCGATGGGCCAGTTCCTGCTCTGCGCCGGCGCGCCCGGCAAGCGTTACGCGCTGCCGCACGCCCGGGTGATGATGCACCAGCTCTCCGGCGGCATCGGCGGCACCGCGGCCGACATCGCCATCCAGGCCGAGAGCATGCTGCACGTCAAGCACGTGATGAACGAGCGGATCGCCTTCCACACCGGGCACACCCCGGAGGAGATCGAGCGGGACGCCGACCGTGACCGCTGGTTCACGGCGACCGAGGCCAAGGAGTACGGCATGGTCGACCACGTGATCGCGAAGGCGACCGACGTGGTGGCCCTCCCGGCCTGACCGGTCTTCCACCAGTCTTCCACCAGGGCGCGCGGCGGTTGCCGCGCGCTCTTTGTGTGCTCCTGGGGCGATCGGGGTATAGGACGTGTCATCCCCCACAATCGTCAAGGAGGTGCTGACGTGAGGCTCCCGACGTTCTCCCGCCAGTCCGAAGCCGAGACCGCGGAGGCGGACCGCCCGAGCACGGCGGGTCCCGCCACGACGACCGACACCCCGGCCCGGGCCGTTCGCCCGCGCAGCGACGACACCACGGCCGACCTGCGGCCGGCCGATCGCACCGTGACGCCGCCACCCCCGCCCGCCGCCGTCAAGCGGTGGCCGGACAACCACGACACCGCCGAGCAGCCGGTGGTCGAGGAGAAGCCGACCCCGGTGGTGACCGGGCCGAAGCCGCGCGCCAGCCTGCTGGCCACGCTCGGCCTGATCCTCAGTGTCGCCGCGGTCCTGCTGGTGCTCTCCGGCCCGCTGCTCGGTTACGGCATCGGCGTGGCCGGCCTGGCTCTGATCCTGTCGCTGGCGGGCATCCACGCCACCGGCAAGCGCCACGTGGCCGGTAAGACCGACGCCCTCATCGGCATGGTGCTGTCGCTCGGCGCGATCGTGCTCGGCGTGCTCGCCCTGACCGGCTCGCTGTCCTGGCTGGGCACCGATGTGCAGCCCGTGAACAGCCTCCGTGAGTGGCTTGATTCACAGTTTGTGAACAAGATCTGACGGGCATCATCCGTACGCGGTCAGCGGTTCGCGACCGCAACACACTCTGAAGGGCGGCTCAACGACGAGCCGCCCTTCGGTGTTTGCAACGAATCTTCGTCCTGCCGGGAAATGACGCAACGATCGAACGCGCAACGCATGATCGAGCCATGGGTCCGTGCGTCGATGCGGCCCTACCGTTTCAGTCATGCGCCGATACCTGATGTGCCGCCCCACCCATTTCGCGGTCACGTACCGGATCAACCCGTGGATGGACCCCACGGCGCCGTATGACAACGCCCTCGCCGTCCGGCAGTGGGAGACGCTCCGGCAGACCTACCTCGACCTGGGTCACACCGTCGAACTGATCGAGCCGCTGCCCGGGCTGCCCGACATGGTGTTCGCGGCAAACGGCGCCACCGTCGTCGACGGCCGCGTGCTGGCCGTGCAGTTCCGCGACGCCGAGCGGGCCGACGAGGCCCCGGCGTACGCCGCGTGGTTCCGCGAGCGCGGTTTCGACGTGACCGAGCCCAAGCACACCAACGAGGGCGAGGGCGACATCCTGCTCGCCGGTGACATCCTGCTGGCCGGCACCGGGTTCCGCACCGCGCACGCGTCGCACGCCGAGACGCAGGAGGTGCTGCGCCGGCCGGTGATCACGCTCCAACTCGTCGACCCGGCCTATTACCACCTCGACACGGCGCTCTGCGTGCTCGACGACACCAACGTCGCGTACCTTCCGTCGGCGTTCTCGCCGGGCTCGCAGGCCGTGCTCCGGCAGCTCTACCCGCACGCGATCATCGCAAATGCGGAGGATGCCGCGGTATTGGGCCTCAACGCGGTCAGCGACGGCCGTACCGTTGTCCTGCCGGTCCAGGCCACCCACCTGACCGCCGAGCTGAAGGCCGCCGGTTACCGGACCGTCGGGGTGGACGTCTCCGAGCTGCGCAAGGCCGGCGGCGGACCCAAGTGCTGCACGTTGGAGGTGCGATGACGAGCGTCGACATGCGTACGCCGGGAGAGCTGGCGGACGCCGAGCGGTGGACCGCGCACAACTACCACCCGCTGCCCGTCGTCATCACCGAAGCCGAGGGTGCCTGGGTGACCGACGTCGACGGGCGCCGCTACCTCGACTTCCTGGCCGGTTACTCGGCGCTCAACTTCGGCCACCGCCACCCGGGGCTGATCGCGGCCGCGCACGCCCAGCTCGACCGGGTCACCCTGACCAGCCGGGCGTTCGTGCACGACCAGTTCGCCGACTTCTGCCATGGGCTGGCCGAGCTGTGCGGCAAGGACCTGGTGCTGCCGATGAACACCGGCGCCGAGGCGGTGGAGACCGCGATCAAGGTGGTCCGCAAGTGGGGTTACCAGGTCAAGGGCGTGCCGGACGGGCAGGCCGAGATCATCGTGGCGGCGGACAACTTCCACGGGCGTACGACGACGATCATCAGCTTCTCCACCGATCCGGACGCCCGTAACGATTTCGGGCCGTACACCCCGGGTTTTGTCACCGTGCCGTACGGCAACCTGGCCGCCCTGGCCGACGCGTTCACGCCGAACACGGTGGCCGTGCTGATGGAGCCGATCCAAGGCGAGGCCGGCGTGCTGGTGCCGCCGGAGGGCTACCTGGGTGGCGTTCGTGAGCTCTGCGACGCGAACCACGCGCTGTTCGTAGCGGACGAGATCCAGTCCGGTCTGGGCCGCACCGGCCGCACGTTCGCGATCGAGCACGAGGACGTCGTCCCCGACATTTACGTGCTCGGTAAGGCCCTGGGCGGCGGCATCGTGCCGGTCTCCGCGGTCGCGGCGAACAAGGACGTGCTCGGCGTGCTCAAGCCCGGCGAGCACGGCTCGACGTTCGGTGGCAACCCGCTGGCCTGCGCGGTCGGCACCGAGGTGGTGCGGCTGCTGGCCACCGGCGAGTTCCAGAAGCGCTCGGCGGAGTTGGGCGATCGCCTGCACGCCGGCCTGAACGCGCTGGTCGGCCGCGGTGTCCTGGCGGTGCGTGGCCGTGGCCTGTGGGCCGGGGTCGACATCGACCCGGCGCTGATGACCGGCCGCGAGGCGTGCGAGCGGCTCGCCGAGCGGGGCGTGCTGGCCAAGGACACCCACGGCTCCACGATCCGCCTGGCCCCGCCCCTGGTGGTGACGGCCGAGGAGCTGGACCACGCGGTGGCCCAGCTCGCCGCCATCCTCTAACGATCGAATTTGCGGAGGGCCATCGTCGGGGCCTCGCCCATGACCGAATGCGGCTGGACGACCCCGCCGGTGGCCCACATCTTCGACCGGCCCACGTTGACGCCCGCGTAGAGCTCCACCACGTCGGCCGGGGCCAGCGGGCGGCTCTCGTTACGCCCGAGGGTGACCCGCTTCTCATCGTCCTCGGTGCCGCCCGGGCGCAGGCCGGAGCCGTTCGTGCTGACGTCCTGGACCGTCAGGGTGCCGTCCTCGTGCAGCGTGAACTGCACGTGGCCGCGGCTGATCCACTTCCGGGCGTCCTCGCTCAGCCACTGGCCGAGCATCACGCCATTACCGCCCTCGGGTGCCCGGCCGACCACCACCGGCGCGTCGGTCGAGACGACGAAACGCTGGCGGACGATGCCGTCGATGCGTACCGAAAGCACCTCGACCGCCGGGCGGGCACCGTTGTCCTTGAGTTTCGCGCCGTGCCGGGGGCACGTCGGCGCCCCGGCCCGCACGGCCGGCGGCGGCTGGGAGACCGGGCTGGTGAAGGTGCGCATGTCGGCGAACGGGCTGTCCGAGTCGACGCCCGACCCGAAGCTCGTGCAGTTCGACTCGGGGCAGCGCCACACCCGGGCCAGCAGCCGCTCGCCCATCGGCGAGCGCTCGGCCTGTTTCGCCGGGTCGCCGCGGCCCACCCGGGACACCAGCACCGGGGTGCCGCCCTCGCCGGCCACCGCGGCCAGCAGCCGGCCCGGCTCGTCGACCCACGGCCGGCGGGCCCGGAACTGCTCACCCCGGGTGCGGGTGAGCACCGGGACGCCGAGCAGCTCGGCCACCTCGAAGACCCGGTCGTCGAGCATCGGCAGCACCTCGACCTTGCCGTCGTCGGCCCAGCGGCGGATCACCATCCGCTCGTTCGAGGTGAGCTCGGTGTCGGAGAGCAGGGCGCGTGGGGACACCACGTAGACCGGCACGTTCTCCTCGGCCAGGTAGCGGCCGAGGGCGTCGACGACCAGGCCGAGGCGGACCGAGTTGGCCGGCCGACCCCCGTCGAGATCGGCGTAACGCACGATCTCCGACAGGTCGACCACCGCCCGCGCCAGTGCCGGGTCGGTGGACAGCCGCGCCTCGATGGCATCGAGGACCTTGCTGACCTCGAATCTCACGGATCCTCCAGGTGTTCTTTCCTCGGCCCATCATGCCGTACCCGGAAGGTGCCGTTTGCCCAGCGGGCCGGTCGGGAATTGACATCGATCAGCCGGAGTCACCCCGGACACCGGCCACGTCAGGGAGGACGTACATGCGGACACCACGGCTCGCCGGGCTGAGTCTTGCAACGATCGCCACGGTCGGCTTCGCGATGGCCGGCTGCGACAACGGCGGCACTGCCAGCACTTCTGCCTCGGGAGCGCCGGTGCCGAGCGTCGCGGCCGGCCCCTCCTCGGGCGCTGCCGAGGCCGGCGCGGTCTCGGCCCTGTCGAAGGCCACGGCCCTGCTCGGCACGACCAGTTTCACGCTCACCGCGACCTCCGGTACCGGTTTCAAACTGACCGGCGCCATCGACCCGGTGGGTGGCAAGGCCACCGCGCAGCTCACCGCGAGCGGCCCGAACGCCGAGATCAACATCAAGTCGCTGCTGATCGGCGACGACCTCTATGCCCAGGTGCCCGGCATCACGAAGGCCGGCACGTGGACCCACCTCGACGGTTCCCGGCTGCCCGCCGGGGCCAACATCGGCCTGCGGCCGAATCAGATCGACCCGGTGGGCACGGCGAATCTGCTGGGTGCGGCCACCGACGTCAAAGAGACGGGTACGGGTACGTACGCCGGCTCGCTCGACCTGACCAAGGCGGCCGGTCTCGCCGGTCTGAGCCAGGTGACGATCGACGGTTACGGCACCGCCGCGTCGAACGTGCCGTTCACGGCCACCCTGGACGACCAGGGCCGGCTCTCCAAGCTCACCATCACGGTGCCGCAGGGTGACCCGATCGACGTGACCTACGCCGATTACGGCGCTCCGGTGAACGTCACCGCGCCGGCCGCGGCCGAGATCACCGAGGCCCCGGACAGCTTCTACAACTCGCTCGGTTCCTGAGCCCGCCGGCGGGCGGTCCAGTCCGTGGTCAACGGGCGGGCCGCCGGCCGGTTCTCCTCGATCCACCTATCGATCCGGGCCCACCAGTCGTAGAGCCAGGCCACGCGTTCCTCCTCGCCGGCCGGCACCTCCTCCGGCGGGACACTCCAGAACCGCATGATGAGCTGCTTGTCCATCGGCAGCTCACGCCACACGTCGGAGACCGTGATCATCCGGTCCAGCCCGGTGTGGGCCACGAAGATCACCCCGGCGTCGGGGGCCGCGTCGATCGCCGCGGCCAGACCGCCTGGCTTCGGCGGCAGCAGGTTACGCAGGTTCTCCGCCTTCTTGGCCATGTCGGCGAGCCCGCGCTGGCGCAGCCACTGGATCGCCTTGACCCTGCGCCGAGGCGTGAAGTTGCCGCCCTCCGGGAAGATCACGAAGGCGTCGTTCTCGTCCAGGCCGACCGCGAGCTCGCCGACCTCGTCCTCCAGGCTCTTCGTCCCCGGCGTGGTCCGCCCCGGCGTGATGAACCGGCTGGGCAGGCGGTTGAGCAGCACGTCCACCGCCGGGTCCCACTGCAGGGTCGCCTTGAGCACGATCCGCGGTTCCCGGTCGAACCAGTTGACCAGCGCGTGGATCAGGATGAACGAGTCGCCCGGGCCGGCGTGCCGGCTCACCACGATCTCCGGGCGGCCCGGGATGGCGGTGTCCGGGTCGGTGCCGACCACGTCCACGGTCAGGTGCAGCGACCAGCGGGCCAGCCAGAACAGCACACCCAGGAACCGGCCGGTCAGCACGTAGTGGGCGCGCTGGAAGACCGGGCCGCGGATCTTCCACCCGAAGCCGGAGGCCACCCACAGCGCGGCCAGCGCCACCAGGGCCGCCGCGTCCCACACCACGTAGACGATGCCGAGGAAGACCAGGCGCGGCACCCGCAGGTGGCCCGGCACCAGCGGCGACGCGGCCAGCGCGAGCAGCAGCCAGACCGGCAGGGTAGTCAGCAGCACCACCGCGAGCAGGACGACCGCGGGGGCGAAGATCAGGCGCCGTATCCAGGTCGGCGGCATCAGTGCGGACCCGGCAATGGGTGCACGTTGGCGGCCAGGTAGCGGCGGGAGGCGGTGTAGGCACGGCTGATCCGGCGGCCGACCGCGGCCATGTCACGGTAGGCCCACGGGCTGTCGTCGCGCCCGTCGCCGCTGCCGGCCGGAAGGACATGCACCCGTACATCGTCGGGCAGCGAGGCAACCTCGCGCGCGAACCGGTGCCGGCGGGCGATCTCGAACGCCACCTGAGCCACCTCCCAGGGCCGGCGGGGCACGCTGAGCGGCCGCTCGATCCGCCCCACCTGAAGCACGAAGATCAGTTTCGCACCGATCCGGACCGCCTCGCCAATCGGAATCGAGTTGACGATGCCACCGTCCACATAGTGCTCGCCGGACATTTCCATCGGCGGCAGCAGCCCCGGCACCGCGGAGGAGGCCAGCACCGCGTCGACCAGCGGACCGCTGTCGAACCAGTGCTCGGCGGCCCGCTCGATGCTGGCCGCGCAGCAGCGGAACGGGATCTTCAGATCGGCGAACGTGGTGTGCTCGCCCAACTCGCCCTCGAGCAGGCGGCGCAGCGGCATCGGTGAGTGCAGGTGGGTGCGGGCCGCGAACCGGCGCACCTGCCGGCCGATCGAGTCGCCGTAGACCGCGGCCGCCTCGGGCGAGGTCCAGAGCCGCACCAGCCGGTCGGTGACCGACTCGCTGGGGTCGGCCGCGACCAGAGCACCGTTCACCGCGCCGATCGACGTGCCGACCACGACGTCCGGTTTGAATCCGGCCCGGAAGAGCGCCCGCAGCATCCCGACCTCGACCGCACCGAGAACGCCGCCACCACCGAGAACGAACGCCACCGACTCGTTGACCATGAGTTCATCGTGTCACGATCCGCGCCGGCCACAGCGGCTCTCGCCTGCGCCCGCACCGCGTCCGTGTCATCATCGTCGCCGTGACTCTTCCGCGCCGCGCTGTGCTGGCCGCCGGACTGGCCGCCGGTCTCGCCGGGTGCGGCCGGGCCGCCTCGCCCGCCTCGACCTGGGCGGAGCCGGTTGCCTCGGCCTCCGCAGCGCCGCCCTCGCCGGCTGCCGCCCCGGTCCGCTCGGCCGCGGCCGCCGGGCCGGCCTATGCCGGCAAGGTCCAGGAAACCCTCACCAAATACCTGAAACCCACAAAAGATAATCCCAAGCATCCCGGGTACGCCGGTGCCGTCGCGCTTGTCCTGCAGGACGGCAGCGCTCGGATGACCACGGCGGTCGGGCACGCCCTGCGGTACGGCGCCGGTCCGGTGGATCTGCCCGCGGCCAAGCGCGTCGCCATGCGTACCGACTCGATCTTCGACCTGGCCTCGCTCACCAAGGTCTACACCGCGATCCTCACGCTGCAGCTGGTCGACCAGGGCAAGATCGCGCTGGACGCGCCGGTCCGGCAGTACCTGCCGGACTTCACCGGCGCCGGCAAAGACAAGATCACCGTCGCGATGCTGCTGGCGCACACCAGCGCGCTGCCGGTGGGGGCCAAGGTGACCGGCATGGCGAACAACACCGCCCGCTGGCGATCGGTGATGACCACGCCGCTGGTCAGCGGGGGCGTGCCCGGCACCACGTTCCGTTACTCCAGCACCGGTCTCATGGTGCTGGGCCGGCTGGTCGAGAAGTTCACCGGCAAGACCTTGGACGAGGCGCTGCGCGACAACCTGACCACGCCGCTCGGACTGAAGGACACCGGGTTCCGGCCGCTGAAGTGGGTGTCCGACAAGTCCCGCCTGGTCGCCACCGATGCCCGCACCGCACGGGGCCTGCTGCGCGGCACGGTCCACGACGACGTGGCCAACATCCTGGGCGGGGTGGCCGGTCACGCCGGCGTCTTCGGCACTGCCCGGGACGTCGCGGTGATCGGCCAGATGCTGCTCGACGGCGGCACCCACAACGGCCAGCGGATCCTCTCGGCGGCCACCGTCCAGAAGATGCTCACCAACGTCAACCAGGGCAAGAAGGCGATCGACGCCGAGCGGCCGGGCCGGTCGGCCGACCACGGCCTCGGCGTCGAGATGAACCAGCCCTGGTTCATGGGCAAGCTGGCCTCGGCGACGGCCTTCGGCCACACCGGCTTCACCGGTACGTCGTTGCTGGTGGTCCCGGCCCGCCGCATGGTGGTAGTCCTGCTGACGAACCGGGCTCACCCGAACTGGTCGTGGTCCAACCCCGACACTCATCGCGTCGCCGTGCACAACGCGATCGTCTAGGGCAGCGCCTTCACGTACTTGCCGTTCTGGTTCTGGAACTCCCAGCCGTAGAACTTGTCCCAGTTGATGCTCCAGGTCATCAGGCCGCGGAAGTTCGGGTTGGTGCCGCTGCGAACCGCGTACCCTCCGCAATTGGCCCCGCTGACCAGGCAGCCGACCGCCTGCTGGACCGCCGCCGGGGCCACGTAGCCGTTGCCGGCGCTCACCGAACTCGGCGCGCCGAACGCCACCTGGTCCTCGCGCAGGGCCGGGAAGACGTTCGCGGTGTTGCCGGCCACCGGGAAGCCGGCCAGCAGCATGTCGGTCATGGCGATGTGGAAGTCGGCGCCGCCCATCGAGTGGTACTGGTTGTCCAGGCCCATGATCGAGCCGGAGTTGTAGTCCTGGACGTGCAGGATCGTCAGGTCGTTGCGCAGGGCGTAGATCACCGGGAGGTAGGAACCCGCCCGCGGGTCCTGACCGCCCCACGGTCCCGAGCCGTAGTACTGGTAGCCGAGCTGGACGAAGAACGTCTCCGGGGCCATGGTCAGCACGAAGCCGGTGCCGTACCGGGCCTTCAGGCTCTTCAGCGCACTGATCAGGTTGACGATCACCGGGGTGGTCGGGTTCTTGAAGTCGGTGTCGCCGGTGTTCAGGGACAGCGAGTGGCCCTCGAAGTCGACGTCCACGCCGTCCAGGCCGTACTTGTCGACGATCGCGCTGACCGAGCTGACGAACTTGTCACGGGCCGCCGTCGTGGTGAGCTGCACTTGGCCGTTGGCGCCGCCGATGGAGAGCAGGACCTTCTTGCCGGCCGCCCGTTTCGCCCGGATGGCGGCGATGAAGTCGGCCTCCGACTCCACGCCCGGGCATTCGGTGGCCGGGCACAGGGTGAAGCGGATGTCGCCGGAGGTCGCGCTGGTGGGCTCGCCGAAGGCGAGGTTGATGATGTCCCAGTTGGCCGGTACGTCGGACATCCGCAGGTAGCCGGAGCCGTTGGCGAAACTGGCGTGCAGGTAGCCGATGAGCGCGTGCTTCGGGATTCCGGTGACCGGGGAGCTGGTCGGCGGAGTCGTCGGCGGCGTGGTCGGCGCGGTGGTGGGCGGGGTTGTCGGCGGCGTGGTGGTCGGGGCGGTCGTCGGCGGCGTGGTGGGCGTGGTGCCCCCGCAGACCCCGCTGTCGGCCCACACGTCCCACTGGCCGGAGTGGGTGGCCGGTGACTCGTTCTGGGTCCACCACTTGGCCGAGTAGTTGTGGCCGTTCTGCGAGGCGGAGTTGCCACCGACGTAGACGGCCGTGGCGCTCCACGCCGGCGCGCAGGCGGTCGCGGCATTTGCCGAGGTGGCGAGATAGACGGGAATGCCGCCCAGGAGAAGAGCGGCGGCAGCCATGGCGAAGATCGTCGATCGGCGCATGGCCAATTATTAGGACTGTTAACTGTAAAAGTAAATAGACAGCAACCACTGCGCTGGGGTGGCGCTGCTCAGACGATCAACTCCGTGCCCGGCTCGTCACCCGGACAGGCGACATGGTGGAGGCAAGCGCGCTGTTTTGGATAGCGTCGGCCCGTCTTCGGCGATTGGACTAAACCGGAGCAACGAGACGGACATCTTGAAGGAAGCCGCCGGCCCCCGAGCAGGGCAAGGCGGGATGGCAAGCGTGGATGCCGGATCGTTCAACACCCCCGCATACTTTTCACCTGCACGCGGCTCGGCGTGGGCTTGTCGAAGGGTGCGTGCGTTGCACTGGCTCGTGTTCGTTCTTGTCCTCGCCTCCCTGCCCCTGGTGGCCTTCGGCATGTGGCTCGGCTTCAATCTCATGCTCGCCAAGTGGCACGGCTTGGAGGCGCTGGACAAGACGCCCCAGGTCTACCGACCCTTCCGTCCGCAGGACTGGACGGTGCGCAAGCTGCCGGTCGACCCGGTGCAGCCACCCGCCGACCCGCAGGCGCCGACCCAACTGCCGCCCGCTGCATAGCTCGGATGGCGCGGAAACGGGCCACCTGAGTACGTTGCCTCTCGTGCCAGAGGAACACCATCCGCAGCCGCGTTCGCGCTTAATCGGGTGTCTACCAGGGACTAAGCCGGGCAGTTCAGTCCACGTTGAAGCGCCATGGTCGAGATCGGTTCGGGCATGTCGAGCACGTCTACGCGCCTGAGGGCAGGCCGGTCGGCTTCGTGCGCGAGCCGCTGTACACCGTTGAGGATCTTGAGCGATTCTTTGGCTGACACGCGAAGGACCACCTAAAGGTCGGAAGCCCTCAAGCGGCCTGGGCGCCAATCCTTCGGCGCTACCCCGTGTGGCGGGTTCGCCAGACCGCCAGGTCAACGACCCCGCCCGCTGTGGCCGACGCTGCGGGCTCTGGGGTCGGCGGTTCGGCCGCCGCTATGGCTTGGCGGGCTGACGGATACGTCGAGAAATCGTGGCGATCTTGCTAAGGCGGAGCATTTCGTTTTGCATGGCGTTCTCTCTGTGTCGGGTCGCCGTACCCCGAAAACAGAAAAACTCGGGGGACACGGCATCTGTCAGATGCGGTGCTCTCCCGAGCGAGTGGTTACCTGGCGTCGCGAGCCACGAGGCGGCGTGACCGATGGTCTGAAGGTGCCGCCCCGGCTGCCCTGCGGCGGCCGTGCGACACCAAGGTACGTGCGGATGAGATCGCGTGGCAAGAGACCGGACCATCCGAACCTCCGACCCACCCGGCCCCACCCCCGTCATGCTTACTCAGGTCTGAGCAGGGGAAGTCACACAAGCCGCTGACCAGCTCAGATGGCGCGGAAACGGGCCACCTGAGTACCGTTGCTGTTCGTGCCAGAGGGACACACCATTCACCGACTCGCTGCCCGCCATCGTGAGTTGTTCGCCGGGGAGAAAATCGGCGTCGACTCGCCGCAGGGGCGGTTCGCCGCGGGGGCCGCGCTGGTCGACGGGCGCACGCTGGTCGACACCGAGGCCTACGGCAAGCATCTGCTCCACCACTATGACGGCGACCTCAGCGTGCACGTCCACCTGGGGCTCTACGGAAAGTTCGCGGACGGTGAGCCGCCCGCGCCGGCGCCGGTCGGGCAGGTGCGGATGCGGCTGATCGGCGACCGCCACTGGCTGGAGCTGCGCGGGCCGACCGCGTGCGAGGTGCTCGACCCGTTGCAGGCGCAGCGGCTGCGGGACCGGCTGGGCGCCGATCCGCTGCGCGACGACGCCGACCCGGCCGTCGCGTTCCGGCGGATCGCGACCAGCACCAAGCCGATCTTCGCGCTGCTGATGGACCAGTCGATCGTGGCCGGGTGCGGCCTGATCTACGCGAACGAGGTGCTGTTCCGGGCCGGGCTGGCGCCGACCACGCCGGGGCGGTTGATCGGGGCCGAGGGGTGGGACGCGCTCTGGGCCGACCTGCGGGCGCTGATGAAGGAGGGCGTGCTGCGCGGCCGGATCGACACCGTGCACACCGAGCACACGCCGGAGGCGATGCGGCGGGCGCCGCGGGTGGACCGGCACGGCGGCGAGGTGTACGTCTACCGCCGTCCCGGCCAGCCGTGCCTGGTCTGCGGCACCGCGGTGAGCCGTGGCCCGCTGGCCGGCCGGAACCTGTACTGGTGCCCGGCCTGCCAGAAGGGTTAGGAAGCGGCCGGCGCCGGGCTTACCGAAGCTGACGGCTCCGGCAAGGCCGGGGTCTCGGTCGGCGCCGGCTCCGGCGCGGTCGGCGTCGGGTCGGCCGGGGTCGGCTCGACCGCGGGCTGTCCGGGGATGCCGAGCGTGAAGTTCTCGGTCAGCCAGGGCAGGAGCTTCTGGTATGCGGCGATGGTGTCCGGCTGGTTGAAGTCGTGCGACAGCACGATCGAGCCGGGCCGCACGTGCTTCTTGACCTCGGCGATCACCCGGGCGATGTGCGCCTCGTCGGTCTCGCCCTCGGTGTGCTTCCAGTCCTGCGGGTCGACCTGCCAGTAGAGCGACGTCATCCCGGCGGCCGAGGCCACACCGACGAGCCGGTCGGTGAAGTTGCCGCCGGGCGCCCGGAAGAACGGGACCGGCGTGCCGGGCGCGGCCGCCTGGATCGCGGCGTTGGTGCGGGCCAGGTCGGCCTGGATCTGCTCCGGCTTGTCCTTACCGATGGTGAGGCTGTGACTCCACGTGTGGTTGCAGAGCGTGTGCCCCGCGGCCACGATCTCGCGGACCATCTCGGGATGCTTCTGCACCTGCTGGCCGACCAGGCAGAAGGTCGCCTTGATCTGGTACTGGTCGAGCAGGGCGAGGATCTTCGGCGTCTGCGCCGGGTCGGGGCCGTCGTCGAAGGTCAGCGCCACCGTCTTGCTGCCGGTGGTGAGCAACGAGTTGCCCGGACCGACGTGCTTGGCCTCTTTCGGCTGGCCGGCGTTGGTGGCCTCGACCACCGGGCTGCTCGGCGCGGGGGAGGCCGCGGCGGGGTCGGCGGCCGCGGAGTCGTTGCTCTCGTCGGTCGCCGAGGCGTCCGAGCCGCCGCCGGGCTTGGCCTTCTGGGTGGCGTGGGTGCCGGCTTTGCGCTGGGCCGCGGCGTTCACCGCGTCGATGGTGTCGCTGCCGCCGCCGCGGGTGCCGGGCACGGCCACCAGCAGCAGGCCCACCGCGACCAGCGAGGCGAGCAGCAGCTGCTGCCGCGTCTTGCCCATCAGCAGCCAGGACTCGATCGGCAGGGTGCCGGGTGCGCGGTGGCTGCCGGCGATCGGGCGCTCGTTGACGACGGCGCGGTGCGCGGCGGAGTGCCGGGCCGGGCGGTCGTTGCGCTGGTGCCGGGCGCCGCGCTGGGTCGGAACGTGAGCCCTGGTCGACGGCAGGTCGTAGGTGACCCGCGGCCGGGCGTCGGCCAGCGACTCCGGGCGGCGGTGACGGCCGGCCGACTCGGCGACGTCGCCGGACGCCGGGCTCAGGTATTGCAGGGATTGCGGCGACATGCTGCATCTCTACCGTGTGACAAGATCTGGCGCGATACCAGAAGGGTGATTCCGCCCGCACGGACGGTAGTAACACCTGCTGGCGCTCAGTGATCGCTGGCTCACAAAATCGGCCAAACTCGACTTACGCCGTCTTGTGCACCGCCTCGGTCGCCTTGCGGGCCGCGATCAGCACCGGGTCCCACACCGGGGCGAACGGCGGCGCGTAGCTCAGGTCGAGTGCCGTCATCTCCTCGACCGACATCCGGTTCCACACCGCCACGGCCAGCGCGTCGATCCGCTTCGCCGCTTCCGCCCGGCCGACGATCTGCGCACCGAGCAGTGTTCCGGTGCGACGCTCGGCGATCAGCTTGATCGTCATCTTGCTCGCGCCGGGGTAATAGCCGGCCCGGCTGGTCGACTCCACCAGCGCCGTCACATATTCGTACCCGGCCCGGGCGGCCTCCTTCTCGGTGAGGCCGGTCCGGGCCACCTCGAGCTCGCAGACCTTCGTCACCGCCGTGCCGATCACGCCGGGGAAGGAGGAGTAACCGCCGGCCAGGTTGATGCCGGCCACCCGCCCCTGCTTGTTCGCGTGGGTGCCGAGCGGCACGTGCACCGGCTCCCCGGTGATCAGGTGCCGGGTCTCCACGCAGTCACCGGCCGCCCAGATCCCCTCGGTGCCCTCGACCCGCATCCGCCGGTCGGTGCGCACCCCGCCGGTCGGGCCGACCGGCAGGCCGGCCGCGACGGCCAGCGCGGAGTTCGGGCGTACGCCCAGGCCCAGCACCACGATGTCGGCCGGCACCGCGCCGGCCGGGGTGACCACCGCGCGCACCCGGCCGCCGGCCGTCTCCAGACCGTCCACGTGCGCCTCGGTCACCACCTTGATGCCCTGGCCGCGGATCGCCTCGGCGACCAGGGCGCCGACGTCGGGGTCGACGGTCTTGCCCATCGGCTGTGCCGATTTCTCCAGCAGGGTCACGTCGAGACCGCGGAGCAGCAGGGCCTCGGCCATCTCCACGCCGATGTAGCCGCCGCCGATCACCACGGCGGTTTGCGGCGTCGGGTCGCCGTCCAGCCACTTCTGGATGGCGGTGCCGTCGTCCAGGGTCTGCACGCCGAACACGCCGCCCGCCGAGACCTGCGCCCACTCCGGCGTGACCGGGGTCGCTCCCGTCGCGTACACCAGATGGTCGAAGCTCTCCCGCACCTCGCCGCCGCCGGCCAGATCGCGCGCGACCACCTCGTGCCGTTCGGTGTCGATGGCGATCACCTCGTGCCGCAGGCGCACGTCGATGCCGGCCGTGCGGTGCGCCTCCGGCGACCGCGCGATCAGCGCGTCCAGGTCGTCGACCGCGCCGCCGATCCAGTACGGGATGCCGCAGGCCGAGTACGACGTGAAGTGCCCGCGCTCGAACGCGACGATCTCCAGCCGGTCGGTGCCGAGACGCTTGCGGGCCTGGGACGCGGCCGACATGCCGGCCGCGTCGCCCCCGATCACGACGAGCTTCACGACACCCAACCTACGTCGCGGGCGCGGCGCGGGCGGCCGGAAACGGTCAGGATTCGCCGCGGGTGGCGCCGGCCAGCCAGTCGACCACGTCGCTCACCGAGCCGTTCCGGCTGAGGACCGCGCGCTGCCGCGCCGCGCCGGTGCCATGCGACCGCAGGCGTCCCATCAGGACGGTGGTCATCTCCAGGTCGCCGTGCCGTTCCAGTTCCGGGCGTACGAAGTCGAAGAGCTGCCGCATCAACCGCCAGGCCGGTCGGGTCTCGCGGGTGGCCAGGTCGAGCAGCTGGCCCTCGAGCCCGTCCTTCGCGGCCCGCCAGTGTGCGGCCATCAGCAGCGGGTGCGGCACGTTCGGCGCCGGAGTCCCCTCCCGGATGTCCCGCAGCAGCGTCGCGACCAGTGCCCGGGCCAGCGCGGCGAGCAGCATCGCGTCGTCCAGGCCGGGCATCACGTCACCCATCCGGATCTCGACGGTGGGGTAGTTGGCGGAGAGCCGGGCGTACCAGTAGAGCATTCCCTCGTCGAGCATGGCGCCGCTCGTCACCAGGTCGGACACGAGCTGCTCGTAGTGCTCGTGCGACTCGAGGTGCGGCGTCGGGCCGACGGTGGGCCACCGCTCCCACAGCATCGACCGCCAGCTCGCGTAGCCGGTGTCGTGGTCGTTGTAGAGCGGCGAGTTCGCGGTCGCGGCCTGGAAGACCGGGAGCCACGGCCGCAGGTGGTTGAGCACGTGGATGCCGCTCTCCGGGTCCGGGATGCTGACGTGCACGTGTGTGCCGCACATGCCCTGACCGGGGGAGAGGTCACCGAAGCGTTCCCGCATCCGGTGGTAGCGGGGCCGGTCGACGAGCCGGGCGAGGGGGCCGGCGGCCGGTCCGGTGCCGACCGCCACCAGGCGGGCGCCCGCCTGTTCAGCCGCGCCGGAGACCACGCCGCGCAGTTCCCGCATCGCCTCGTAGAGGCCGCGCAGTTCCAGCTGCGGCGGGCTGGCCACCTCGATCTGGGTGCGGTAGTACTCGTGCTGCACCGACTCGGCGTACTCCGCCGGGATCCGGTCGATCACCTCCTCGACCGCCTCCACGCCGCGCGGTTCGACCGCGTCGACGAGCAGGTACTCCTCTTCGATGCCGAGCGTGAGCAGATGCTGCGACTCGGCCTCCTCGGCCATCTCTTCGGAGATAGTGGTCCCACCGGAAGCCGTGTCCATGTGCACTCCGATACCCGGCGTTCGCTGGGCGGAAACTGTTGCCCGGCCGGGCTACCCTTTGCTCATGCTGCTGGAGGGTTTCTGGGCGCTGGCCGCCCTGCTCGACCCGACCCCGTCCGGGGCGCCCGCGCAGCTCGTCCTCGGCCTGGCGCTGGTCGCCGCGGCCATCGTCATCATCGCGGCCACGGCCCTTCCGGCCCTGCCCCCGGCGATGCCGCTCGCGACCTTCGCCCTGTCCCGCCGAGCCCGCGCCACCGAGCGCCCCCGCCTGGCCGACCCGGACGCACCCGGCCGGCCGCGTTCCCGAGCACCGTCACCGGCCCCGGCGGCAGCGTAAGCACTCCAGCTCCGTTCCGGGGTTGGGTTCTGGGCGCGACCACTCACGCAGAATGAAGGGCCAGGGCCGGCTTTGCTGGGCCCCGGCCCGGCCTCGGCGGGAGCAGCGGTCCGCACCCACCACCCCGCTACGACATCTTCCGGGTTTGCTGTCTCTGCCGCCTTTTGCGTCCCTGTTTCTTCGGACCGCAAGGGGTCTTTGTGTTCATCTCCGACGCGTTCGGTGCCGTGGTCGGCGCCGCCCACTCCGCCATCGAAGTCCTCGCCACCCTTCTCGCGCCCGCCGCCGGCAGTCTGGCCACGGCTGCGGCGATCATCGTCTTCACCCTGCTGGTCCGCCTGTTGATCAGCCCGATCACCTATCTCCAGGTTCGAGGTGAGCGCCGCCGTGCCGCCCTGAATCCCGAGATCGAAAAGCTGCGCCAGAAGCACGGCGACGATCCGATGACTCTGGCCACCGAGACCCTCGCTCTGCAGCGGGCGAACGGGATCAGTCCGTTCGCCGCGTTCCTGCCGGCGCTGGCCCAGGCCCCGTTCTTCATGATCATGTATCGGGTGGCGATGACCGCGCCGGCCGGTGCGGTATTCGGCATTCCGCTGACCGCCCACCTGTTGACCGGCCTCCCGATCTTTGGCGCATTGATCGTCGCCACCGTGCTGATCGCTCGCTGGTCGTCCCGCCGGATGCCGTCGGACGCGCCCAAGCTGCTGCGCGTCATGCCCTATCTCACCGTTCTGGTGGTCGCCTGGATGCCTTTGGCCGGCGCTCTCTACCTGGTCACCTCCACCTCCTGGACCGCTCTGGAGCACGCCGTTCTGCGTAAGCCGGTAACAACGGGCAATCGTTGAACGCCAATGTTGACAACCTCCTGTAACAAGCGTGAAATGCGCTGAGAGCGCTCTCACGGCGCCCCGACTCCCGCCTCTCAACCCCCCTATCGAAAGGCGCACTCGATGGAAGCCCGCCCCAGGAAGAGACTCCGCGGTGTCCTCGCGGTGACCACCGTCGCCGCGGCGGTCGCCGCCACCGCCGTCTTCACCATGGATGCCAACGCGGCCGTCCCCGCCGCGCCGGCCGGCATGACCACCGTCTTCAGTGACGACTTCACCGGCGCGGCCGGCACCGGCCTGAACCGTTCGAACTGGCTCTACGACATCGGCACCGGCTATCCGGGCGGCGCGGCCAACTGGGGCACCGGCGAGGTCGAGAGGATGACCGACTCGACCAGCAACGTCTACCAGGACGGCGGCGGCAACCTGGTGATCAAGCCGATCCGGGACTCGGCCGGCAACTGGACGTCGGGCCGGGTCGAGACGCAGCGCACCGATTTCGCCGCACCGGCCGGTGGCAAGGTGCGGATCGAGGCGCGACTGCAGCAGCCGAACGTGAGCGGTGCGGCGGCGGCCGGCTACTGGCCGGCGTTCTGGGCGCTCGGCGCGGCGGCCCGCCCGGTGGGTGCCACGAACTGGCCGAGCATCGGCGAGTGGGACATCATGGAGGACATCAACGGCCGGTCCTCGGTGTTCGGCGCGCTGCACTGCGGCACCAACCCGGGCGGCCCGTGCAACGAGACCACCGGCATCGGCAGCGGTGAGCGGGCCTGTTCCGGCTGCCAGACCGGCATGCACACGTACGCCCTGGAGTACGACCGCAGCACCTCGCCCGAGCAACTGCGGTGGTATCTGGACGGCAACAACTACTTCACCATCAACTCGTCCCAGCTCGACGCCACCACCTGGAACAACGCCACCCACCACGGCTTCTTCGTGATCTTCAACGTGGCGATCGGCGGTGGTTTCCCGGCGGCGTTCGGCGGCGGCCCTACCGCGGCGACCCAGTCCGGCGTGCCGATGATCGTGGACTACGTGGCCGTCTATCAGTCGTCGGGTGGCACCACCACGACCCCGCCCACCACGACCCCGCCCACCACGACCCCGCCCACCACGTCACCCACCACCACGCCGCCGACCGGCTCCACCCGGGATGCGTTCGCGAAGATCGAGGCGGAGTCGTTCAACGCCTCGGCCGGGGTGCAGACCGAGACCTGCTCCGAGGGCGGCCAGAACGTCTCCTATGTCGCCAACGGTGACTGGCTGCAGTTCAACAACGTCAACTTCGGCAGCGGCGGCGTCAAGGACTTCGTCGCCCGGGTCGCCTCCGGTGCGGGGAGCGGGGTGAGCGGTCTCGTCGAGGTGCGCCTGGACAACCGCTCCAACGCCCCGATCGGCAGCTTCGCGCTGGGTAACACCGGTGGCTGGCAGACCTGGACGTCGATCCCGGGCAACGTCTCGGGCGTCACCGGCACGCACACGGTGTACCTGACCTTCACCAGTGGGCAGCCGGCCGACTTCGTCAACGTCAACTGGATCCAGTTCCGCAAGTAACTCATAGTCATCGATGGGCCGAAGGCGCTGACCTGCGCCTTCGGCCCATCTGTGTTCTCGAAGCCGGCGCTGCAAAAGGTGCGAAAGATTTAAGGTTGTTTAACGTCCGGCCCTCTGGACTTCACTGTTAAGAGTCTTAAAGATTGACGTATCTCACAGGCTCGCATGGAGGGACGGCGATGAAGCGCTCCAGATCGGTGGTCCTCGCGACCGTTGCGGCATTGGCCGCGGGTGGCGCGGCGGTCTACTTCTCGGGCACGGCCGGTGCGGCCGCCGCCTGTGCTCCCGCGTGGAGCTCCACGCAGGTCTACGTCGGTGGCAACAGCGCCTCGCAGAGCGGCCACAACTACACCGCGAAGTGGTGGACGCAGAACGAGTCGCCGGCCACCCACTCCGGTCAGTGGGACGTCTGGGCCGACAACGGGGTGTGTGGCGGTACCACCCCCACCACGCCGCCGACCACCCCCACCACCACGCCGCCGACGACGTCGCCCACCACGTCGCCGCCGACCACGGTGCCGCCCTCGAACGGCACGCTGCCCAAGCACTTCCTGACCGGCTACTGGCAGAACTTCTACAACGGCGCGGCGGCCCTCAAGCTGGCGTCCGTCCCGACCAACTACGACCTGGTCGCGGTCGCCTTCGCGGATGCCACCGGCACGCCCGGGGCGGTCACCTTCAACCTCGACCCCGGCCTCGCCGCCCAGGTGGGCGGTTACACCGACGCCCAGTTCAAGGCCGACATCGCCACCCTGCACTCGCGCGGCAAAAAGGTGATCATCTCGGTCGGCGGGGAGAAGGGCACGGTCAGCGTCGCCGACTCGACCGCGGCCACCAACTTCGCCAACTCGGTCTACTCGCTGATGACGACGTACGGCTTCGACGGCGTCGACATCGACCTGGAGAACGGGCTCAACTCCACCTACATGGCGAGTGCGCTGCGCAGCCTGCGAGCCAAGGCCGGCGCCAACCTGATCATCACGATGGCGCCGCAGACCATCGACATGCAGAGCACCGGCTCGTCGTACTTCGCGCTGGCCCTGTCCATCAAGGACATCCTCACCGTGGTGCACACCCAGTACTACAACTCCGGCGCGATGCTCGGCTGCGACCAGATGAACGCGTACTCGCAGGGCACGTTGAACTTCCTGACCGCCCTGGCCTGCATCCAGACCCAGAACGGCCTGCGCCCCGACCAGGTCGCGCTCGGCCTGCCGGCCAGCACCAGCGCGGCCGGCGGTGGCTACCAGTCACCGGCGAACGTCAACGCCGCCCTCGACTGCCTGGCCCGTGGCACGAACTGCGGTTCGTTCAAGCCGCCGGCCACCTACCCGGGCATCCGCGGCGCGATGACGTGGTCGATCAACTGGGACGTCACCAACGGCAACTCTTTCGCCAACACCGTCAAGCCCCACCTCTCCACCCTTCCCTGAAACCGGGAGTCCCCCATGAAACTCGGCAGAAAACTGCTGGTCCTCGGCGCGGTGACGGCCACCGGACTGGCCACCGCGATCATCCCCATGACCATGTCGAACGCGGCCGTGGCCTGTGCTCCCGCCTGGTCCTCGTCGGCGGTCTACGTCAAGGACAACACCGCCTCGCAGAGCGGCCACAACTACACCGCGAAGTGGTGGACGCAGAACGAGTCGCCGGCCACCCACTCCGGACAGTGGGACGTCTGGATCGACAACGGCGCCTGCGGCGGCGGAACCACCCCGACCACGCCGCCCACCACCGGCCCGACCACGAACCCGCCGACCACCGGCACCAAGATGGCCTCGGCGCCGTACGTCTACCCGGGCTGGGGCAACCCGCCGGCCCCGTCCACGGTCATCAACGCCACCGGCATCAAGGCTTTCACCATCGCGTTCGTGCTGGCCAACGGCTGTAACCCGGTCTGGGACGGCGAGGGCGGCCTGACCGGCGGCGCGCACGCCAGCTACATCCAGCAGGCCCAGGCGGCCGGCGCCAGCATCGTCCCGTCGATCGGCGGCTGGAGCGGCAACAAGCTCGGCCCGAACTGCTCGACCGCCGACGCGCTGGCCGGCGCGTACCAGAAGGTGATCGACGCCTTCGGCCTGAAGGCGATCGACATCGACATCGAGAACAGTGACGAGTTCGAGAACACGGTCGTGCAGGACCGCATCCTGAACGCCCTGAAGATCGTCAAGCAGAAGAACCCGTCGGTGAAGACCATCCTCACCTTCGGCACCTCGCCGACCGGCCCGAACTACTACGGCACCCGGCTGGTGCAGCAGGCCAAGGCGCTCGGCGCGAACATCGACATCTTCACCCAGATGCCGTTCGACTTCGGCGGCGGTTCGGACATGTACGGCGCCACCGTCGGCGCCTCCGAGGGCCTGAAGAACCTGCTGAAGACCACGTTCGGGTACACCGACGCGCAGGCCTACAGCCACATGGGCATCTCCGGCATGAACGGTCTCTCCGACCAGCAGGAACTCACCTCGACCGACACCTGGACGCGGATCCGCGACTACGCCAAGAGCAAGGGCCTCGCGCGGTTCACCTACTGGGCGGTCAACCGGGACCGGGGTTGCGCCGGGGGCGGCGTCGTCTCGAACTGCTCGGGTATCGCGCAGGCCGACTGGGCCTTCACGAAGATCAGCGCAGGGTTCTAGTCACGGTTGACTTGGGCGCGCGGCTGCCGGTCTCGGCGGCCGCGCGTCTTCTTCATGACCCACCAGCCCACCGCGACGACGAAGAACGCGCCGACCGCGTAGTCGAACCAGTGGCTGTACGTCTCGATGTTCTGCCATCGCTCGCCCAGCAGATAGCCACCGATGATGAACAGGGCGTTCCACACGCCGCTGCCGATCGCGGTGAAAACCAGGAACTGGCCGAGGTGCATGCGATTGGCGCCGGCCGGGATCGAGACCAGGGAGCGTACGACCGGAGCACAGCGCCCGACGAGCACGGCGCTCTTCTCGTGTTTCTCGAACCAGCGATCGGCCTTGTTCAGGTCGTCCGCGTCGACCAGCGGGATCCGGTCCAGCCACCGGCGCAGCCGGTCCTCACCCAGCGCCCGGCCCAGCCAGTAGAGCAGGAGCGCGCCGCCGACCGACCCGATGGTCGCGGTGACCAGCACCAGGATCAGGTTGACCCGGTCCTGCGAGGCGAGGTAGCCGGCCAGCGACAGCACGATCTCGCTCGGGATCGGCGGCACCAGGTTTTCCAGTGCGACGAGCAGGCCGACGCCCACCTCGCCGAGTGAGTCGATCACCGATGCGACCCAGCCCGTGAGTCCGGTCAGCTGTCCCAGGTCGCTCTCTGCCATCGCTCATGTCTACCCGACTCCGGCGCCCCCAACCCTTCTCATATACCGATCATCGGCATATGCTGCCGATGTGACCGACGGACCGATGCGCGAGCCGACCTTCCTGGTCCTGACCGCCCTCGCCGGCGGGCCGCAGCACGGCTACGCCGTCATCGAGGACATCGCCGGGATGACCGGCGGCCGGGTCCGGCTACGCGCGGGCACGCTCTACGCGGCGCTCGACCGGCTGCGCGCCGAGGGCCTGATCGAGGTCGACCGCGAGGAGATCGTCCAGTCCCGTCTGCGGCGCTACTACCGGCTCACGGGGGCCGGCGAGCAGAGCCTGACGGCCGAGACCGCCCGCCTGCGCACGCAGGCCACGATCGCGGAGCGCCGCCTGCGCGCCCGCCGGATCCAGCTCGGGGGAGCCACCACATGACCGGCCCGGAGTCCCGTTTTCGCCGCCTGCTCGCGCTCTATCCGAAAGACCACCGCGAGGAGTACGGCGAGGAGATGCTCGGCGTCCTGCTGGCCGACGGCCGCACCGGCCCGGGCGTGACCGCCGATCTGGTGCGGGCGGCCCTCGGCGCGCGGTTCCGGCAGGCGTCCGCATCGGTGCGGGAGGAGTTGCGCGAAGAGGGGTGGCGGCACGCGGCGTTCGCGGTGCAGTTCTTCGGCTCGCTCCTGCTGCTGGCCATGGCCGTCCGGCGATTCGCCATGGTGATCTGGACGATGGTTCGGTGGCCGGGTTACGACATCTCCCCGTTCTACGGTGTCGACCTGGTGCGCGCCCTCGGCTGGGCGGTCGCCGTGGCCGGGGCCGTGCTGGGCATCCGGCTGCTCGGGGTCACCGGCGCGGCGGCCGGGCTGGCCGGCGAGATCGTCGCCCCGTTCCGGTTCTACCTGGACACTCCCGCGCAGGTCCTCAACGCCTACTGGATCATCACGGCCGCCGCGGTGGTGCTGATCGCCGCCGCGGTGTCCGTCCGGCGAGCCGCACCGCGCGGGTGGCCGTTCGTGGTGGCGGCCGGAGTGGTGCTGATCGCGCAGGGCCTGGCGCCGTTCAGTCTGCGCGTGCCGATGTTCGGCGTGGCCGCGATGCTGGCGCTGATCGGTGTCGTCCGGCTGGATTCCACGATCCGCGGCCGGGTGATCGTCTTCGCGGTTCCGGTGCTCGCGGTGTTCCCGCTGGTGCGCCTGGGGTTCGGCGGCTTCGTCGAGCACAACATGCGGCACCCCGAGGCGATCGCGCTGATCGGCCCGGTGCAGTGGGCGGTGCTCGTGGTCGTGCCGGCCGCCGCCTTCGTCGTCGCGGCCGGGATCGGCCGGCGGTTTCGAGGCCTGATGCCGCGGACAAGTAAGGGGGCATGAGTGACCGCTGGTACCAGAAAGCCGTCGTCTACTGCCTCGACATCGACACCTTCGCCGACTCGAACGGGGACGGCGTCGGCGACATCCGCGGCCTCATCGGCCGGCTCGACTACCTGGCCCGGCTCGGCATCACCTGCCTGTGGCTCAACCCGATCCACCCGACCCCGGGCCGCGACGACGGGTACGACGTGGAGGACTTCTACAACGTCGACCCGCGGCTGGGCACGCTCGGCGACTTCGCCCAGCTGCTGCACGAGGCGGGCAACCTCGGCATCAAGGTGATCATCGACCTGGTCGTGAACCACACCTCCGACCAGCACCCGTGGTTCCAGTCGGCCCGTTCGTCACCGGATTCGCCGTACCGTGACTGGTATGTCTGGGCGGACAGCGCGCCGCCGGACCGCCACCAGGGCATGGTTTTCCCCGGTGAGCAGGGTGAGACGTGGTCGTTCGACCGCACCGCGAAGCTCTGGTATTACCACCGGTTCTACAAGTTCCAGCCCGACCTCAACATCAAGAACCCCGAGGTCCGCGAGGAGATCAAGAAGATCTGCGCGTTCTGGCTGCAACTCGGGGTGGCCGGGTTCCGGATGGACGCGGTGCCGTTCATCATCGAGGAGACCGAGCCGGGCAACCCGAACTCGCCCAAGGACCTGGACTACCTCACCGACCTGCGACAATACCTCCAGTGGCGCAAGGGCGACGCGGTGCTGCTGGCCGAGGCGAACGTCGAACCCGACGAGCTGGTGAAGTTCTTCGGCGACAGCGGTGGCTCGAACAACCGCATCCACATGCTCTTCGACTTCATGCTCAACGGTCAGCTGATCCTGGCGCTGGCCCGGCAGAACCCCGAGTCGATCATCGCGGCGCTGCGCGAGACCCCGAAACTGCCGGCCGGCGGTCAGTGGGCCACCTTCCTGCGCAATCATGACGAGATCGACCTGTCCCGGCTCACCGCCGACCAGCGCAACCACGTCTTCGCCGAGTTCGGCCCGGACGAGAACATGCAGCTGTACGGCCGCGGTATCCGGCGGCGGCTGGCCCCGATGCTGGGCGGCGACCGGCGGCGGCTCGAGATGGCCTACTCGCTGCAGTTCAGCCTGCGGGGCACTCCGGTGCTGCGCTACGGCGAGGAGCTCGGGATGGGCGACGACCTCCAGCAGGAAGGCCGCAACGCGATCCGTACGCCGATGCAGTGGTCGACGCTGGAGAACGCCGGCTTCTCCACCGCCGACCGCAAGAAGCTGATCCGGCCGGTGATCGAGGGCGGCGAGTTCGGCTACGACAAGGTCAACGCGACGAAGCAGCGGCACGACCCGACGTCCCTGTTGTCATGGTTCGAGCGGATGATCCGGACACTCCGGGAAGCGCCGGAGGTCGGCGCCGGTAGCTGCACTCATGTCGATGTTCCGGTCCCCGAGGGCGTGCTGGTGCACCGCGCCGACGACGCCACCGGTACGATGTTGTTTGTGCACAACCTGTGCACAAAGGATGCGGTCGTCGACCTCAGCTCCGTCTACGCCGACGCCGAGTCACCGAACGACGTTCTCGCCGACCGTGAGTACCCCGACCTGGGGAAATTCACCGAGGTGGCGGTCGCTGGGTATGGCTATCGGTGGATCCGGCTGCGGCGTCATTCGTGAGCCGGGTTAAAGTCGGCCGTCGGCGCAGAGATCACTACCGGAGGCCGCAATGTCGCAGTCCGCACCCACCCGCGTAGCCATCGTCACCGGAGCCGCCCGAGGGATCGGTGAGGCCACCGCCCGCAAGCTCGCCGCCGACGGACTGGCCGTCGCCGTCGTCGACCTCGACGAGGGTGCCTGCGCCAACACGGTCACCGCGATCCACGACGCCGGCGGCACCGCGCTGGCCGTCGGCGCCGACGTCTCCGACCCGGTGCAGGTCGCCGCGGCCACCGAGCGGGTCGTCGCCGAGCTGGGCGCGCCGACCGTGCTGGTCAACAACGCCGGGGTGCTGCGCGACAACCTGCTGTTCAAGATGACCGAGGACGACTGGGAGACCGTCATGGCGGTCCACCTGCGCGGCGCGTTCCTGTTCAGCCGGGCCGTGCAGAAGCACATGGTGGACGCGGGCTGGGGCCGCATCGTCAGCCTCTCCAGCACCTCGGCCCTGGGCAACCGCGGCCAGGCCAACTACTCGGCGGCCAAGGCCGGCCTGCAGGGCTTCACCAAGACGATCGCGATCGAGCTGGGCCGTTACGGCATCACCGCCAACGCGGTCGCGCCGGGGTTCATCGTCACCGACATGACCGCGGCCACCGCCGCCCGGGTCGGGGTCGATTTCACCGATTTCGAGAAGGCCGCGATCAGCCAGATCCCGGTCGGCCGCTCGGGCCGTCCCGAAGACGTCGCGAACACCGTATCCTTCCTCGTCAGTGAGGGCGCCGGGTTCGTCTCGGGACAGGTCATCTACGTGGCGGGCGGCCCTCGTGATTAGTTGCTGAGGGGCGCTACAAAGAGATGATGAATCGACGCATGACCTCCCGCCGCGTCTCGCTGACCAGCACGTTCCTGTTGCTGGCGGCGGGCGGTGCGGCGGCCTGCGACAGCGGCAATAAATATCATGACGAAGGCTTCTACTGCGCCGACGCCAATGGCGTGATCGTCGACGAGGACCTCTGCGACGACGACAACTACCACTCCTCCGGTGGGATCTACCCCTACTACCTCTGGCACTCGCCGTCCTACGGGCGGGGTTACGCGGTGGGCAGCAAGCTTCCGTCCGGGGGCAGCAAGTTCGCCTATAACGACAAGGCGTCGCGCACGGCGTTCGGCCTGCCGGCCAGCGGCAAGGTCGGCAACGGCACGGTCAAGACGAGTGTGGTCGGCAAGGGCGGCAGCGGCAGCTCGTCCTCGTCCGGTAAGAAGTCCGGCAGCTGACTATGCGCCGGGTTCCTTATGGTCCGGTCAGGGACGGGTGGAAACTCACCAATTACAGTCTCGGGCTGACCTACAACGACACCGAACTGCCCGACGGGACGATGATCTCGTACTGGCAGGAGGGTCCGTACTACGACTTCACGGCGGCCGAGATCGAGGAGCTCGAATCGGCCACCGCGAAGGTCTTCGCGATGTGCCTCGAGGCCGGCGACTGGATGGTCCGGCAGTGCCCGCGGCACACCGTCCAGGGCCGCCGGGACGGCTACTTCGCCTCGGTGTGCAACCCGCAGAGCTGCTTCCTCGCCAAGATCGGCATCCCCGAGTTCGCGCACGAGCAGATCATCCGCACCTGGTTCGACGGCGACGCCGAGACCTGGACGCATTACGACAAAGACCCCGACATGCGTACGCCGATGCAGACGCCGGACTTCTCGCCGAGCATCTACGGCCGTTTCGACTTCTGGTACAACGGTGCCGGCACCACGCCCAAGCTGCTCGAGTTCAACGCCCAGACGCCGACGTCGCTGGTCGAGAGCGCGGTCATCCAATGGCACTGGGTCGACCAGACCGGCGTGACCCAGCACCCGTGGCGGCAGTGGAACTCGATCCACGACCGCCTGGTCGGCTGGGAGGCGGCCGACGGCGAGCCGGCCAACCCCGGCGCCTGGCGCCGCAACATCAACAAGCTGCGCGAGGCCCGCACCTGGCTGCCGGAAAAACCCAAGATCTTCTTTGCGTACGAGACGAGCGAGACGTCCGGTGAGGACCGGATGAACGTCGCCTACCTGATGTCGACCGCCGAGGAGGCCGGTTACCCGGTCGAGCTGATCGCGATGAGCCAGATCGGCTGGGACGTGGCCGGCGACCGGGTGCTCTTCGTGCCCGAGCCCGGCCGGGAGGACAAAGCCCAGCCGATCGACATCATCTTCATGCTCTACCCGTGGGAATGGTTCTGGCACGAAGAGGGCGGCAAGGGCTTCTTCCGCAACATGGCCGACCCGACCAAGCACGGCACGGTCTGGATCGAGCCGCCCTACAAGGCCGCCCTGCTCGGCAACAAAGCCCTGCTGCCGGTGTTGTGGAAACTGTTCGGCGACGACCCGGAGCGGTCGAAATACCTGCTCCCGTCATACTTCGCCGGTTCTGCCGGCGCGGCCTCGCTCAAGAGCTACGCGAAGAAGCCGGTGTGGGGCCGGGAGGGCGGTTCGGTCACGCTGGTCGGTGACGGCCAGGTGATCACCGAAAACCCCTCCGAGTACGGCTCGGACGGCCTCTTCGTCGTGCAGGAGCTGTGCGAGCTCCCGTCCTTCGACGGCCTCGAGGGCACGGTCCACCCGGTGATCGGCGCCTGGCTGATCGACGGCGAGCCGGCCGGCATGGGCATCCGCGAAGGCCTGGGCACGGAGGGTCTGGTCACCAAGGACCGCTGCTACTTCGTTCCGCACACGGTCGAGGCCGAGGCTTGAGCGTTCCCGACGTGCCGCTGTCGCCACCGAGCGACGATCGGCTCACCGCACTTGCCCGGACCGGTCTGGGAGCCGAGCCCGACCCGGCGTTCGACCGCTTCGCCGAGCTGGTTCGCCGTGTGCTGAAGGTGCCGGTCGCCCTGGTCAGCCTGGTCGAGGCCGACCGGCAGGTGTTCCCGGGCGCGGGCGGACTGGCCGAGTCGTGGCAGAAACGGCGGGAGACCCCGCTGTCGCACTCGTTCTGCCAGCTCGTGGTGACCACGGCCGCGCCGCTGATCGTCGAGGACTCCCGCACCGATCCGCGGGTGGCCGGCAACCCGGCCATCGTCGACCTCGACGTCGTGGCCTACGCCGGCATGCCGCTGACCGACGACACCGGGAAAGTTCTCGGATCGCTGTGCGCGATCGACACCGCACCCCGGGAGTGGATGCCGAGCGATCTCGCGATGCTGTCCGACCTGGCCGCGGCGTGCTCGGACACCCTGCGGTTGCGGATCGCCACGCAGACCGCCCGGCGCCGGGAGAGCCGGGCCGGGGTGGCCTTCGGCCGCAGCCAGCTCCTGCTGCGCGCGAGCGTCTCGCTGGCCAACACCACCACGCTCGACGACATCGTGAGCGTCGTCCGGGAGCTGGTGACCGGCTCGCTGGACCCGGCCTACGTCGGCGTCTCGCTGCGGGACGGCGCCGGCCGGGTCACCCTGCGGTCCGGCCGGACGTTGCCGCCGACCGTCGCCGAGCGCTGGAACAGGTACCCGAGCAGTGCCACCACCCCGTCCGGGCTGGCCATCCGGCTCGGCGTCGTGGTGCTGCTGCCCGACCTGGAGTCGGTCCGGGCGCAGGCGCCCGACTCGCTCGGGACGTTCGTCGAGATGGGCTGGCAGTCGGCGGTCAGCGTCCCGTTGCCCGGCCCGGCCGGCCCGATCGGCTCGCTGACCCTGGTCTGGAAGGAGCCGTACACCCTCGACGAGACCGAGCAGGCGGTGCTCGCGGCGCTGGCCGGTTACGTCGCCCAGGCACTGCAACGCGCCGACTATCTGCGCGCGCAGAAGAACACGGCCGAGGTCCTGCAGCGGGCGTTGCTCTCCGAGCTGCCCGACGCGACACCGTTCGAGATGGCCGCGCGATACGAACCGGCCGCCCGCGGCGAACACGTCGGCGGCGACTGGTACGACGCGGTCCGGCTGGAGGCCAACCATCTCGCCCTGGTCGTCGGGGACGTCACCGGGCACGACATGGGGGCCGCCGCCCTGATGGGCCGCCTGCGCAGCAAGATGCGGCTACTGATGGTCGACCGGCACGAGCCGCCCGCGGCCCTGCTGCGCCGCCTGGACGCCGCCAACCAGGCCCTCGGCGACCGGATAGCGGCGACCGCGGTGCTCGCCTACCTTTACCCCGACCCGGTCGACGGCGGCCACCAGCTGCACTGGTCCAACGCCGGGCATCCCAGCCCACTGCTGATCACCGACGAGGGCCTGACGGTCCTCGACCGCCGCGACCCGCTCCTGGGCGTGCTGCGCCGCACTCCGCGCACCAGCCACCTCCGGCACGTGCCGCCCGGATCGACCCTGCTCTTCTACACCGACGGCCTGATCGAGACCCGCACCACCCTGTGGGACGACCGGGAACGAGCGTTGTGCGAGCTGGTGGCCGGCCTGACCGCCCTCCCACTGCCCGAGCTGCTCGACCGGCTCTACCGCGAGCTGGCCGGCACCGACCACGAGGACGACGTGGCCTTACTAGCCGTCCGAACGCCGCGCTAGCCGGCTCCGCTCCGCGGGGCGATTGCGGGCAGTTCCGTGTTACCGACCTCGCGCCAATAGCGGGCGAAAGTCAGTTCCTTGGCCTGTGGCGGTAGATCCACCAGAGGCCGATGAACGGGAGCACCAGCGGGACGTAGCCGTAGCCGCTGCCGTAGTGCGACCAGACCGTGTCGTCGGGGAAGGCGACCGCGTCGGCGATGCTCAGGGTGCCGACGATCAGCACGCCGAGCAGCTCGATGCTGCAGCTCACCAGGGCGATCAGGCGGCCGCGCTCCCCGCCGATCGCGAGGCCGATCGTCGCCGAGATGTAGACCAGGCCGGCCACCGCGGACAGCAGGTAGGCCAGCCGTGCCTCGGAGAAGTGGGTGGCGATCTGCACGAGGGCGCGGGCACTCGCCGAGAGGGCGAAGACGCCGTAGACGAACAGCAGCACGCGGCCGAGGCCGGTGTTCAGTGCGGCGTCGGCCGGCCGGGTGCGGGCGGGAGCGGGTGAGTCAGGCAACGGTCACCGACGCAATCTGCTGCAGTCGCAGCACCAGGACCGGCAGCACCAGGCAGGCGACGCCGAGGATCAGGTTGCCCCACCGGGTCGGCTCCATCCGGGCCAGGTAGATAGCAACCGGGGCGAACGCGATCGTAGTGATCAGGTAGCCGCCGAAGGTAGCCGTATCGGACGGTCGATGATCACCGAAGAGGCCGACCACGGCGACCAGGACGAGCACCGCGACCAGCGCGCCGAGTACGGCGGTGGCCAGCAGGTCGAAGCGGCTGGGCGCGCGGTTGAGCGCGGCCCGCAGCAGCAGCCACGCCGCGAGCACGAGGGCGACGACGATCGTCGCAACCGACAGGGGACCGTTCACCCGGCACAGCGTACTGATGGTCGTCGGCCTGATAGCTTGCGGTCGGGCACCAGGAGAGGCAGGCCGCACGATGCGCTTCGGACTATTCGGCACGGGACCGTGGGCGCACCTCGCGCACGCGCCGGCGCTGGCGCAACATCCCGATGTCGAGCTTGTCGGGGTCTGGGGCCGCAATCCGGATAAGGCGGCCGCGGTCACCAAGGAGTTCGGCGGCCGGCCGTACGCCGAGATCGACGAGCTGATCGCGGACGTCGACGCCGTCGCGATCGCCCTGCCGCCGGACGTGCAGGCGCCGATCGCCCTGCGCGCCGCGAAAGCCGGCCGGCACCTGCTGCTCGACAAGCCGGTGGCGTTCACCGCGGCCGAGGCCGACGAGATCGCCGCGGCGGTCACCGAGCGCGACCTCGCCTCGGTGGTCTTCTTCACCCGGCGACTGATGCCGCCGGTCGCCGACTTCCTGACCGTGGCCGCCGAGACCGGCGGCTGGCGGGAGGCCCGCGTCGACCACCTCGGTTCGATCTTCATCGACGACAACCCGTTCGGCGCGTCGCCGTGGCGCAAGGAGAGCGGCGGCCTGTGGGACGTCGGCCCGCACGCGGTCGCCGTGCTGCTGCCGGTGCTCGGCCCGGTCGCCGAGGTGGCCGCGATGGCCGGCCCGCACGACATGACCCACCTGCTGCTGCGGCACACCGGCGGCGCGATCAGCACCCTCACCCTCTCGGTGGACGCGGCACCGGCCGCGGCCCGCGAGGAGACGGTCTTCGCCGGCGAGGCCGGCGTCCGCCCGGTCCCGGACGCCGAGTGGCTGCCCACCGAGGCTCTGGCCCGCGCGATCGACCAGCTGTTGGCGGCGGCCGGCGGCGGCGAGAAGTCCGGCCTGGACGTCCGCTTCGGCGCCGAGGTGACCGCCATCCTGGAAGCTGCCCAGGAGGCGGCCACCACCGGCCGCACGGTCGCTATTCGCAGCGCCACAGCAGCGGGATGAGCGCCGCGGTCGGATCCGAGCCGGTAGAGACGGTGTAGTAACCGCTCAGGGTGTGTGCGTCCGCGCTCACCCGGGTCACGTAGTAGAACGCCGACGACGCCGTGTCGTGCGGCAGATCCACCACCGTGGAGCCGAAGACGATCCGGGGATCCCCAAACCCGGCCCGTCCCCATCCGGTCGGTGCGGCGGTGCCGATTTGGGCGCGGTTGCCCTCGACCACCCGCTGCCAGGTCGCACTGCGCGGCTCGTACCGGTAGACGCCCTCGCTGCCGGGTTCATCGGCGTCGAAAAGACCGTAGAGCCAGCCGAAGCGCAGGGTCACCGGCCGGAATTCGCCGGCCGGTGTCTGCGGCGGCTTCGGGACCTCCCGGACCGTGCCGTCCGGGAGCCAGAGATAGGTCTTCACGCCCTGCACGTCCAGGTAATCGGCCACCACCGTGCCGTTCTCGTCCAGGTCGACGACGGCCCGCAACTGCCCGGTTCCGGGCGGTGCGGCCAGCGGCTCGGGCTCGGCATCGAGCGACCGCCAGCGCACCGGGATCCAGGCGTCTCGCTCGCCCAGACTGCCGACGATCACGCCGCTGTCGTTGATCTGGATCGCCCGGGCGATGTCGCCCTTGAGCCGGTGGAACACGCCGTCGCGGTAGGCGTACGCCCGGGACTTGTTGCCGTCGGTGTAGCCCACCGCCACGCCGGTGGCATTGATGTCGTGCAGCGTGAGCTGGCGCACCGGAATCGGGGCCTTTTCCATCAGTTTGCCGTCGTGCCAGATGACCACCGGTGATTGGACCCCACCCTCGACCGGGTCGTTCAGGCCGACGTGCCACCGCCCGGCGCTGTCGCTGCCGGTGAGCTCGACGCTGCGGAGACCGCCGGTGGGCAGCCGCTGCGTGGTGCAGGAGGTGGGCACCTTCGGGTCCGGTGGCAGGGTCGGTCCCGGGTCCTTGTCGGCCGCCGGTGCCAGCAGCAGGCCGCCGCCGGCCAGGACGGCCAATACCGCCGCGCCACCGGCCCACCAGCGCCGGCCGCGCCTCCGGCGGCCCTCGCGCATGGCCTTCGGCACGTCGATCGACGGCGGGCCGGACGGTTCGCCGCGTAGCGGTTCGAGCAGTGTCAGGCCGTACTCGTCGTCGTTCATGACCGCCTCCCCGCGCGGACGGCGGGCGAAGGCTCGCCGAGGATCTTGCGAAGGGCGGTCAGGCCGTGCGCGGTCTGGCTCTTGACCGTCCCCTCCGAGCATCCGAGGATCTCGGCCACCTCGGCGACCGGGCGGTCGCAGAGGAAACGCAGCACGAGTACGGCCTGCTGGCGCGGCGGCACCTTGGCCAGCGCGGCACGCAGCACGGTGCGGTCATCGGTGGCCGACGAGGTGGCGCCCGACGACGAAGCGGCGCGGTCCGGTGCGGCGCCCCACAGGCGTACCCGCCACCAGCCGCGCCGCTTCTCGTCCAGAAACGCGCGCACCATCATGGTGTGCACGTACGCGTCGATGTTCTCCACCGCGGCGATCCGCGGCCATCGCGCGTACAGCTTGGTGATCGTCTCTTGCACCAGGTCATCGGCCTGGGTCTCGTCGCCGCTCAGCAGGTATGCGACCCGCCGCAGCGCCGGTATCCGGCCGTGGACGTACGCCAGGTACGCCCCATCCGATCCGTCATCCATCCGCACTCCCCGTCAGAGTCTCCCCAGTAGACGGCGATCGTGCGGAAGAGGTTGTAGAGGATTTTCAGGGAACCGTGCGTTCGATGGCGGCGGGGCCGTCCTCCTCGAGCTCCTGGCGGGCCCGCTCGACGTTCTCCGGGGTGGGGTCGCGGCCCTCGGCGACGGCCAGGTCCTCGGGGTCCCACGGCTGGTCGGCGCCGGTGCGCCAGTTCGGCTCCTGGCCGGGCGGCAGGAATTCGGGAGTGTCGCGATCGGCGCCGCCGCCGGTGATGAAGGCATCCACCGCCACGTCGTCCTCGATCGCGTCGGCCACCTCCGGGCTCTCCTCCAGCGGCGGGCGAGGTTCGTCGGTCATGTCATCCCTCCAGGTTGGTTCTCTCTCGTCTTACCCCGTTGTTCCCATCGTGACCATGCGGCAGAAACGGACGATCATGTCGTCGGGGGACGAACTGAGCGCTAACTGGACAGGACCTGCGTGTTACGGATGGACGCTACGTAGCGGGCCGAATACATTTTCGCGTGGCAAGTGTGCGACGGTGAGTGTCCGATCGTGCGGCGAGGGGGTGACGCGTGACAAGTCTGTCCGACGCGGAACGGGACGCATGTGACGTGATGCAGGCCCTCAACGGTCTGGCCGCCCTGTTGCGCCGGTCCGTGGACGATGTGCCCGGCGCCGTCCCCGACGACCCGGCGGCCGCCGAGACGTACCGATTACTGCTCGCCATCGCCGAGGACGGCGGCGTGGCCGCCGCCCGGGTGGTGGCCTATCTGAACGAGCAGCGCGGCGCCGGCGACGGCGAGCTCATCGCCGTGCCCCGCCGGCTCGGCCAGTTCCGCGACTGGGTTCCCCCGCGCGGCCACGTGTTCGGCGTTCCCGGCGGTGTGCACCGTCCGAACGGCGTACCCCAGCCGCGGCGCAGCGACCCGGGGGAGTGACGCCTCACCCGGCCGAACGCAGGGTCTCCGACGGCGGCACCCCGAACCGGGTGCGATAGGCCGAGGCGAACCGCCCCAGATGGGCGAACCCCCAGCGGTGTGCGACGGCGGCCACAGTGACCCGCAGCGGATCCGACCGGCGCAGCGTCTCGTGCGCCCGCAGAAGCCTTTCCTGCTGGAGGTACGCCATCGGCGCGCAGCCGAGGTGGTGGCGGAAACCCTCCTGCAGCGAACGCACGCTCATCCCGGCGATCGTGGCCAGGTCGGCCACCGTGAACGGCCGTTCCGGCTCGTCGTGGATGGCGTCCACCACCCGGCGGATGGCCCGCGGCGGTCCGGCCGTGACCGGGCCGGTCAACTCGTCGTGGTAACGGTGCGGCAGGCTCATCAGCAGCCCGCTCAGCACGCTGCTGCGCAGTTGCTCGGCGATCAGTGGCTGGTAGATCAGGCCCCCGGGGTGTTCCAACTCGTCGCGCAGCAGCCGCACCAGGCGGCTCCAGCTGTGGCTGGGCCCGGTGGAGACGTCCATGGCCGGCGGCAGGTCGATGGGCCCTTCGACCGGGCGACCCAGCATGGCGGCCAGTTCCTGTTCGAGGGCGGCCCGTTCGATCTTGATGGCGAGCTCGGTCGAGTTGCCGTCGTGCACGGTGTAGACCGGTTTGCCCGGACCGAACACGGCCGCGGTCGACGGGTCGGCCAGGACCTCGTGACCGGCGTGCCGGGCCTGCATGCGCCCGGTGGTGGGCATGCTGACGTGGTAGGCGTCGATCTCGGCCACGGTGAGGATCATCGGGACGGCGTAACTCAACTGTCCGACCGTTAGCGGTCCGAGTTGGATCACTGCCATGCCCAGGCCGAAGCCATCGGCGCCGTCCGGAATTCCGACTGCCACGGGATAGTAGAAACGATTTAGCGCGGAGCGGGCCTGATCGATATCTACGCTGCTGAAGTGGAGTATGTCGGGACCTTCCGGAGGCGCTGGACCGGACCGCGGGTAGACGTCACCCATGCCGAAGCGAACTCCATTGCATACCGTGAGTATTCGGCCCCGACACGCGGAACGTCAACGTTCCCGCCACGCGCTGACCGTTCCAGCACATTCAGGCCATATGAACTACTCTGGCGTTCCGCGCCTACGTGGCGTAACTTGCAGACCAGCGGATTGTTGTAGGAACGCGGTTGGAGAGCGGCGCCTGGGCGAGGCGCCCCACACCCGAGCAAGGCCACGAGGCAGGGCCACGGGCCTACGAGTGTGACTTCACGCGAAACTCGGCGTCGCCCCACTCGACGCCAGGAAGAGGGCAGCCGTGTATCTGCCGATCACCACGCGCCAATTGGCCGACGGCACCGTCGAGATCGCACCCAGCGGCGAGATCGACCTGGACAATGCTCACGTGATGCGGGACGCGGTCAACGACGTCCTGACCAGCAGCACGCCGGGCAAGATCTGCCTCGACCTGCATCGGGTGATGTTGATCGACAGCATCGGCATCGGCATCCTGGTGGCCTGCTTCCACACCGCCGCCGCCAGCGGCGTGAAACTCGTGGTGAGCCACCCCAGTCCCACGGTCTACCGCCAGCTCTGGGTGTCCGGGCTGGTGGGCCTGCTGGGCTGCGCCGAGCCGCCCTCCCCGCGCACCTCGGTGGGCCTGCGCCCGTCCTGAGCCACCCGACTGGTTGAATGCGGCACGTGACCGTGCTGCGTTCGATGGGCCTGTTCGTGCTGGCCGCCCTGGCCGAGATCGGTGGTGCCTGGCTGGTCTGGCAGGGCGTCCGCGAGCATCGTGGCCTGCTCTTCGCCGGCGCCGGCGTGGTCGCCCTCGGCGCGTACGGCTTCGTGGCCACCCTGCAGCCCGACCCGAACTTCGGCCGGATCCTCGCCGCCTACGGCGGTGTCTTCGTAGTAGGTTCACTCATCTGGGCGATGGTCGTCGACCGATTCCGCCCAGACCGATACGACCTCGCCGGCGCGCTGCTGTGCCTCGCCGGCGTGGCCGTCATCATGTACGCCCCGCGCGGAGCGTAGATCCCGCTCAGTGCAGCGGCACCTGCTCCTGGGCCAGGCGCTCCTCGCCGGAGAGGGTGGACAGCGGCTTCTCCCGGATGAAGAGCACCACGATGATCGCCAGGAACGCGATCGGCGCACCGACCAGGAACAGATCGGCTGTCGCATCGCCGTAGATGCCCTTGACCACGTCGAGGACCTGCGGCGGCAGCGTCGCCAGGTCGGGCACCTTGCCATCGCCGGCCGACGCCGCGGCGGCCCCGAACTTCTCGGTGAACATCGTCGTCACCCGGTTGGCCAGCACCGCACCGAGCGCGCTCACCCCGATCGCGCCGCCCATGCTGCGGAAGAACGTCAGCGCCGAGGTGGTCGCGCCCAGCTCCGCGGCCGGCACGTCGTTCTGGGCGGCGAGGATCAGGTTCTGCATGAGCATGCCCACGCCGACGCCGAGCACCAGCATGTAGATCGACAGCAGGAGCACGCTTGTGGTCGCGTCGATGGTGGCGAGCAGCAGCATGCCGATGGTCATCACGACCGAGCCCGCGACCAGGTACATCTTCCACTTGCCGAATTTCGTGATGAGCTGTCCGGCGACGGTCGAGGAGACGAGCAGTCCGAAAATCATCGGCAGGCTCATCAGGCCCGCGACGGTCGGGGACTTACCGAGAGCAACCTGGAAGTACTGCGACAGGAAGACCGTGCCGCCGAACAGCGCCACGCCGACCAGCACGCTGGCGACGATCGTGAGGCTGACCGTCCGGCTGCGGAAGATGCCGAGCGGGATGACCGGCTCGGCCGCCCTGGACTCCACCAGCACGGCGAGGGCCAGCAGCGCGACGCCGCCGACCACGAACACCGCGGTCTCCCACGACGCCCAGTCGAAGTGCTGGCCGGCCAGGGTCGACCAGATCAGCAGGGTGCTGACGCCCGCGGTGATCAGCAGCGCGCCCAGCCAGTCGATCTTCACGGCCCGCCGGGATGCCGGTAGGTGCAGCGTCTTCTGCAGCAGCAGGATCGCGGCCACCGAGAACGGCACGCCGATGAAGAAGCACCAGCGCCAGCCGAGCCAGTCGGTGTCCACCAGGACGCCGCCGATCAGCGGGCCGGCGATGGTGGCGACGCCGAAGACCGCGCCGAACATGCCGGAGTAACGACCGAGCTCGCGCGGCGGGATCATCGCGGCCATCACGATCATCGCGAGCGCGGACATGCCGCCCGCGCCGACGCCCTGCGCGACCCGGCTGACGATGAGCACACCGACGTTCGGCGTGAAGCCGGCGATCAGGGAGCCGGTCACGAACAGCAGCAGCGAGATCTGGATCAGCAGCTTCTTGCTGTAGAGGTCGGCGAGCTTGCCCCAGAGCGGGACGGTCGCGGTCATCGCGAGCAGCTCGGTGGTGACGATCCAGGTGTAGACGGACTGGCTGCCGCCGAGGTCGGCGATGATCCGGGGCAGTGCGTTGGAGACGATCGTCGAGGCGAGGATCGCGACGAACATGCCGAGCATCAGGCCGGACAGCGCCTGAATCACCTCTTTGTGGGTCATCCGGGCGGGTGCGGCCTCGGCCGCGAGGGGTTCCGCGACTGACATGTCACGTGCCTTTCGTAGTGGGGTCGGCCAGGCCGGTGGCAACCATGCGGAAGGACTCGCGGACGAAGTCGGCGAGCTGGTCGTCGGGGCCGGCGGTGGCCCAGCGCATCATCGCGATGCGGAACGCCGAGCCGGTGACCACCGACGCGAGCTGCGGGAACGTGTCGGCCGGGGTGAGCCCGACCCGGGCCGCGATCGCCGCGATGAACTCCTGCTCCTTGGCCGCGCCCTGGGTGAACAGGGCCAGCAGCAGGGACGGGTTGTCCTTGATCACGCGCATCCGGAGCAGCCACAGCTCGCGGTCGGCCTGCATCACCTCGATCGCCGGCTCGAAGACCGTCAGCACGGCGTCGACGATCGGGACGTCGCGGGGCAACTCGAGCAGCCGACGGCAGACCGTCTCGTTGTCGATCACCGGCTCGCCCAGGATCGCGTCGTCCTTGGTGGCGAAGTAGTTGAAGAACGTGCGTGACGAGACGTCGGCGGCCGCGCTGATCTCCTCGACCGTGACATGGTCGAGGCCGCGCTCGTCGGCCAGTCGCAGTGCGGCGGCGGTCAGCGCGGAACGGGTCTGTTGCTTCTTGCGGTCCCGGAGGCCCATGGAGAGGAGACTACGGTAAAACTTTCAGGCACTGCAAACTTTTATTGGCTGCAAGTCTGTGGCGCGGCCTACACCCTGGGCGTGATCGCCGTGACGGTCCTCCCGATCACGCCGCAGGAACCGGCCGGGCCGGTGATCCACTTCATCCCGTTCCTGGTGGACGCGCCCAGCTTCGTGCTGAACGTGATCATGTTCGTCCCATTCGGGGTGCTGGTGCCGCTGCGGTGGCCGCGCGCCGACGCGTACCGGAAGATCCTGGGTCTGGCCGTTGCCGCCAGCACCGCGATCGAACTCACCCAGCTGATCCTCGGGCTGGCCGGGGGCAGTCGCCGCACGGTCGACGTCAACGATCTGATCGCCAACGTGACCGGCGCTCTTATCGGCTTGGCGGTGCTGCGTCTCGCCGTACCCCATGAAGTGCACCGCCGTGCTTTCGCAAGAAAGCGGCCGTCGCCGCGACCGCCTGGCTGACGTAGGGCTCGGTGTCGTAAAGATCGACATGGCGTTCGCAGTCCAGCCAGACGGTCTCGTCGGCCTTCAGCGCGGCAGCGAGCTCCGGCGAGCAGTAGTCGTCGGTGCGGCCGTGCACCACGAGGCTCGGCGGCAGCAGCGGCCGGGCGGACGACAGCACGTCCAGCGTCATCAGGCTGTGCAGCGAGCCGCGGGTGACGCGGTTGGTCCAGTTCGCCGGGTGGGTCGAGTAGTACGACCACGGCTCCTCGCCGGGCATCGCGGCCTCGCCCTCGGCCGCGACCGCCGGGAGATATTCGTCGTAGCGGTCGAGCATGCCGCGCAGGGCCTCGCGATAGCCGGCCAGGCCCATCCGCTCGGCGAACCAGGCCGGGCTGTTGTAAGCGCCCGCGATGCCGGCCACCGCGGCCACCCGCGGATCGGTCGCGGCCGCCTTCATGGCGTATCCACCGCCCAGGCAGACCCCGACCACCGACACCCGGTAGCCCTGGCCGGCCAGCAGGCCCACCGCCGCGCGCAGGTCGGCCAGCTTGCCCTGGCTGTCCTCGTGCTGGGGGCGGCCCTCGCTGTCGCCCCAGCCGCGGTGGTCGAAGGTCAGCGTGGTGAAGCCCTCGGCCGCGAACCGCTCGGCGTAGACGCCGGTCACCTGCTCCTTCACGCCGGTGAACGGTCCGGTGAGGACGATCGCCTGCGGGTCGTCGGTGCGGTGCAGGACGCCGGCCAGGCGCAGGCCTTCGCTACGAAATTCGGTCACGCGGCGACACTAGGCCGGCCGGGCTGAGGTATACAGAAGGCACTTCCGCGTACCCATGGGGAGGGTGGCCGTGGATCTGATCGTGCCCGACGTGCTCGAAGAGAGCTGCACCACCCGGCAGGCGCTGGAGCGGCTCGCCACCAAATGGCGGGTGCTGCTGATCTATTCGCTGCTGCCGGGGCCGCAGCGCCCGGCCGAACTGCGCCGGCGGGTGCCCGGCATCACCCAGAAGATGCTCACCGAGACCCTGCGCGGGATGGTCGAGGACGGCCTGGTCGCCCGCCGGGTGCTCAAGGCCGATCCGCCGCAGCACGTCGAGTACGAGTTGACGCCGCTCGGCCGCACCCTGGAGCAGCCGCTCGCCGCGATCTGCGCCTGGGCGCGCGATTACGGCTCGCGCTGACTGATCTTGACGATCGTGCCGTCCGGGGTGCGGATGCACAGCTGCTCGCCGAGGTCCTGGTCGGCGGTGACCTCGGTGACCGGCAGTCCGGCCCGGTGCAGTCGCCGCTCCCACTGCTCCAGCGGGCCGGACGTGCCGAAGTGCAGCTCCACCGGGGTCTCGCCGCGCGCCTCGTCGGCCGGGCGGGCGAGCAGGCCGAGCTGGACGGTGCCGAGCTGGAGCAGCACCCACTCCGAATCGCGGCCGCCGTGGATGATCTCGGCGCCGAGCTTCTCGTAGAAGGCGATCGCGGCGGCCATGTTGCCGACGTGAACCAGTGGCCGCAACTCCATGATCGTCCCCTCTCTCGCGCCTGTCCCGGCGTGTTCAACGACCGATCAGTCGTTGAGCTGCGCGCGTTCGATCTCGGCCAGCGCCGCGGTGAGGAACGGCGGGACCGGGCGCGGGCCGAGCAGGTCGGCCAGCAGCAGCGCGGCGTGCCGGGCCAGCTCGTCGAGTTTCGGCGGGGGCGTCTCGTCGTCCTCGTCGGCGACCCCGAGCGCACCGGCCAGCAGCAGCAGGATCACGTGCGGGTCGACCTCGGTCTGCCACTCGGACGCGCCGCGGACGGACCGCTCCAGCACCGCCCGCACGCCTTCGGCATCGATGCCGTCGGGCTGGGTGTCCTCCAGCAGCAGGCGCACGGTCACGCCCAGGATCAGGCCGGTGTGCGCCGGGTCGAGAGCGGCCATCCGGGCGACGGCGTCGGCCAGCGCGTCGCCGTCCCGGTGCTGCGCGGCCCCGACCGCGTCGGTCGCCGCGGCCGCGATCGGCCGGGCCGGAGGTGGGAGATGCCGCCAGTTCTGTTCCATGCTGTACCCCATGACGAGTTCGTTGCGTGCGGCGATCACCGCTCGGGTTGATCGTGGCGAGTTCCCCGGTGTCGTCGCGCTGGTAGCGCGCGGCGACGACGTTACCGTCCACACCGTCGGCGTGACCCGCTTCGGCGGTGACGTCCCGATGCGGCGGGACACGCCCTTCCGGATCGCCTCGATGACCAAGCCGGTGCTGGCCGCCGCCGCCCTGATGCTCGCCGAGGACGACCGGATCGACCTCGAGGAGCCGATCGCCAAGGTGCTGCCCGAGCTGGCCGCGCCGCGCGTCCTGCGCCGCCTGGACGGGCCGCTCGACGACACGGTCGAGGCGGTCCGCCCGATCACCGTGGCCGATCTGCTGACCTTCACCTGCGGGTTCGGGCAGGTGATGGACGGCGACCGGTTCGACCCGCCGTTCCCGATCGTCGACGCGTGGCGCGACCTCGGCCTGATCATGAGCGACCCCTATCCGCGCAACCAGCACGACCCGGACGAGTGGATCCGCCGGCTGGGCACGCTTCCGCTGATGCGCCAGCCCGGCGAGACGTGGATGTACAACGCCGGGACGCTGGTGCTCGGGGTGCTGCTGGCCCGGGCTGCCGACCAGCCGCTCGACGAACTGCTGCACGAGCGGGTCCTCGCGCCGCTCGGCATGACCGGCACCGCCTTCTGGCTGCCGGCCGAGCGGGCCGCCGAGTTGCCGGCCTATTACATGAGTGCGGGCGACGAGCGGCGGGACAGCGGCCCTGATCTGTGGAGCACCCCGCCGATCTTCCCGTCCGGTTCCGGTGGGCTGATCTCCACCGCCGACGATTACCTGGCCTTCGGCCGGCTGCTGCTGAGCGGCGGTGTCGCCGGTGGCACCCGGCTGCTCTCCGAGCAGTCGGTGGCCGCGATGACCCGCAACCATCTGACCCCGGCCCAGATCGAGGGCGCCGGCTCCCTGCTCGGCGGGGAGGGCTGGGGGTACGGCATGTGCGTGACCGCCACCGGACGGTACGGCTGGTCCGGCGGTTTCGGCACCGACTGGTTCAACGACCCGGCCGAGGATCTCACGGTGATCCTTCTCAGCCAGGTCAGCGATCTGCTGTGGAACGGGGCACTGCAGGAGTTCAGCCGCCTCGCCTACGCTGCGGATTGAGACGAGCTGGGGAGGCGTACGCGATGAGCAGTCTCGATGCGGTGACGGCGTGGGTGGAGAACTACCGCAAGGCGTGGGAGTCGAATGATCCACACGACATAGGTGATCTTTTCGCAGAGAATGCCGCCTATTTCACGGAACCGTTCGCGAAGCCGTGGCTCGGTCGCGACAAAATTGTCGAGAAGTGGCTGAAACGTCGGGACAAACCGGGAACGACCACGTTCGAGTGGCATCCGCTGCTGGTCACCGAGGATCTTGCGATCATCGAGGCGACGACCAGGTATCCGAAAAAAACTTTCAGCAACCTGTGGGTCCTGCGCCTGGACAACCTGGGTCAGGCTCGCCAGTTCACCGAGTGGTGGATGCAGCATCCGGCTCCGAAACAATAGGGAAATGTGAAACACGAATAGCATTCGATGTGCGAATTTCCGGCCGGGCGGGCAGACTGCCACGGTGGAGGTTCGGCAGACGATCGGCGGCCGCTACAAATTGCTGGACGAACTCGGCAGTGGTGGCATGGCCGTGGTGTGGCGTGCGCGCGACGAGGTGCTCGGGCGCCCGGTCGCGGTGAAACTTCTGGCCGGCCGCTACACCGATGATCCGCAGTCGCGCGTCCGCATCCGCGACGAGGCGCGGGCCGCCGCCACCCTCTCGCACCCGAACATCGCCCAGGTCTACGACTACGGCGAGGCCGCCGACACGGGCACCCCGTACGTCGTCATGGAATTGATCAATGGCCCGACCCTGCAGCAGCGGGTCTCGGCCGGGAAGCTGCCGCCGCGCACGGTCTTCCGGATCTGCGGCGAGGTGGCCGCCGCGCTGGCCGCCGCACACGCCGACGGCCTGGTGCACCGCGACATCAAGATGGCCAACATCATGGTCACCCCGGCCGGCGCCAAGGTGGTCGACTTCGGCATCGCGGCTGCGATCGGTCCCGCCTCGCCCGAGGAGATGCTCGTCGGCACCCCCGCCTACCTGGCCCCCGAACGGCTGACCGGGGCTGAGATCGTGCCGGCGTCCGATGTGTACGCGCTCGGCGTCCTCCTCTACCGCCTGCTGGCCGACGAATCGCCCTGGTCGGTGGAGAGCACCACGCAGATGTTGCGGGCCCACGTCTACCTCGAACCGGCCCCGCTGCCCGACCTGCCCGGCGTGCCGCCGGCGGTGACCAAGCTGATCAGCCGCTGCCTGGCCAAGGACCCGGCCTCCCGGCCGAGCGCGAGCGAGGTGTCGAGCACGCTGGCCGACGCGGCCGAGGCTTCGCTGGCGATCAACCCCGATGCCGTACGGGGTGAAGCCGGCACCCACGCACCCCGGATCCCGCACCCCGCCTCCGGTGCGGCCGACGACCTGGACGCCGAGACCGGGGTGTGGCAGGCACCGTTGCGCTCGGACAATTCCGGGGCGGCGCGGGACGGGAACCGGGCCGGCAACATCGGCCCGGGCGGGCGTGCCGGTGTCGCGAGCGGGTCCGGCAACGCGTCCGGTGCGGTGGGGGCCGGGCCCTCCGGTCGACGCGATGCCGGCCGGAAAGCCGGTAACGTGCCACGGGCGCGGGCCGGGCGAAACCGGCCGGCCGCGGTGGTCACCGAGGTCCTACCGGCCGTCCGGGGCGGCTCCCTGGCCGGTGCGGGGCAGTCCAGGGGCGCTCGACGCGTACGCAAAAAGCAGTTGATGTTGATTGTGGCGATCGTCGTGGTGCTGACGGCGGCCATCGTCGGTCTGGTGTTGCAGGGCGACTCCGGCGCGGGGATCGCGACACCGGACGCCGCCGAGACCGTCTCCGTTGCACCCACCGTGAGCAGGTCGGCGGGCGTGCCCACGGTGAGTAAGGGCGGCGAGGTCACCCGGCCCACGGCCACCGGGGTGCCGGCCAACCCGCCGGTCGCCGGGAGTGAGCCGATCGCCTCGGTGAGCCCGGGCGGCTCGGCGGCCTCGTCCGGCGCGCCGAGCTCACCGGCGCCCAGCACCTCGGACGGCGCGTCGTCGGCGCCCGAGGGAAAGCAGCTCGAATCGCCGGGCGGCGTGATCCACGCCGTCTGCACCGCGGGCAAGGCCAAGCTGACCTCGTGGGAGGCCAATCCGGGCTACGAGGTGGAGAAGGTGGAACCGGGCCCGGCACTGACCGTGGTGGCGATCTTCAAGAGCCTCACGAGCCGTTACCGCACCACGGTGACCTGCGTCGCGGGCACGCCCACCCCGGTGGTGCTCCCGCTCTGACTCGCGGCCAGCAGGGCCTCGGCGATCTCGGTGCGGGTGTTCAGCAGGGAGCGGCCTTGACGGTGGGTCACCACCAGACCGGCCGCCCGCAGCGTGGACAGGTGCTGGGAGACGCCACCGGCGGTCATGCCGGTGCGCCCGGCGAGCTCGGTGGTGGACCGCGGTGTGCCGAGTTCCCGCAGCAGGGCGGCTCGGCCGCGACCCAGCAGGGCCACCAGCGGTTCCGGCGATCGGGACGACTGCTCCCACAGGGTGGCCACCCCGTGCGCCGGATAGGCCAGTTGCGGCACCTCGCCCGCCGTCACGGTGAGCACCGACGGCCAGACGAACACCGACGGGATCAGCACCACCCCGGTGCCGTCCGGCACGTCGGGAGCGGTGCAGTGCGGCTGGTCGATGGTCAGCCCGCCGTCGTGCCAGGTGACCTGGGGATGCAGATCGTTGAGGACGGCGGTGCTGCCGCTCTCGGCCACCCGGCGGGCCTGCCGATGCACCTCGGCCTCGAGCAGGGCGCGCATCCGCGGCCAGTCGGGGGCGATCGCGACCTGCCAGTACGACTCGATCTCGGCGGCCAGCCGGGCCAGGCCGGTCACCGGGTCGGCGTGCAGCTTGCGCAGCGGCCGCGGCCGGTCGGCACCCAGCAGGTCGAGGTGCTCCCGGACCAGCGCGGCCGGGGTGGCGCGCAGGCCGGTCAGCTCGCGCCGGAGGTCGGCGGAGAGGCCGGACGGCGGCGGGGTGAGGAAGTCGGGCGTGTAACCGCCGGTCGGGGCGATCAGGTGCCAGAGCAGCGTCTCGGAGGAGAGCCGGGCCCGGCGCGACCAGGTGCGGAAGATCGGCGGCACACCTGGGTCGCGGAGGATGCGGACGCTGGCCAGCACCTCCCACAGGCAGGAGACGGCGAAGCGGATGCGGGTCGCGGACGTCGCCGACAGGCCGATGGTGGCCAATTCCGCCTCCGTGGTTTTAGCTGGGACTCAAACCTTACGTCCCGGCCGGGTCGTCGCGAAGACTGTGCAGGTGACTGAAAAGGCAGCTCTTCTTCGTTCTCTGCACGTCCCGGGCGCGCCGCTGGTGCTCGCCAACGCGTGGGACGCGGCCAGCGCCCGCATCGCCGAGGAGGCCGGGTCGCCGGTGGTCGCCACCACCAGCGCCGGCGTGGCCTGGAGCCTCGGCGCCCCGGACGGCGACACCCTCGACCGCGACCTGGCCGTCGATGCCGTGCGCCGGGTGGTCGCGGCGGTGTCGGTGCCGGTGACCGCCGACATCGAGTCCGGTTTCGGGGAGGATCCGACGGGGGTCGCCGAAACCGTGCGCCGGATGGTGGCGGCCGGTGCGGCCGGCATCAACCTCGAGGACTCGGTGCGGCCGATCCCGGAGTACGTCGCACGGCTGACCGCGGCCCGGGCGGCGGCGCCCGCCGAGGTGCTCTTCATCAACGCGCGGATCGACACCTACCTGCGCGGCAGCGGTGACCTCGAGGAGACGGTGGCGCGGGCCGGGGCCTATCTGGCGGCCGGAGCGGACGGCATCTTCGTGCCGGGTGCGGTGGATCCGGCGGTGGTGGCCGCGCTGGTCGAGCGGATCCCGGCGCCGCTGAACATCCTGGTCTGGCCGGGGGCGCCGACGGTGACGGAGCTGGCGAAACTCGGGGTGGCGCGGGTGAGCCTGGGTTCCGGGGTGGCCGAGGCGGCGTACGCGGTCATGCGGCGCGCGGTGCGGGAGGCGCTGAGCTCCGGCACGTACACGTCAATTGCCGATGCCATCGCCTACGGCGACCTGAACGGTCTGATCGGAGACGGGCGGCCTTAGGCCGCCCGTCGGCCGGTCATTCCGCGTAGCGGGTGGGCGGGAACGGGTTGTCCGCGGACAGCGGGGTGGTCTCGCCCTCCGCCTCCTGCCGGGCCGTGACGCTCTCGATGTCCTGCTCGTCGGCGTCGAAGGCCGGGTCGAACGGCACCGGATCGTCGGTGGCCGGCGGTACGTCGTTCGGGTCGTAGTCGGTCACGCCGGCCTCGGCCCGTTCGGCCTCGGTGCGGCGGGCCAGCTCGTCATCGTCCAGGTGCGCGGGCGATCCACCGTGGAACCGGCGGTCACGCTCGCCCTCGGCCGCCTCGGTGGAGAAATTCTCGGTAGCCATGTCGCCTCCCCTTGTCACCGGAGCCTTACCCAACCCGCCCAGGTCTACCACTCGGCACCCAGAAATCGGAGCAGGGCCGCATTGACCGCCGCCGGTTGCTCCAGGCCGGGCAGATGTCCGGCGCGGTCGACCACGACGAGTTCGCTGCCCGGGACGAGTTTGTGAATCAGCTCGGCATCGGCGACCGGCGTGTAGGGGTCCTCGGCGCCGACCAGGACCAGCGTCGGAACGCGTACCTCGGAAAGGGTGGGCCGGTAGTCCGGGCGCTGCGCCCGGCCGCGCAGCGCGGCCGCCGCGCCCTGCGGCGACGTCGCGAGCATCATCCGGCGGACGTGCGCGGCGACGTCCGGCTTCTCCACCACGTGGTAAGGCGTGATCATCTTGCCCAGCACCTCGTCGGCCCAGCCCGCCACGCCCTCGGCCAGCAGCCGGTCGGCGAGCTGGTAGCGCCCGGCCCGCCCGGCCTCGTCCTCGGGAATCGGCGAGGTGTCGGCGAGAACCAGCCCGGCGACCCGATCCGGGTACTGCCGGTGGAACTCCATGGCGATCTGGCCGCCCATCGAGACGCCGCCGACGACGGCTCGGTGCACGCCGGCCGCGTCCAGGTGAGCGGCCAGGTCGGCGGCGAACTCGGCGAACAGCGTCACGTCGCCGGTGGCCGGCGCACTGCCGTAGCCGCGCAGGTCGGGGGCGACGACCTGGTGGCCGGCCGCGCGCAGGGCCTCGGCCTGGGGGTCCCACAGGGTGTGGTCGAACGGGTGGCCGTGGATCAGCAGGATGGCGGTCATGCCCTCGACGCTGCCGGTGCGGATCGGCGGCGGCAACGTCCAGTTCGGCGACGGTGGACCCGTGCGACGCAGCCACCCACTGCCGCGTCGCACGGGCGACTATCGACCGTGGTCATTGTTTTACCGAGCGCCAGCGAAAGTCAACGGCTAGTTCTCGGAAACCTGCCGAAACTATCGGACCCAGATCACTATCCCGGTGAGCTTGTTCAGCACCGCCGCGGCCCCCGCGCGGATCGCGTCGGCGCAGCGCTCGGCGGTGAAGGACGCAGCATCGTAGGTCGAGGACATACCCAGGCCCTCGCCCCGGAACGACGCGCCCGACCAGTCGACCGCGGTGACGTTCGCGGTCGGCTCGGCCACTTCCGCGCCGACCACCAGGAACTGCTGCGACAGGTGGTTCGCGGTGACGATCGCGAGCGGGTCGATCAGGTCGTTGCCGGCGCTGACGATCAGATCCGCGTTCATGCCCAGAGCCTTGGTGATGCTCGGGATCGGGTCGTGCGCCGGTGCCGTGACGGTGCGCAGTTCGGCGTCCTCCGCCTCGGCCCACTCCTGGACCGCGCCGACCAGCGCTCTGGTCGGCGCGTCGTCGCCCGAGGTGAGCAGCACGACCCGGTAACCCTTCGGCGGATGCACCTCGTCCCATGAACCGGGGCTCGGCGTGATGGTGGCCTCCGGCGAGGGGGACGCCGACGGGTCGACGAAGCCCGGCCCGAGGGTGCCGACCGGGGTCGGGGTCGGCTGCGGCGCGGCCCAGCCCTTCTGCGAGGCGCAGCCGGTGGTCAGGGTGGCGGCCGCGGCCAGGGCCACGGCGGCCTTGATCAGGGTGCGCAAGGGTCTCCTCCTTCGGTGCGGCTCCTTCTTATCCCAGGTGGGGCCCGGGTTGGGTGGTCGGAACTTGATCTTGGCTGGTTGTTTTCCGGGGTTCTCCGACTGGCCGGATCCTGTTCACCCGGAACAGGGACCGTGCACTCGCAAACCCTCGAAGGAGTCTCATGTCCCGCCCCGTTCGCGCGACCGTCCTGGCGGTCGTCGCCACGGCGATCGCACTGCTGAGTGCCGGTCCGGCGTTCGCGCACGGATTTTCGTCCACCGTTTACGTCGACGTCTCCGCACATGCGGGACAGGTGCGGACGGCGCTCGAACTCGAGTACGACCTGTTCGTCGTCTCCGCCGCGGACGCCGCCAAGGAGGACTCGCTGTTCCAGGACGGCACCGCCGCCTTCGACGACGGCGACCCGGTCGCGCAGGCGGCGGCGCTGGAGAAGCACTCCGATGCCGCTCTCGCCTATGTCCGGGCCCGTTTCTCGGTGCGGGACTGCACCCCCACCAAGGTCGGGGCATTCACCATGGGGCAGCGCGAGGGCGTGCCCTACACCGACCTGACGCTGGACTGGGATTGCCCCCGGTCGGACGCGCACGAGGTGCGCAGCGGCCTCTTCGGAGACGACGAGGGCTTCGTCAAAGGCGTGAAAACCATCGTTACCTACGATTTGGACGGCCGGACCGGCAGCGCCGCACTCGACGCCGGCCAGCCGTCGTTCTCCACCGCCCAGACCTGGTACCAGCGGTTTTGGGAGTTCTTCCGGCTCGGCGCCGAACACCTGCTCACCGGCATCGACCACATCCTGTTCCTGCTGGCGCTGATCGCCGGCTCGCGGCGGCTGCGCGAGATCGTGCTGGCCGCCACCAGCTTCACCCTGGCCCATTCGGTGACGTTCATGCTCGCCGCCCTCGGCGTGGTCGACGTGCCCGGCGCGGTCGTCGAGCCGATCATCGCGCTGTCCATCGCCGTGGTCGCCGGCTGGTACCTGTTCCGCGTCTGGCGGCGCGGCGACCACGCCACCGACCTGTCGGTGAACGGCGGCCACTTCGCCCTGGACCGGGCCGGCTGGACCCGGCTCGCCGTCGTGTTCTGCTTCGGACTCGTGCACGGGCTCGGCTTCGCCGGCGCGCTCGGCATCGACGAGGCGTGGTCCTGGACCCTGCTCTGGTCGCTGCTGGTGTTCAACGTGGGCATCGAGGTCGTCCAGCTCACCATCATCGCGCTCGTCTTCCCGCTGCTGATGCTGCTGCGCCGCCGATCACCACGGGCCGGTCTCTGGGTCACCGGCGGGGTCTCCGCCGGGGTCTCGCTGATGGGCCTCATCTGGTTTGTCCAACGCGTCGCCGGTCTTTCGTGAAGATCCATCACCGCGAACGCCGCCATTCACGCCGGGTTCATGGCGCACCGCCAACTTGATCAAGCTTCACGCAACTCTCATCAGGGAAAAGGGGAAACAACACCGATGAGAACGAGCAACTCGGCATCGGCCCTCGGGCCGGTGCGACGCCGCGTGGTCGCCTCGACCGTCGCCGCGTTCCTCGGCCTCGGCGTGGCCTTCGGCAGCGGCCTGGCCGCTCCCGCCTTCGCCGCCGACTCGGCCACGCTCTCCGGCATCATCCTCGGCGTCGGCTCCAACGAGACCCAGCGCATCGTGACCTGGTACTCGTCGGCCGACACGGCGCAGCAGGTGCAGCTCGCCCCGACCAGCTCGCTGGTCGACGGCGCGTTCCCGGCCTCGGCCGTCACGTTCGCCGCCTCCGGCGCCGCCAACATCGCCACCAGCGGCGGCTTCAACCGCCACGCCACCCTCACCGGCCTCAAGGAGAACACCGGGTACTCGTACCGGGTGGGCTTCGAGGGCAACTGGTCCTCGGCGTACGCGTTCAAGACGCAGTCCTTCGAGGGCGACTACGACTTCCTGTTCTACGGCGACCCGCAGATCGGCTCCTCCGGCAACCTCGCCAAGGACCAGGCCGGCTGGGTCGACACGGTGAACGTCTCGCTCGCCGCCAACCCGAACGCCGAGATCCTGGTGTCCGGCGGCGACCAGGTCGAGACCGCCAACACCGAGGCCCAGTGGGACTCGTTCCTCGCGCCTACCCAGCTCAAGTCCTACCCGTGGGCCGCCACCATCGGTAACCACGACGTCGGCGGCAAGGCGTACGAGCAGCACCTGTACACGCCGAACACCGACCGGTCGGGTGCGTACTACTCCAACGGCACGCCGTCGTCGAACACCTCCGGTGGCGACTACTGGTACATCTACAAGGACACCCTGTTCATCGACCTGAACAGCAACAGCTACGCGACCGCGCAGGGTGGCGGCGGCGACGCGGCCCACCTGGCCTACGTCACCGACGTGATCAACCAGCACGGCACCGAGGCCAAGTGGAAGGTGCTCGTCTACCACCACGCGATCTACTCGCCGGCCGACCACGCCAAGGACGCCGACAACAAGATCCGTCGCGTGGACTTCTCGCAGAAGTTCTCGGACCTGGGCGTGGACCTGGTTCTGCAGGGCCACGACCACAGCTACTCGCGTAGCTACCTGATCAAGAACGGTGCCAAGGCGGACGCCACCGAGCAGCCCGGTGCGGCCGACGTCTACCCGGGCCCGGGCGGCGTGCTCTACGTGACCGCGAACTCGGCCTCGGGTTCGAAGTACTACGACATCACGCAGCCCGACAACAGCGGCACCAGCGGCGCCGGCAACGGTGCCGACCCGCTCGACGCCGGTAAGTACTGGTACAACTCGGTGCAGAACCAGGAGCACGTCCGGTCGTACGTCAAGGTCGAGGTCCGCAACGACAAGCTGGTCGTCCAGGACCTCCGCTCCGGCACCTGCGCGGCGCCGAACGCGGCCGTCGAGCTGGCCAAGTCGCCGTGCACCGAGACCGGCCAGGCGGTCGGCTCGATCGTCGACAAGGTCACCGTGCACCCGTACCACGGCTCGGGCCAGGACATCCAGGTCAACGTGCCGAACGCCGCCCCCGGCGAGTTCGGCTGGACGATCGACGGCTACAACGGCCTGGTCGACCTGGGCACCGCGGTGGACCACAACGGTGACTACTTCGAGGCCACCGGTTCGATCAACCCGATCGCGGTGTCGGACAGCCGCCGGTCCCTCGCACCCTGGTCGATCTCGGCCGGCGTGAGTGACTTCAAGGACGGCGCCAAGACCTTCTCCGGTTCGTACCTGGGCTGGACCCCGAAGGTCGTGACCGCCGGTGCCGGCGCCAAGGCCGGAGCCGCGGTCGGCTCCGCCTACGACGGCGGTGGCCAGGGTCTGTCGGTCTCCCGCGGCCTCGGCTCGGCGGACCAGGGCCACGCCCGCGGTACCGCCAAGCTCGGCGCCGACCTGGACCTCAAGATCCCGGGCAGCGTCGACAAGGGCAACTACCGCGCCACCCTCACCATCACCGCACTGAGCAGCTGAGTTCTACCCCCAGGTGGGGCGGGCGCATCGGCGCCCGCCCCACCACCCTTCGGAGGAATCAATGCGCAAGATCGTCGCCGCCCTGCTCGCGACCCTCGTGTCCGCCCTGTTCGCCGCGCCCGCCCACGCCGAGGGCGGCGATGTCACCTGGACGGTGCGGACCGCCGCCAACAGCTACGGCGACGACCGGACCAGCTACAGCTACGCGATCAACCCCGGCGGCACGATCAAGGACGCCATGGTCGTGGCCAACCGCGGCAAGGCCCCGCTGAACCTCGCCGTCTACACGGCCGACGGCTACACCACCGATTCCGGCCAGCTCGACCTGCGCAACCGGGACGTCAAGGCGGTCGCCGTCGGCACCTGGGCCCGGCCGGCCGGCGCGACCATCACCGTGCCGCCCGGCAAGACCGTCGAGGTGCCGTTCACCGTGACGCTGCCGGACAACGCCACCCCCGGCGACTACGTCGGCGGCATCGTCACCTCGCTGACCCAGCCCAGCAGCACCGAGACCATCAACGTGGAACGCCGCCTGGGCATCCGGATCAAGCTGCGGGTCGGCGGCGACCTCAAACCGGCCCTCTCGATCGAGAACCTGTCGGTCGACTGGCACGGCTCGGTCAACCCGTTCGCCAAGGGTGACGCCGCGGTCAGCTACACCATCCACAACACCGGCAACGCCACCCTCTCGGCCACCCAGGCCCTGCGGGTCGAGGGCCCGTTCGGGATGTTCCGCACCGACGCCGCGAAGATCGCCGCCCCGCCCGAGCTGCTGCCCGGCGAAAGCTGGAAGGTGAGCGTCCCGGTGCACGCCGTGGCCGCCGCCTTCGACCTGGTCGCCACCGCCACCGTCACCCCGGTCGCCACCGACGCCTCCGGCAGCACCTCGGCGCTGCCGGCGATCCACGCGGATACGCATTTCCGGGCCGTCTCCTGGACGCTGCTGCTACTGATCGCCCTGATCGTCGCCGCCGCCTTGATCGTCCGGCGAAACCGGGCCCGCCGCAGTGCCCGCGAGGACGACCGGGTGCAGAAGGCCGTGGCCGACGCCCTCCGTGAGAAGGCCGACACGACGGCCTAACTCAGATCGCCACCGGCCGGGCCGATCGGAGGCAGGTGATCCTGCCGCGCGTCCTCGCCGTCCTGGTCGCCGGTGTGCTCATGCAGTTGCTGTTGCCGCACCTGTCGGACCGGGCCGGCATCGTGGTGGTCAGCGTCCCGATCGGGGCGGCGGGCTTCTACGCGACCGCCGGGTTCGCCCGGTGGGCCCGCTCGGAGCGCGGCCGGCTGCGGGCGGGCTGGCTGCTCGGCGCCGTCGCGGCGTCCGTCTTCGGCATCGCGTACCTCGGCTACATCGCCGCCGCGACGCTGGACAGCCCGCCGAAGAGCGCCGCCGACGGCCTGTCGCTGATAGCGGCCGGCCTGGCCATGGTGGCGCTGGTGCTGGCCTCGCCCAAACTGCCGGACCGATCCGCCCGACTCGCCCTGGCCCTCGACGTCACCGCGGTATCCGGCGCCCTGTACGCCCTGGCCTGGCAGTTGATCCTGGACGGCGCCCAGGAGCACCTGGCCGCCGGCACGTTCCTGATGTTCACCATGGTGATCGCGGTCGAGTCGGTCGGCGCGGCGCTGGCCCTGGTGCTCATGTCGAGAAGCACCCCCACCCCCGACGGTTACGCCCTGCGCCTGCTCGCCGCCGGCCTGGGGACCTTCGCGCTGACCGCGGGCGTCGCGGTGCACAACGACGTACTCGATCTGCCCTGGTACCGCACCGGCGCGGGCGGCGGCTACCTGATCGCCGCCCTGCTCATCGCGGTGGCCAGCCGTACCGTCCTGCCCGTCGGCGACAAATCCGGCGAACGCGTCTTCGCCGGCATCTGGCCGGCCCTGCCCTACATACCCGTCGTGCTGGCCCTCGCCGAGGTGCTCCGGGCGTACGTGCAAACCGGCACCCTCACTCCCGTACTGATCTGGTTCCTGCTGGCCGTGGTGACCGTGGCCATGCTCCGCCAACTGCTCATGCTCTCCACCATCCGCAGTCTGATCGGCACCCTCCGCCACCAGGCCCACCACGACGCCCTGACCGGCCTGCCGAACCGGGCCGCCTTCTACGACCTGGCCACCGCGAAACTGGCCACCGCCGAACACCACACCGCCGTCCTGCTGCTCGACCTGGACGGCTTCAAAGAGGTCAACGACACGATGGGCCACGCGGCCGGCGATGCCCTACTGATCGAGGTCGGCCACCGCCTGCGAGCCGCGCTGCGCGCTGCCGACACCCCGGCCCGGCTGGGCGGCGACGAAATTCGTGGCCTTCCTGCCCGCCCTGGCCGACCCGCGGGAGGCCGACGAGGTGGCCCGCCGCCTGCTGCACGACATCGCCGAGCCCGTCGTCGTAGCCGGCCGGGAGCTGCGCATCAAGGCGAGCGCCGGGATAGCCGGTTGCCAGGGCCCCGGCCACGATCTGGAACGCCTGCTGCTGGACGCCGACCTGTCCCTGTACGAGGCGAAAAACGCCGGCAAGGGCACCTTCCGCCGAGCCGGCCGCACCCTCACACCATCGGGTGGGTGACCGCTTCGCCGAACCCGGCGCCCTGGTGCACGATTGGCGTGCTGCCCGCACTAGGCAGCACGGGGGACCGCTGGAGGACTTGCCGTGACGGTGCCGTTCGCGGTGACCAGGGAGGCCGGCAACGACGGCGTTGCCCGTCTGCGCATAACCGGCCGAGTGGACAACAACGTCTGTGACACGCTGACCGCCCTGATGATCAACGCGATAGAAGAGGACGACGTCCAGGAGCTGGAAGTAGACCTGACCGACGCCCAGTTCCTGTCGATAGCGGGCCTGCGGTGCCTGCTGGACGCCCGAAGCACCGCCCTGCGCCGAGGCCGAGGCTTCCGCCTGAAAAACCCGACAGCGTTGGTGACCCAGGTCCTGCACGTAACCGGCTTCGCCGAACTACTGGACCCTGCCAACCCCGCGTAGTAGCCGCACGTTCGTGCGGTTTCAACGCCCAGCCGGTCCTGGAGAGCTCGGCGGGCGCCAAGACCCGCACGTTCGTGCGGTTGGCACGGGGGACACCGAAATGCCTGATCTCAACCCGAGCAGTGCCTTTGCCGACGCGGTGCGACTACGCCGACGGCAACGCGGCCAGGGGCAGGGCAAACTGGCCGACCTTTGCTGACATGTCGGAGCGATTCGTCTACGCACTGGAGCACGGCAAAACATCTGTTCAGCTGAACAAGATTCGATGACAGCATCGCTGGACGACAGCCTTGAAGAGCTCCTCCAGTGGGCGCCGGCGAGGCTTCGCTCGGATGATGCGTGAATTGAATTCCCAATTAGTCGCAGACGCCGTGGCTTACGGCGTATCCGTACTGCGCACGATGGCGCTTCCGTGCGAGAACAACCACTCAACACGGATGAGCTTGGGTCACGGCCACAAGCGGACCAGCGGAGGCAGTAGGCGGACGCCGCTCGCAGTCGGGGCCAGGGCGGAGCCCGGCGGGGATCCGGGGGCGGAGCCCCTCGGCGTGGGGTCTGGGGCTCGGGCCCCAGGAGAAATAGCACGACCTCCCGGTTCGCGCTTCTCAGCGAACAGGGAGGTCCCAAGGTCGTGCCCCCGGCAGGATTCGAACCTGCGCTTTCGCCTCCGGAGGGCGACGCTCTATCCCCTGAGCTACGGGGGCTCAAGTGAGACTGAGCCTAGCAGGGCCCCGGCGGGCCCTGCCAACCGGGTTATGACGCCTGGACCTTCTTCAGGAGGTCGTCGATCAGGGCTATCTCGTTCTGCTGGGACTTCACCATGGTGCCGGCCAGCCAGGTCACGTCGTCGTTGTCGGAGAGCTTGACCGCTTCCTGAGCCATGTGGATGCCGCCCAGGTGGTGCTGGCGCATCAGGGTCAGGTATTGCGTGTCGAGGTCTTTGCCGGTGGCCTTGCGCAGGGCAGTGAGCTGCTCGGGGGTGGCCATGCCGGGCATCAGGCCGTTGACCACCGAGCCCTCGGAGTCGGGCATCCAGGCCATCGGCTGCTCGGAGCTGGTCGGGCTGAGGTGCCAGTCGCGCAGCCAGGCCTGCATGTAGCCGATCTGGCCGTGCTGGGTCAGCGCGATGTCGTTGGCCAGGTAGACGATCTGGGGGTCGGCCGACTTCTCGTGGGCGATCATCGACATCTCCACCGCTTGGGCGTGGTGGGTCGACATGTCGCGGAGGAAGCCGGCCTCGACCGAGTTGTCGCCGGGGGTGCGCAGGTGCGGCACCACGACGCCGATGCCGACGCCGAGCACGGTGCCGACCAGCAGGGCGGCGATGACCAGAAGCAGGGTGCGACGGCTGCGCGTGGGGCGGTTGCCGTTCACGGATGCGGCGGCCTCGGCCACCGCATCCGAGTCGGTGGAGACGGTCATCAGCTGCCTGTCATGCCCGTGCCGGTGGCGGCCGCGGTGACCGGGCCGGTGGTGGTGTTGCCGCCCGAGCAGGAGATGCCGGGCTCGAGGGCGGCCACGACGCGGGTGTCCTTGATGAACTCGTCGATGCGCGCGTCGTTGACGTCGTCGGTCTTCAGCTGGAAGCCCCACACCTGGACGGACACGTTCTTGTCGAGGCCGGCGTACGGCGACATGAACGTGTAGTCCTTGCCTTCCATCTTCTTCTGGAGGATGGCGACCTGGTCGGCGGCGAGGCCCTGCTTGTAGGTGATCCAGACGGCACCGTGCTCCAGGCTGTGCACCGCGTGCTCGTTGGCGATGGGTGCGTCGTACACGTCGCCGTTGCAGTTCTGCGGGGTGGCGTTGTGTGCGCCGCCGACCGGCGGGCTGGTCACGTAGGTGAGCGTGCCGTCCTTGTGGCTCTGGTCGTCGATCGCCGCGTTCTTCTGGGCGCGGTAGTTGACCACGCCGGCGATGTCGGAGGCCTTGTCTTCCCAGCTGCGGGAGCCCTTGACGACGCTGTATACGCCGAAGCCGACGATGCCGAGGGCGATGACCGCGACCAGGCCGATCACTGCGATCGGGCCCCAGGGGCGGCCACCGCTGACCTTGACCGGGGTGACGGGCTTGCGGCCCTTGCCGCCCTTCGCGCCGGGCTTGGCCGCACCGGGTTTGGCGGCACCGGGCTTCGCCGCCGGCTTGGACGCGGGGGGCTTGCCCTGGCCGGACGTCTTGCCGACCTTGACGCTGGACGGGACCCGTTCGGGACCCGGCGTACTCATGCTCATCGTGCCTCGTCGATTCGTTAAAAGCGGAAGGGCGGGGCTCGGGCTGCCGCCGAGGGCGAAAGTCTACCCCCGATAACATGGTTCGGTGACTCCCGCCAACCTTGCTGCCACTGTTCTCTCAGCTGCTCGTGCCGTGTTCGAGACCCGGGGCCTCGACACGTCCCTGCTGCCCGGGACGACGACGATGGAGCGACCCCGCAATCCCGAGCACGGCGACTACGCCTCCACGCTCGCCCTGCAGCTGGGCAAGAAGACCGGGGTGGCGCCGCGTGAGCTGGCCGCCGCGCTGGCCGAGGAGCTGGGCCGGCAGCCGGGCATCAAGTCGGTCGAGATCGCCGGTCCGGGCTTCCTGAACATCCGGCTCGACGCGGCCGCGGCCGGCGTGCTGGCCCGCGACATCGTTCTCGCCGGTGCGGATTACGGACAATCCGCCACGTTGCGCGATGAGCGGATCAATCTGGAGTTCGTCTCGGCCAACCCGACCGGCCCGGTGCACATCGGCGGGGTGCGGTGGGCCGCGGTCGGCGACGCACTCTCCCGGCTGCTGCGCACGGCCGGCGCGACGGTCGGCACGGAGTACTACTTCAACGACGCCGGTTCGCAGATCGACCGGTTCGCCAAGTCGCTGTACGCGAGTGCGAAGGGTGAGCCCGCCCCCGAGGACGGCTACGGCGGTGCATACATCGCCGAGATCGCCGCCGCGGTGCTGGCCGAAGCGCCCGACGTACTGAATGAGCCCGAAGACGCGGCGATCGAGACCTTCCGGCGGGTCGGCGTCGACCTGATGTTCGCCGAGATCAAGCAGTCGCTGACCGAGTTCGGCGTGCACTTCGACACGTACTTCAACGAGAAGGACCTGCACAACCGGGGTGAGCTGCAGGAAGCCCTGGACCGGCTGCGCGAGCAGGGGCACATCTTCGAGGCCGACGGCGCGACCTGGCTGCGCACCACCGAGTTCGGCGACGACAAGGATCGGGTGCTGCGCAAGTCCGACGGCGACTGGACCTATTTCGCCGCCGACTGCGCCTACTACCTGGATAAGCGCAAGCGTGGCTTCGACCGGATCGTGATCATGCTGGGCGCCGACCACCACGGCTACATCGGCCGGATGAAGGCGATGTCCGCGTGTTTCGGTGACGACCCGGCGAAGAACCTGGAGATCCTGATCGGCCAGCTGGTCAACCTGGTCCGGGACGGCGAGCCGGTTCGGATGAGCAAGCGGGCCGGCACGGTGGTGACGCTGGAGGACTTCGTCGACGCGCTGGGCGTGGACGCCACCCGGTACGCCCTGGCCCGCTATTCGTCGGACTCGCCGATCAACCTGGACATCGCGGTCTGGACCAAGGCCGGCAACGACAACCCGGTCTACTACGTGCAGTACGTCGCGGCCCGCACCGCGAACGTGGCCCGGAACGCGGCCGACGTCGGCCTGACCCGCGGTGAGCCGGCCGGCTTCCACCCCGAGCTGCTCAGCCACGAGAAGGAGAACGACCTGCTCAAGGCGCTGGGCGAATACCCGGCGGTGGTGGCCCGGGCGGCCGAGCTGCGCGAGCCGCACCACGTGGCGCGCTACCTGGAGGAGGTCGCCGGGGCGTACCACCGGTTCTACGACAAGTGCCGGGTGCTACCGCTGGGCGACGAGCCGATCACCGACCTCCAGCGAGCCCGGCTCTGGCTGAACGACGCCACCCGTACGGTGATCGCTAACGGTTTGGCCCTGCTCGGGGTCTCGGCCCCCGAAAGGATGTAGGGCATGCGAGCTCATGAGGCCGGCGCGCTGCACGGCGACCTGGGATCCCGGGGGCCCGCCTGGTTGCGTACGCCCGAGGACGTCAATGCCCTCGTGCCGCAGCTGTGGCCACGCACCGTAAGCCGCACCGAGGCCGGGTCTTTGCAGGTCGGCGGGGTCGGCATCGCCGACCTGGTGGCCGAGCACGGCACCCCGGCCTACTTCCTCGACGAGGACGACCTGCGGGCGCGGTGCCAGGAGTTCGCGGCGTCGTTCGGCGACGCGGACGTCTATTACGCGGGCAAGTCGTTCCTCTGCAAGGCGGTCGTCAAGATCGTCCACGAGGAGGGGCTGTTCCTGGACGTCTGCACCGGCGGCGAGCTGGCGGTGGCGCTGGCGGCCGGCTTCCCGGCCGAGAAGATCGGTTTCCACGGCAACAACAAGTCACCGCGGGAGCTGGAGCGGGCGCTCGACGCGGGCGTGGGCCGCATCGTTGTCGACTCATTCGACGAAATAGCGCGCTTGACCGACTTGTCGGAAAAGAAGAACAAAAGGCCAAAGGTTCTCGTACGCGTAACAGTCGGTGTCGAGGCTCACACGCACGAGTTCATCGCGACCGCCCACGAGGACCAGAAGTTCGGGTTCTCACTGGCCGGCGGGGCGGCGTTCGCGGCCGCGGCCCGGATCATCGACGACGGCGTGCTCGACCTGCGCGGCCTGCACTCGCACATCGGTTCGCAGATCTTCGACACCAGCGGTTTCGAGGTCGCCGCCCGCCGCGTGCTGGAGCTGCAGGCGCAGATCCGGGACGCCCGCGGCGTGGAGCTGGAGGAACTCGACCTCGGCGGTGGCTTCGGCATCGCGTACACCACGCAGGACGACCCGCAGGCCGCCGGCGACCTCGCCAAGCGGATCAACAAGATCGTCGAGTCCGAGTGCGAGCTGGCCAACCTGCGCAAGCCGAAGCTCTCGATCGAGCCGGGCCGGGCGATCGTCGGCCCGGCCGTGTTCACGCTGTACGAGGTGGGCACGGTCAAGGACGTCGACGGCATCCGCACCTACGTGAGCGTCGACGGCGGGATGAGCGACAACATCCGCACCGCGCTGTACGACGCTTCCTACTCGGCCACCATGGCCAACCGGGCGAGTTCCGCCGAGCCGATGCTGGCCCGCGTCGTGGGAAAGCATTGTGAAAGCGGGGACATCGTCGTGAAGGATGAATTCCTGCCCGCTGACGTGCAGCCCGGAGATCTTATTGCGGTGCCGGGAACCGGTGCCTACTGCCGGAGCATGGCCAGCAACTACAACCACGTGCCTCGGCCTCCGGTGGTGGCGGTGCGCGACGGCGCCTCCCGCGTGATCGTGCGCCGGGAGACCGAGGACGACCTGCTCGCATTGGATGTTGGATGAGCTCTGTGAAACCGGTCCGCCTGGCCCTGCTGGGGTGCGGGACCGTCGGTTCCGAAGTTGTCCGCCTGCTGCACGAGCAGGCGGGTGACCTGACGGCCCGGATCGGCGCGCCGCTGGAGATCGTCGGCGTGGCCGTGCGCCGGCTCGGCCGCGAGCGGGGCGAGTTGCCGATCGACTCGAGCCTGTTCACCACCGACGCGCTCGGCCTGATCAAGCGGGACGACGTCGACGTGGTGGTCGAGGTGGTCGGCGGCATCGAGCCCGCCCGCACCTGGCTGGTCGAGTCGCTGCGGGCCGGCAAGAGCGTGGTCACCGCTAACAAGGCGCTGCTGGCCGAGGACGGCGCGGCGCTGCACGACGCGGCCGCCGAGGGCGGTGCCGACCTCTACTACGAGGCGTCGGTGGCCGGTGCCATCCCGCTGCTGCGCCCGCTGCGCGAGTCGCTGCACGGCGACCGCGTCACCAAGGTGACCGGCATCGTGAACGGCACCACCAACTTCATCCTCTCGTCGATGGACTCCACCGGCGCCGGCTTCAGTGAGGCCCTCGAGGAGGCCACCGAGCTAGGTTATGCCGAGGCCGACCCGACCGCCGACGTGGAGGGCTTCGACGCCGCGGCCAAGGCGGCCATCCTCGCCTCGCTGGCGTTCCACTCCCGGGTCACCGCGGCCGACGTGTTCCGCGAGGGCATGACCGGGGTGACCGCCGGCGACATGGCCAGCGCCAAGGAGATGGGCTGCACGATCAAGCTGCTCTGCATCGCCGAGCGCGGGCCCGACTCGGCCGGCACCGACTCGATCAGCGTGCGGGTGCACCCGGCGATGATCCCGCGCAGCCACCCGCTGGCCGGCGTCGGCGACGCGTTCAACGCGGTGTTCGTCGAGGCCGAGGCGGCCGGTCAACTGATGTTCTACGGCCGGGGCGCGGGCGGCACGCCGACCGCGAGCGCGGTGCTCGGCGACATCGTCGCGGCGGCCCGCAACCGGCTCGCCGGTTTCCGGGCGCCGAGCGAGAGCAACTACGCCGACCTGCCGGTTCGCCCGATCGGCGAGGCCGTCACCCGCTACCACATCAACCTCGACGTCGATGACAAGCCGGGTGTGCTGGCCGCGGTGGCCGGCGTCTTCGCCAAGCACGAGGTGTCCATCGCCACGGTCCGCCAGTCGGGCCGCGAGGAGGACGCCAAACTGGTCATCGTGACCCACGGTGCCCCGGACGCCAACCTGGCCGCTACGGTCGACGCACTGTCGCAATTGGACATCGTCCGATCCATCGCGAGCGTGTTGCGCGTCGAGGGAGGGGTCTGAGCCGTGCTCGACCACGTGGGTTTCCAATGTTCCGACCTGGCCGCGAGTGCGGCCTTCTACGACGCCGTGCTGGCGCCGCTCGGCGTCAGCCGGCTGGTGGATTTCAAGGTCGCCCTGGGGTACGGCGTGGGCGACCACGCCGACTTCTGGATCAGTGAGTTCAGCGAGGGCGAGGGCTTCCGCGAGTCGCACATCGCGTTCGCGGCGGCCGACCGCGCCCAGGTCGACGCGTTCCACCGGGCGGCCGTGGCGAGCGGCGCCGAGGTGCTGCACGAACCGCGGATCCACGAGGAATACCACGAGAACTACTACGGCGTGTTTGTCCGCGATCCGGACGGCAACAACGTCGAGGCCGTGAGCCACCGACCCGAGTGATGAAATACGGGTCCGAGGATGTGCTGGGAAAATGAGTTAAGGAGTCGACCATGTATCGGGGACTGATCGAGCGTTACCGGGACCGTCTGCCGGTCACCGACGCCACCCCGGTGGTCACACTGCACGAGGGCAACACGCCGCTCGTGCCCGCTCCCGTGCTGTCCCAGCGGGTCGGCGCCGACGTCTACCTCAAGGTCGAGGGGGCCAACCCGACCGGCTCGTTCAAGGACCGCGGCATGACCATGGCCGTCTCCAAGGCGGTCGAGGAGGGTTCGAAGGCGATCATCTGCGCCTCCACCGGCAACACGAGCGCGTCCGCCGCGGCGTACGCGGCCCGGGCCGGGCTCACCTGCGCGGTGCTGGTGCCGCAGGGCAAGATCGCGCTGGGCAAGCTGGCCCAGGCACTCGTGCACGGCGCCAAGCTGTTGCAGGTCAACGGCAACTTCGACGACTGCCTCGCGCTCGCCGCGAAGCTGTCGCAGGACTTCCCGGTCTCGCTGGTCAACTCGGTGAACATCTTCCGCCTGCACGGGCAGAAGACGGCGTCCTTCGAGATCGTCGAGGCGCTCGGCGACGCGCCGGACATCCACTGCCTGCCGGTCGGCAACGCCGGCAACATCTCGGCGTACTGGATGGGTTACCTCGAGGACAAAGACGCCGGGAACGCTACGAAACTCCCGAAGATGTACGGCTTCCAGGCGTCCGGCGCCGCCCCGATCGTCAACGGCAAGGTCGTCCCGGAACCGTCGACGATCGCCACCGCCATCCGGATCGGCAACCCGGCGAGCTGGACCAAGGCGCTGGATGCCCGGGAGGCGTCGGGCGGCCTGATCGAGGCGGTCACCGACCGGGAGATCCTCTCCGCCTACCGTCTGCTGGCCCGCGAGGTCGGCGTCTTCGTCGAGCTGGCCAGCGCGGCCAGCGTCGCCGGCCTGATCCAGCAGGCCCAGGCCGGCAAGGTGCCGGCCGGTTCGCGTGTGGTCTGCACAGTCACCGGGCACGGCCTCAAGGACCCGGAGTGGGCCATCTCCACCGCGCCGTCGCCCACCACGATCCAGAACGACGTCCTGATCGCCGCGCGGGAGCTAGGACTCGCCTGAGCCGGCCTCTTCCTCGGCCGCCTTCACCAGCAGCAGGGACGCCTGGGCGACCAGGTCGAGTTCCTCGGCTGAGAGGCGGCTGAGGAGGGCGCGCATCTTCGCCTCCCCGGCGTTCATGATGCTGCCGATGAGCTCGCCGCCCCTCCTCGTGAGCCCGATCCGGCGGACCCGCCGATCGTGCAGGTCCTCGGTGCGTGCCACCAGGTCCTGCTGCACGAGTCGATCGACCATGCCGCTGAGCGCGGCCAGGCCGACGTCGAGCATCCCGGCCAGCTCACCGCCCGATACATTGCCGTGCCGGGCGAGCAGCATGAGGATTTTGAACTGGGACAGCGTGAGGTGGGACGAGAACAACGGATCGGAGCGGTCGTACGCGAACAACTGCTGGAGCCGCTGCTGCGTGCCCATAATGTCCGCGATGAGCTGTTCGTTACCGGACAATGCCGACCTTTCTCTGTGACGCGCTGATGGCCGACGCGAGCCCCCGTCCAACCGCCCCACCGCCGCCCTTAAGCGGTCTAAAGGCTCAGTACTTCCGGGACGGACGCTACCAGCGGACCCCGGCGGAAAATCATTTGTTCGCGTCAGGCAAACTATTCGTACAGGCCGAACTTTAGCGGGGGGAGCGCCAATGTCATTCCTGACCCGGCTCAGTCTTGCCAATCGCATGCTCGTAGCCCTGATCGCACTCGTGATCACCGGCTTCGGGGTCTACGCCGTGCCATCCCTGAAACAGCAGCTCTTTCCCTCGATCGAGCTGCCCGCCGCGTTCATCGGCGCGGCGCTGCCGGGAGCCGGCCCGGAGATCATCCAGGACCAGGTGACCAAGCCGATCGAGGACGCGGTCAAGGGTGTCGACGGCATCGACTCCGTCACCTCGACCACGAGCCAGGGCTACACCACCATCGTGGTGTCGTTCGTCTTCGGCACCGATATCGAGCAGGCGGCCAACCAGTTGACCACCGCGGTCAACCGGATCCAGACGCAGCTGCCGGACAACGTCGAGCCGCAGATCTTCTCGGGCGGCACCGACGATATCCCGGCGATCGTGCTGGCCGCCTCGGGTGGCAGCGACGAGAGCGACCTGCTCACCAAGCTCAACCAGACCGTGGTGCCCGAGCTCAACGCGATCGACGGGGTCCGTGACACCACGGTCAGCGGCGCCCGCGCCAAGCAGGTCGTCATCACCCCCGACCTCGCCAAGCTCACGGCGGCCGGGGCCAGTCCGCAGTCGATCACGACGGTGCTGCAGGCCAACGGTGTCTCCATCCCGGCCGGTTCGGTCACCGACGGCACTCGGTCGCTCAACGTGCAGGTCGGCAGCACGATCAGCTCGGTCGACGACCTCAAGGGCCTCTACCTCAGCGGCAGCCGCGGGCCGGTGAAGCTCGGCGACGTCGCCACGGTGGAGAGCAAACTGCCGATCGCCACGTCCTACACGCGGACCGACGGTGTCGACAGCCTCGGCATCGCGGTGACGGCCAAGCCCGACGGCAACCCGGTGCAGATCTCCCACGCGGTGCGCGACAAGCTCGCCGAGTTGGAGAAGGACTCCGGCGCCAAGCTCACCGTCGTGACCGACCAGGCGCCGTTCGTCGAGCGGTCGATCAAGAGCCTGACCACCGAGGGCCTCCTCGGCCTGGTGATGGCCGTGATCGTCATCCTGATCTTCCTGCTGTCGGTGCGCTCGACGCTGGTCACGGCCGTGTCGATCCCGCTGTCCGTACTCATCGCGTTGATCGCGCTCTGGATCGGCGACTACACCCTCAACCTGCTCACGCTGGGCGCGCTCACGATCGCGGTCGGGCGGGTGGTGGACGACTCGATTGTCGTTCTGGAAAACATCAAGAGACATCTCGAGTACGGCGAGGAGAAGGTCCACGCGATCATCTCGGCCGTGCGTGAGGTGTCCGGCGCGGTCACCGCCTCGACGCTGACTACAGTCGCCGTGTTCCTGCCGATCGCACTGGTCGGTGGCTTCGTCGGGCAGATCTTCTCGTCGTTCGCGATCACCGTGACGGTGGCCCTGCTCGCGTCGCTGTTCGTGGCGCTGACCGTGGTGCCGGTCCTGGCGTACTGGTTCCTCAAGCCGCCGGCCGCCGATGCCGACAGCGAGGCGATCCGCCAGGCCGCCGAGGCGAAGGAGCTGCGCAGCCCGCTGCAGCGGGCCTACCTGCCGGTGATCCGGTTCGCCACGGTGCGGCGCTGGACCACGCTGGCGATCGGCCTGGTGGTTCTGATCGGCACGCTGGCGCTCGGCACCCAGCTGAAGACCAACTTCCTGGACCAGTCCGGCCAGGATTCGCTGAACATCAGCCAGGAGTTGCCGGTCGGCACCAGCCTGGCCGCCACCGACGACGCGGCCAAGAAGGTCGAGGCGATCCTGGCCGACCGCGACGAGGTGAAGACCTACCAGGTCACGATCGGCAACGGGGACTTCAACCCGTTCGCCTCGACCGGGGCCAGCACCGCCACCTTCCAGGTCGGGCTGGACGAGGACGCCGATGCCGAGAAGGTGACCGACGACCTGCGGGCCGAGTTCGACAAGCTGACCGACGCCGGTGACATCACGGTCGGCGGCGACAGCTCCGGCCTTGGTGGCAGCGAGCTCTCGGTCTCGGTGCAGGCGGCCGACAACGACACGCTCACCTCGGCCACCGATCAGGTGCGCCAGGCGATGGCGTCCACCGGCGGCGTCACCGACGTGACCACCACGCTGGCCGCCAGCGTGCCGCGGCTCGACGTGGCGGTGAAGCGCGACGTGGCCGCGAGCTACGGCCTCACCGAGGCCTCGATCGGGCAGAGCGTCGCCGGAGCGTTCCGCAGCGCGCCGGCCGGCCAGATCACGGTCGACGGCACGAGCGAGGACGTCGTGGTGTCGTTCGGCTCGGCACCGGCCGATCCGGCCGCGCTCAAGGCCATGCCGCTCACCACGGCCCGCGGTGTGGTGCGTCTCGACCAGGTCGCCACGGTCACCGAGGTGTCCGGCCCCGAGCAGGTCACCCGGGTCGACGGCAACCGCAGTGCCACGGTCAAGGGCACGGCCACCGGCTCCGACGTGGGTGCGACCTCGGCCGACCTGAAGAAGAAGCTGGAGGCGCTGAACCTTCCGGCCGGCGCTTCGTACACCGTCGGCGGCGTCAGTGCCGACCAGGCGGAGGCGTTCCAGCAGCTGCTTCTCGCCGTGCTGGCGGCCATCGCGATCGTCTTCATCATCATGGTGGCGACGTTCCGCAGCCTGATCCAGCCGGTCATCCTGCTGGTGTCGATTCCGTTCGCGGCCACCGGCGCCATCATCCTGCTGCTGGTCACCGGCACCGCGCTCGGCGTTCCAGCGCTGATCGGTGTGCTGATGCTGGTGGGCATCGTGGTAACCAACGCGATCGTGCTGATGGACCTGATCAACCACTACCGAGCGGCCGGCATGGGCGTGCAGGAAGCGGTGATCGAGGGCGGCCGGCACCGGTTGCGGCCGATCCTGATGACCGCGATCGCGACCATCTTCGCGCTGCTGCCGATGGCCCTCGGGCTCACCGGCGAGGGCGGCTTCATCAGCCAGCCACTGGCCATTGTGGTCATCGGCGGTCTGGTCAGCTCGACGCTGCTGACCCTGGTGCTGGTGCCGACGCTCTACACGATGGTCGAGAACCGCAAAGAGCGGCGGAAGGCCAAGCGGGCCGCGAAGCGGGCGGCCAAGGGCCTCCCGCCGGCGGGGGCAGAATCGGACACCGCGGTGCCGGACGACGTTCCGCTGGCGCCCACCCCGGAGTACGGCGGCGGGAAGCACGAGGCGCCGGAACCGGCCCAGCCGAGCACCGCGCTCCGCGGGTACACCGATCAGTTCGAGGTGCTGAAGGTGCCGAAGCGACCCAACGAACAGAAGTGATCTGAGACAAGGCCGGTCCCTCGGGACCGGCCTTGTCGCGTAGCGTCCGTACGTGCCATCGATGTTCTCGGTCCTTACCCGCAACCGGGACTTCCGTCGTCTGTTCGGCGCCGAGCTGGTCGTCTTCGGCTCGGACTGGTTCGTGATGGTGCCGCTGCTCGTGTTGTTGCCCGAGCTCACCGGCAGCGGCGTGTGGGGCGGCCTGGTGCTGGCCGTGGACACCGGGATCAGCGCGTTGCTGCTGCCGTTCACCGGGACGGTGGCCGACCGCTTCGATCGCCGCCGCATCCTGGTGCTGGCCAACCTGGCTGCGTTCGCGGCGGTGCTGCTGTTGTTCGCGGTGCGTTCGGCCGGCACCGCACCGCTCGCCCTGGTCGCCATCGGTGCCATGGCGGTCGCCAAGTCCTTCTACACCCCGGCCGCGTCGGCCGCGCTGCCCAACGTCGTGGAACCGGCCGATCTGCCGGCCGCGAACGCCATCTCCGGCTCGACGTGGGGCACCATGACGATCGTCGGGGCCTCGCTCGGCGGCGTGGTCGGCGCCCTGTGGGGGCCGTACCCGAGCTTTGCCGTCACCGCCTTCTGCCTGCTGATCGGGGCGGGCCTCACCGCCACCGTCCGGCGCCCGCTGCAGGCGCCGCGCGAGCACGCGGCCCCGCCGACCTGGCCCGCGATGCGCGAGGCGCTGCGCTACATCGGTGCGCGGCCGCTGGTCCGGGCGCTGATCACGGTCAAGTCGGCGGCCGGCCTGGGCAACGGCGTGCTCATCGTGTTTCCGCTGATCGCGCAGTTGCACGGGGCCGGGGTGCTGGGTGCCGGCCTGCTCTTCGCGGTGCGCGGGGCCGGCGCGCTGGTCGGACCGTTCGTGCTGCGGCCGGTGCTGGGCCGCCGGTCATGGCTGCTGACCTGCCTCGCGCTGTCGATGGGCCTGTACGGCGTCGGCTATCTCGGGGTCGCCGTGACACCGTGGTTCCCGCTGGTCCTGGTGCTGGTCTTCGTGGCGCACTTCGCCGGCGGCGCCAACTGGACGCTCTCGAACTACGCGCTGCAGGGCGAGGTGCCGGATCGCCTACGCGGCCGGGTGTTCGCCATCGACATGATGCTGGCGACGCTGGCCATCGCGATCAGCCAGCTGGCCGCCACCGCCGTCGTGGACCGGGTCGACGATCGCGCGATCCTGGCCGGCTGCGGCCTGGTCACCGCGACTTACGCGATCGGCTGGCGGATCGCCACCCGCAAGCTGACCCTCGCCGAGGAGCCGTCAAAGCTCTGAGCGGTCGAGTTGCCGCGCCGTCAGCAGCGCGCCGATCACCAGGCCGATGCCGACCGCGAACAGCAGCGACATGAAGAAGCCGACGATGGCGGTGGCCAGGCTGTAGACCCGCAGCGAGTCGCTGCCGTAACCGGTCTGCGACAGCAGCTCCGGGATGAAGGCCGTCCACAGGACCGAGACGGCCCCCTCGGCCAGCATGATCGCCAGCCCGGCCCGGGCCATCAGCCGGCTGCGCCGGGGCAGCCGATGGCCCTGAACGGCCAGCAGGATCAGCCCGATGACCAGCACGCCGAAAAGCGGCAGCTGCACCAACAAGGTCCCGAAGAACGCACCAACGGAGATCACGCGGGCACGGTACCGGCCGGGTGCGACATTTTGGTGAATGATCAACGCTTAGCATGTGCCGATGGGCCTGACCTTCGCGACCGATCCGGTCACCGTTCGCACGCCGGCCACCAGCGCCAACCTCGGCCCCGGCTTCGACGCGCTGGGTCTCGCGCTGACCCTGTACGACGACCTGACCGCCCGGGTCACCGAGAGCGGCTGCACCGTGACGGTGCTCGGCGAGGGCGCCGGTGAGCTGCCCGGCGACGAGCGGCACCTGGTCGCGCAGGCGATGCTGGCCACCTTCGACGAGCTGGGCGAACGACCGTCCGGACTGGCCGTGGAGTGCGTCAACCGGATCCCGCAGGCGCGTGGCCTCGGCTCCTCGTCGGCGGCCATCGTCGGTGGCGTGCAACTGGCCCGTGGCCTGGTCGAGGGCGGTCTCACCCGGTTCGGCGACCAGGCCGCGCTGCGCCTCGCGGCCCGCCTCGAGGGCCATCCCGACAACGTCGCACCCTGCCTGCTCGGCGGGTTCACGATCGCCTGGACCGAGGGGTCGGGCGCGCGGGCCGTGCGGTTGTCGCCGCACGACGGCGTACGCCCCAAGGTTTTCATCCCGACCGAGCGTGGTTACACGGCCAGCGCGCGGGCCGCGCTGCCGTCCGCCGTGCCGCACGACGACGCGTCGTTCAACGCGGGCCGGGCGGCGCTGCTCACGCACGCGCTCACATCAGATCCCTCCTTGCTGCATCCGGCCACCGAGGATCGGCTGCATCAGGGGTACCGGGCCGAGGCGATGCCGGGCACCGCATCGCTCGTAGCGGCGCTGCGATCGGTCGGTGTGGCCGCCGTGGTGAGCGGAGCCGGGCCGACCGTTCTTGCGTTGTCCGAGGTCCCGGCCGATTTCCACCCGGGAACAGCATGGCGCGCGGAGACGTTGGGCGTGGATGCGCACGGTGCTCTTGTCAAAGGGAGTATGGTGGAACTCGCCTAGCGGGGCCCTGTTGCCGCAGGTCGAAAGAGTTGACTACGCTCAAGACCTAGCACAGCCGCGAAGCAAGCGATCTCTGCGGTTCGGCGCGCACCCCCGAGACTTCGAAGGCCACATTCTGGCCGTCTCATTTCTCAGCAAGGCACAACGCCGAGAAGCAAGCTCCCAGGTCGCCGCTGCACTCGCCGAGACCTACCCGTCAACGTAGGACGGGCAGGGACACCGTCGAGCTGCCGTGCTGAACAAACTCCCGCGCCGCTCCGGCGAAGCGGGTTCCGAGCCTCCCGGCCACCAGGCTGCAGACCGGGGGTCCCGGGCTTTTTCCGACGGAAGGAATCCATTGAGCGACACCACCGACGTGACGTCGGGTGTTTCTGACGTCGCTGACGACGGCGCCGGCACCACCGCGACCGCCACGAAGCGCCGCCGCGGCGGCACCGGGCTCTCCGCGATGCTGCTGCCCGAGCTGCAGAGTCTCGCCGCTTCCCTGGGCATCTCCGGCACCGCCCGGATGCGCAAGGGCGAGCTGATCACTGCCATCACGGAGAAGCAGAGCGGTGGCTCTCCGGCTCCCGCCGCCGAGAAGGCACCGCGTCCGCGCACCAGCGTGGTAGCGACGGCCCCCGTTGCCGAGCCCGCCACCGTGGTGGCGACCGCCCCGGCTCCGATCGCGGAGAAGCCCGCGGTCGTCGAGGCTGCGCCGGCCACCGTCGTGCAGCCCGAGGCCGCTCCGGTCAGCGAGGGTGGCAGCAGCAGCCGTCGCAACCGCGACCGCAATGTCCAGCGGGAGAGCGCTCCGCGCGAGACCGTTGCCCCGATTGCCGAGCCGGCCACCGCGCCGCAGCCCACCGAGGGCAACGAGCAGCGCGGCGAGCGCCCGGAGCGTGGCGACCGCAACCGCGACCGCCAGCGCAACAACAACCAGCGCGACGACCGCAACCAGCGGGACGACCGCGATCGCGGCCCGCGCAACAGTGACCAGGGTCACGACGATGACGACAGCGACGGCGGCGACGGCGGTCGGCGCAGCCGTCGCAGCCGCTTCCGGGACCGTCGTCGCGGACGCGACCGGGACGGCGAGGGCGGTGGCAACGTCCAGCGCGACAGCGGTCCGCGGGACAGCGGTCCGCGCGAAAGCGGTCAGCGCGACAGCGGTGGCCGCGAGCCGCACGTCAGCGAGGACGATGTTCTCGTCCCGGTGGCCGGCATCCTCGACGTGCTGGACAACTACGCGTTCGTCCGCACCACGGGTTACCTGTCCGGGCCGAACGACGTTTACGTCTCGATGTCGCAGGTGAAGAAGCACGGCCTGCGCCGCGGCGACGCGGTGACCGGTGCCGTGCGGGCCACCCCGCGCGACAGCGGCAACAGCGACAACCGGCGCGACAAGTACAACCCGCTGGTCCGGCTCGACACCATCAACGGGATGGAGCCCGACGAGGCGCGGCGGCGGCCCGAGTTCTACAAGCTCACCCCGCTCTACCCGCAGGAGCGGCTGCGCCTCGAGACCGAGCCGCACATCCTCACCACCCGGGTCATCGACCTCGTCATGCCGCTCGGCAAGGGGCAGCGCGCGCTGATCGTGTCGCCGCCCAAGGCCGGTAAGACGATGGTGTTGCAGGCGATCGCCAACGCGATCACCGAGAACAACCCCGAGTGCCACCTGATGGTCGTGCTGGTCGACGAGCGGCCCGAAGAGGTCACCGACATGCAGCGCTCGGTCAAGGGCGAGGTCATCGCGGCCACGTTCGACCGGCCGCCGCAGGACCACACCACGGTCGCCGAGCTCGCCATCGAGCGGGCCAAGCGACTGGTCGAGCTGGGCCACGACGTGGTCGTGCTGCTCGACTCGGTGACCCGTCTCGGCCGGTCCTACAACCTGGCCGCGCCGGCCTCCGGCCGCATCATGTCCGGTGGTATCGATTCGACCGCCCTCTACCCGCCCAAGCGGTTCCTGGGTGCGGCGCGCAACATCGAGAACGGTGGCTCGCTCACCATCCTCGCGACCGCGCTGGTCGAGACCGGCTCGATGATGGACACGGTGATCTTCGAGGAGTTCAAGGGCACGGGTAACGCCGAGCTCAAGCTCGACCGGAAGATCGCCGACAAGCGGGTGTTCCCGGCCATCGACATCGACCCGTCGGGTACGCGTAAGGAAGAGATCCTGCTCGGCAAGGAAGAGCTGGCGATCATCCACAAGCTCCGCAAGGTGCTGCACTCGCTGGACTCGTCGGCCGCGCTCGACCTGCTGCTCGATCGGCTCAAGCAGACCCGCACGAACGTCGAGTTCCTGATGCAGATCGCGAAGTCGACGCCGGGCGAGTAACGGCGATTCCGCACGGAAAAGGACGCAGCCCCACGGGCTGCGTCCTTTTTGTCGCACACGGTGTCTGATCCTTCCCGGTCGGGGTCGGGCAAATTGCCGAATACATCTCGGCTACCCGTGGGAGGCAACACGATGATCGTGCCGGGCTATCGGGACAACCCGACCGAGCCGTGGGACCCGGCCGCACCGGTCGACCCCGCCGAGGCCGAGGATTTCCTCCGCCGCTGCTACGTCGAGAACCCCCGGCTCGGGCCGGTCGAACCGCGGCTCGCCATCGTCCGCGCCCAGGTCGCCGCGACCGGGACTTACGTGCACACCACCGAGGAGCTCGGTTACGGCGCCAAGATGGCCTGGCGCAACGCGAGCCGCTGCATCGGCCGCCTCTACTGGCGCAGCCTCATGGTCCTCGACCGGCGCCGCGCCCGCACCGCCGACCAGATCTACTCGCTGCTCGTGCACCACCTGCTGGCCGCCGGCAGTGGTCAGCTCCGGCCGGTGATCAGCATCTTCGCGCCGGCGCAGCCCGGACAGCCGCACGCCCGGGTGTGGAACGAACAGCTGATCCGCTACGCCGGCTACCGCGGCGAGGACGGGCGCGTCGTCGGCGACGCCCGGCAGATCGACTTCACCGAGCGGGTGCGCGGCTTCGGCTGGCGGGGCAAGGGCGAGCACTTCGACGTGCTTCCGCTGGCGATCGAGACACCCGCCGAGGGGGTACGCCTCTACGAGCTGCCCGAGCGCGCGGTCCGCGAGGTGCCCATCGCCCACCCCGAGTACGGCTGGTTCGCCGAGCTGGGACTGCGCTGGCACGCCGTGCCGGCCATCTCCAACATGCGGCTGACCATCGGCGGCGTGCACTACCCGCTCGCGCCGTTCAACGGCTGGTACATGGGCACCGAGATCGGCGCCCGCAACTTCGCCGACGCCGACCGCTACGACATGATCCCCACCGTGGCCGCCCGGATGGGCCTGGACACCACCCGGGAATCCACGCTCTGGCGGGACCGGGCGCTCGTCGAGCTGAACCGGGCCGTGCTGTGGAGCTTCGAGAAGGCCGGCGTGAAGATGTCCGACCACCACACCGAATCGCAGCGGTTCATCAGCCACCTGCGCAACGAGGAGAAGGCCGGCCGCCCGGTGCCGGCCGACTGGTCGTGGATCGTCCCGCCGATGTCCGGCGGCATCACTCCGGTGTTCCACCGCTACTACCAGGAGATGGATCTGAAGCCGGCGTTCTACCTGGACAGCGATCGTTGTCCATACGGACACGGTTAAGATGTGGGATGACTTCGTTCATCTCGCATACGACGGTGGACTGCTCGGACGCGTATGCGTTGTCCAAGTGGTGGGAGAAGGTGCTCGACTACGTCGAGAACCCGGACGACCCCAACCTGCCCGGCCACGAGGAATGCCCGATCAGCAGCCGCGACGGTTCGCACACGGTGCTGTTCATCGAGGTGCCGGACGTCAAGGCGGGAAAGAACCGGATCCACTTCGATCTGCGGCCGGTGACCGGCACCCGCGACGAGGAGCTGGCCCGGCTCATCGATCTCGGCGCCAAGCCCGTCGACGACCTGCGCAATCCCGACGGCGGCGGCTGGGTCACGCTGACCGACCCGGAGGGCAACGAGTTCTGCATCCTGCGCAGCCCGGCCGAGTTAGCCGCTAGCGGCTCCTGACCGCGGTCACCAGCAGGGTGGGCAGCCACGGCCCACCCCACCACATCCGCCACCCCAGCGGGCGGGTCACCGGTTGCAGGCCGCGCCTCTCCAGAAATGAGTGGTAGGACCTGGCCGCCGTGATGTCGGCGATCACCAGCCGGCCGCCGGTCCGCAACACCCGCAGTGCCTCGTCCAGCGCGATGAAGCGGCCCCGCGCCGGATGGATGTTGTGGATCGCCATGCTCGCCACGACCAGGTCGAAGGACTCGTCGGGGTAGGGCAGCGCGGTCATGTCCGCGGTGTCCAGCGAGACGCGGTCGGCGACCCCCTCGGCGGCCGCGTTCGCCGCGGTCACCTCGGGCGCGTTGCCGGACTGGTCCACCGACCGCCACCGGTCGGCGCCGGTCACGTGCCCGTCGGGCAGGCGCTTCGCGACCGCGATCAGCACCGCGCCGCGGCCGCAGCCCAGGTCGAGAACCTGCTCGTCGCCGCGTAGAGCGAGTCCGTCGAGAATCTCCGCCCACACCGCGAACTTGCCGCGCGTCGTGGTGTGCAGGTAGAGCGCCGCGCTCACGGTGAAATAGACGAACAGCAAACCCGGCCAGAGCGCCCACCAGCCGGCGAAGACGGCGGTAAATATCGTGCCCGGTATCAGCAGCACCGCGCCGGATATCAACCCGAACAGGGCGGGCGGGGCGTCGATGCCGTACCGCGCCGGGGACATCAGGCGAACTCGTTGACGGCGAAATCGTCGCGGTGGCGCCATGAGTCGGGGGTGCGGACGTGGTCGGCGCGCACCCATTTGAGCAGCCTGTGGGAGAACTCGGCGGCCGGTATGCGGCCGGTCGCGCGCACCACGTACCCCTCCGAGGTGGATGGGTCGCGCTGGACGGCCCACGCGGCGCGAGCCTCGGAGAGGCTCCCGCCGCGGTACAGCACCGGGACCACCGGTAACTCCAGCCGGCGCGCCCAATCCACCGTGTCGTCCCAGCCCAGCAGCGTGTCCGTCTCGTCCCAGATGCCGAAGACGATGAACACGCCGGGCAGGTCGGAGTAGGCGATGCTGCGTCGCGCCCACATCGACTCGCCGCACACCCGCCAGTCGTCCGGGATGCGGTAGGCGGTCATCGCCCAGAGCGCCTTGGCCGGCCGGTCCCACGGCTGGGTGCCCGAGTCGGGGGACCGGCCGTACATGGCGTCGCGGGTGAACGTCAGGTTGCCGCCGTCGAGTTTCTCCGTCACCACCAGCTCACCGTCCAACCACGACAGATCGCTCTGCACCTTGTCGTCATCGGTCGCACCGGGCGAATCGGGCAGGTGGTAGGTGCGTGGGTACTTCAAGGTCAGAAGTCTCCCTCCGCAACCTGGAACACGGTGAGGCCGAGCGCTCGCCACATACGTACCACCTGCTGGCGGTCGTCGAAAACCCCGGAGATCCGCCATCTGTCCCGGATCTGGCGATCGAAGATCTCCCGCTTCACGATCGCGTCCTTGCGGCTGTCGCCGGCCGGCCGCATGAAAAGGGACGCATACGGCACATCGACATAAAGCTGCAGCCACGCCTCGGTCTCGGCCCGGCACTCCTCGTCCCGCCCCGAGCAGAAGATGATCGCGTAACCGGCCGCGTGCATCGCTCGCACCGCCGCGATGACCGCCGGGTTGGGCGCGTCCTCGCCGACCCGCGACCAGTCGTAGGGGCTGCGCCCGGTCATCAGCGCGACCGTGCCGTCGATGTCGACCAGCACCGCCTCGGGCAGCTCCGGATCGGGCCGGTAGACCACCCCCGGACCGCCCGGCTCGACGAACGGCACCGGCAGCGGCAGGTTCCGGCCGGCCAGATAGCGGTCGTGCATCCGCCGGATGCCCGCCTCGCCCACCCGGACGTCCTCGGGACGCTCGGCGTCGCGCCGCAGGCATTCCTCGAGGGGTACGTCGGTGAAGTCATGCACCTCGAACGTCGCACCGTGCCGCGCGGCCAGCTCGGCCCACTCGCGGACGGTCCTGGCCCGCAGGTTGGTGTCGTCGACGATCACATCGGCGTGTGCCCGCAGCAGCGCCTCGACGGCGGCCCGCTGCGCATGCGTCACCTGCGCCTCGGCCCACTGGGTGTAGAGCCGGTCGCCGTGCAGCATGCGCCGCAGGTCGTCCCGGTTGACCCGGACCACCCGGGGCTGCAGCTTCTTGGCAAAGGTGGTCTTGCCGGACGCCGGCAGCCCCCGGGTGATCAGCAGTCTCGTCATTCCTCGGTCACCTTGGTCCCGTGTGGCGTCCGGTCGCCCTCCGGTCGCGCCTGCTGCCACAGGCTCGGACGGTAATCCTTGTCGTCGAGGCGCAGGAACAGGGCGCCCCGGTGTTCGCTGCGCACCGCCGCGGCCGCGAACTCCTTGCGGCCCCAGCCGTCCGGCAGCCCGGCCAGGATCGTGGCGTAGGCGGCCTCGATCGCCGCGGCCCGCTCCTCGACCCCGGCCGTGAGCTCCGCGGCGACGCCGCGGACCCACGGATGAAATTCCTCCGGGAGAGGCTCGAGCAGGGCGTCCAGGTCACCGCCGTGGACCAGGACATCCCAGACGGTACGGGCGGTGAGCCCGGTGACCAGCCGGTGGAGCCGGACGTACTCCGCATACTTGATCTTCACCCGCTGGTCGGCCTCGATGAAGTGGACGACCAGTCCTTCCCGGCCGTCCCGCGGCGCCGCGGCGAGAGCGTCGGCGAAGGTCGGGTAGTCGAACGACTCGACGACCGGCCCCGGCCAGTCCGGCACCGCCTCCGGCCCGTAGCTGCGCCCGGTGGCGATGTCGACCGCCCCGAGCAGAACGAGATCGTCCATCCCGTCGTAGTCGAGCACGATCCGGTTGGCCGGGTAGATGATCTCGACAAGCACGGTGAGGCCGTCCGGCGGCAGAAACCCGGCATAGCGCGTGTTGAGCACCGTGGTGGCATGAATCGCCTGATCTGACCCGAAGGAGCCGCGGGTCGCCACCGCGACGCCGCTGCCGTCGCGGTAGATGATCCCGAGGGAGCCATCCGACTTGTCGGTTACCTGGACCTTGCCGTCGAGCTTGGGCGCGTGTGCCTCATTGTGGTTGAAAAATTTGTTGAACGGCCGCGCGACGACCCGCCCGGACTCGTCCACGATCAGGCCCCGGCAGGCCAGGGTGACCGGGGTCCAGGCGCCCAGGTACTGGCACGCCTCGGTGTAGTTGTAGATCACCAAGGGCAGGGAGGGGTGGCGCTGCGTCCGGACCAGTCCGGTTTCGACCGCGATGGCCAGTTCGGCCGGGTCAAGGACGTCGGCGAGCAGCGTCATGGTGCCTTTCCTTCCAGGTGGGGAATGCCGTGAGGGCCGCTCACGTTATCGACACAGGATCAGGAAAGTCGCCTCGATTTCTCGTCGGGGAACGTCACATGGCAGACTGGTCCATCGGCCACGGTTCCGGTTCACGCCCGAGCCCACCGTCCTAGCGGGGCGGCGCGGTGCTGACAGCGACCCGGCGACCAGACAATGAGAGGGACCGAGAAACATGAAGACTGGCATCCACCCGGAGTACACGGCCACCGAGGTCATCTGCTCCTGCGGCAGCACCTTCACCACCCGCAGCACCGCCAAGGGCGACGAGATCCGCGTCGAGACCTGCAGCGCCTGCCACCCGTTCTACACCGGCAAGCAGCGCGTGCTGGACACCGCGGGCCGGGTTGCGAAGTTCCAGGCCAAGTACGCCAAGGTGAACGCGGCCAAGAAGAAGTAACTGCTTCAACGACGCCCGCACCCCGGTTCACGGGGGCGGGCGTCGTTCGTGTCTGGGCCAAAAAAGGGGATGGCTGCTGTGAGCACCGATCGGCTGAGCACGCTTCTCGCGGAGTACGCGGAGCTGGAGAAGCGGATGGAGGACCCCTCCATCCACTCCGACCAGGCCCTCGTGCGCCGGGTGGGCCGTCGTTACGCGGAGCTTGCCCCCCTTTATGCGGCCCACGCCGAGCTCGAGGCGGCCCGCGGTGATCTGGCCGCGGCCAAGGAGCTCGCCGCCGAGGACTCGGCATTCGCCAGCGAGGTCGAGGCGGTCGCCGCCACCCTGGCGCCGCTCGAGGAGAAGCTCGGCGAGATGCTGATCCCGCGCGACCCGCACGACGCCAAGGACGTGATCGTCGAGATCAAGGCGGGCGAGGGCGGCCAGGAGTCGGCGCTGTTCGCGGGCGACCTGCTGCGGATGTACACCCGCTACGCCGAGCGGCACGGCTGGATCGTCGAGGTGATCGACTCGCAGGAGTCGGACCTGGGCGGCGTCAAGGACATCTCGGTGGCGGTCAAGACCAAGGGCGTGCCCGAGGGCGGCCACGGCGTCTGGTCCCGGCTGAAGTGGGAGGGCGGCGTGCACCGGGTGCAGCGCGTCCCGGTCACCGAGTCGCAGGGCCGCATCCACACCTCGGCGGCGGGCGTGCTGGTGCTGCCCGAGGCCGAGGAGGTCGACGTGCAGATCGAGCCGAACGACCTGCGCATCGACGTGTTCCGGTCGTCCGGCCCGGGCGGCCAGTCGGTCAACACCACCGACTCGGCGGTGCGGATCACGCACCTGCCCACCGGCACGGTGGTGAGCTGCCAGAACGAGAAGTCGCAGCTGCAGAACAAGGAGTCGGCGCTGCGCATCCTGCGCTCCCGCCTGCTGGCGATCGCGCAGGAGGAGGCGAACGCGGCGGCGTCCGACTCGCGCAAGGCCCAGGTGCGTACGGTGGACCGCTCGGAGCGGATCCGCACCTACAACTACCCGCAGAACCGGATCACCGACCACCGGATCGGCTACACCGCGTACAACCTCGACCTGGTGCTCGGCGGCGAGCTGGACGCGGTGCTGGACGCGCTGGGCGAGGCCGACCGGCAGGCCCGGCTGGCCGGCGACACCGAGATCAGCCGGCGCCCGTAAGGACACCGACGCCCAGGTGCTTTCGTGTGGCGGCCAGCGCCATCCGGGCATGCTCCTTGCCGCCGACCTGGGCGACCAGGGTCGCCCGCGGGATCTCCAGCGCGTAGGGCAGGCCGGGCGGCAGGGCGCCGAGGATGCCGTGCACGTCGATGCCGCCCTCGCCGGGGAACAGCCGCTCGAAGCGGGCGGTGTGGATCAGGCCCTCGTTGGTGGTGGGCACCGCGGGCGGGGCGTCGCAGACGTGCGCGAAGTGGAACCAGTGCGCCGGTAGCTGCCGCAGGTCGGCGAGGCTGGAGCCGGAGCGGGCGAAGTGCAGCAGGTCGATCAGGATGCCGGCGTTGGGCTGGTCGGCGCCGCGCAGGATGCGAACCGCCGCGCCCAGGTCGGGTGTCTCGGTCCAGGACGGGAACTCGAGGTCGACGGTGAGGCCGAGCGGCCGCGCCATCTCGCAGAGCTGGGCGTACCGGTCGATCTTGCGAGCCCGGTCCGGGTCGGGCAGCTGGGCGATGACGTGCCGGGCGCCGAGCTCGGCCCCGGCGTCGAGGAAGCGCTGGAGATCCCGGGGGTTGTCGTCGGGACTGATCCGGGCGAGCTCGATGTCGAGCACCTCGATGCCGGTGGCGGCCAGCCGGGCCTTGGTGCTGCGCATCAGGGCCGGGTCGGTGGCCAGCGGATAGTGCGGTTCCTCGGGGGTGACCCGGGTCAACCGCAGGCCGACGTACCGGTAGCCGGCCTCGGCCGCCGCGTCGACCAACTCCGGTGGGGACAGGCTGAGCGCGGTCAGGTGGGCCAGCGAGAAGTCGTGGTGCGTGGGGTCGGACGGGTGCGGGTCGCGCAGCATGAGCAGTCGGCGTTCGCGGTGGGCCGCCATCCGCACGGGCGTGCTCGGGCCGCCGTATTCGGTGTAGTCGTCGAGGCGCTGCACCACCGCGAAGAAGACCCGGGAGCCGAGCATTTCGGTGTAGAAGTGCAGGTAGGCGCCGGTGGCGTCGCGGTCGTAGAGGATCGAGTGCGAGCGCAGGTCGGCCAGCAACGAGGGGTCGAGGTCGAGGCGCGCGTCGAGGTCGGCGTAGTAGTTGGCGGGGACCGGGAGGATCGGCGCGCCGAGGGCCCGCATCGCCCGGGCGCTGGCGATCGCGTCGTCGGTGCGGAAGGCGATGTGCTGCGGGCTGGGGATGGCCGGTGCCCAGTCGCCGCGGCGCAGCGGGGCGGTGTTCAGCGTGATCCGCACCCGGCCGGCCGGGTCGGTGGCGGCCCAGCTGCGGATGAGCCCGAACGGGGCGGCGATGTCGCTCGATCCGCCGGAGCGCAGGCCGAGCACCGATCGGTAGAACAGGGCCGCCTCGTCGAAGTCGTCGATCGAGTCGGTCAGCGACAGGTGGTCGGTGCCGATCAGGCCGGTGCCGGTCGCGGACGGCGGGTCGGCCGGTTCGAAGTCGCGGAGCCAGGTCTCGGAGTTCACCAGGAACACGGCGGTGCCGTCGGGGGCCGCGATGGACGCCAGCTCGGCCTCCCCGGGCTGGCGTAGCCGGGGCAGCACCGGCGCGAGCAGCTGTTCGGCTCGCCGGGTCGACCCGGCCGGATCGGCGCTCTCCACCGCGAGCGCGCAGATGGTCGTGGTGCCCGGGGCGACGCTGCGCTGGGCCGCGAAGTTCAGCAGGACCCGGGCGCCGGACTGTTCCCAGAGTTGGACCGGTTTCGAGCGGTGCCGGCCGGTGTGGGCGAAGCCGAGCGCGGTGAGGGCCCGCGCGACGACCGGGCCGGAGACGTGGTCGACCGCGAGTTCGGTGAAGACGATGCCGCCGAGGTCGGGGGCGGGGACCGGGCTGCTGATCGTGAGCCGCTCGCGTACGGCCGCCGGGGTGGTCTTGGCCGTTGATTCTTGCAGGGCCAGCAGCGAGCGCATGCCGTCGATGGCGGCGTGCCGGGGGTCGGCCTGCCGGTAGACGTCGTTGATGACCTCGAGCGACAGCGGCCCCGCATAGCCGGTGCCGAGCGCGTGACCGAGGAAGCCGGGCAGGTCGAAGGTGCCCAGCCCGGGGAATTGCCGGTGGCGGCGCGCGAGGTCGGCCAGTTGCAGGTGGAACAGCTTGTCGCCGGGGATGGCCCGGATCGCGGCCGGGTCGCCCTGGGACAGCACGTGGAAGCTGTCCAGGCAGAGCCCGAGCGCGGGGTGGCCGGCCCGGCGCACGATCCGCCAGGCTTGGGGGTAGGTGCGCACGAACCGGCCCTCGGCGATCGGTTCGTAGGCGATCCGGAGGCCGCGCTCGGCGGCGCGGTGGGCCAGGGTGTGCAGCTGTTCGGCGGCGAGGTCGTCGTCGTCCACTGCGTCGGCCGAGACCGAGGAGCTGACCAGCAGGGTTCCGGTGCCGAGTTGCTCGAGCAGGTCGAAGGTGCGGTCGGCCCGGCGGAGGTTGGCGGTGAAGACGTCGGGCGGCACCGCCTCGACGTCGCGCAGCGGTTGGTAGGCGTCGATGGTGAGGCCGCGGCGGGCACATTCCTGCCGGATCCGGGCCGGTGACCAGGACGACGTGACCAGGTCGCTCTCGACGATCTCGACGCCGGAGAACCGGGCCGCCGCGATCGCGGCCAGCTTGTCCTCGAGCGTGCCGGAGAGACAGGCGGTGGCGATGGACAACCGATAGCGCATGGGGATCTCCTCAGCCGAGGTAGGTCGGGAGCACGCTGGGCGGGATCGGGCCCTTGTTGCGCCGGCCCTGGCCGGTCTCCTCCCAGGCGTGCGCGAGGATGCCGACGCTGCGGCTGAGCACGAACAGGCCGCGGGCCAGCGGCGCGGGGAAGCCGAGCTCGGCGTAGATGACGGCGGTGGCGCCGTCGATGTTCATCGGCACCGGGGCGAGCGCGGCTTCGACCGCGCGGGCCGCCCGCAGGTGTCCACCCTCGACGATCCTCTCGGTGACGGCCCGGTCGACCAGCTCCAGCAGGGGATCGCGGCGCGGGTCGCGGGTGTGGAAGCGGTGCCCGAAGCCGGGCAGGTAGCGAATGCCGCGCTCGCGCCACGCGGCGATGACCTCGTCGGTGGCGTCGGTCAATTTCGAGCCGGCCGCCTCGAGCTCGCGGATCTCGTCGAGCAGGAGTACGCATTCCTGGCCGGCGCCGCCGTGCGAGTCGCCGAGCGTGTTGATGGCGCTGGCCATGGCGTTGTTGAGGCCGACGCCGCAGGTGGCGGCCATCCGCGCGACGGCGATGGAGGGTGCGTGCGGGCCGTGGTCGACGCCGGCCACGAGAGCCGCTTCGAGCAGGTGGGCCTGCTGGTCGGTGGGCCGCTCGCCGCGCAGCATCAGCCAGATCATCGCGCCGAAGCCGATGGTGCCGATCAGGTCCTGGACCGGGATGCCGCGCAGCTCGACGCGGTTGGGCTCGATGCGGGACACCGCGGTGCCCCACCAGTCTGCGACGGGATCGGTCATGACGCGACCCTAACCGAGGTCCGCTTAACGGTCTATAAGTACCGCACAGTGGATGCTTGCGCGTTCGGAAACATCGTCTTTATATTGAGCCGGACCTTAGAGCGGTACTTCTGGTCCGCCTGGTGGACCTTAGTACAGAAGGGCAGCCATAGATGGCAAAACTTCCTCGGCGTGCGGTCCTCCGGGGCGCCGCCGCCACGGCCGCAGCCACCGCGGCCGCCACCGCCGGCGCGGGCCCGGCCGCGGCCTCCGGCGGTTCCGAGCCGACCGTGAAGCAGCCGATCACCACGAACATCCCGCGCGGCCAGGACGACTTCTTCGACCCGTACTACAACGTGATCCGGGGCCGGGTGCCCGCGTCGTATCACCCGTGGGTCAGCAACCGGCAGGACCGGATCCTGCTCTACAGCCGTACGGCCGGGCCACGGCACGCCCACCTCGGGCCGGCCCTGGCCGCCGGGCTGAACCCCCCGCTGACCGCGGCGCACGTCCTGCAGAACGCGATCGTGAAATGGATGGGCGAGGTCGGGGTCGGCGTCGACTGGACCGAGGACGTCACCCTGATGCCCGGGATCGGCAGCACCTACAAGGCGGTCGTCTTCGGCAGCACCAGCCGCGACACGCTGTGGAAGCACGGCACCGCCGTGCAACCGGCCGCGGCGGTCAACACGACCACCGGCGCGCACCTCGACTCGGCCAAGACCGCGCTGCGGCAGTACATGCGGGCCGGCGGCGGGTTCGTCGGCATCCACAACGCGATCGGCGGCACCGAGTACAACTGGCCGTACTACGAGGGGCTGTGCGGCGGCACCCAGTACTACGACCACGGCGCGCACCAGAACGGCACCGTGGTCACCTACGCGAAGGACTCGTCCACCCGGGGATTGCCGGCCCGGTGGGACTTCAAGGACGAGTGGTACAACTGGATGCCCGTTCCGGGCCGGGTCAAGTGGCTGCTGGGCGTCGACGAGTCGACCCTCGCCACCAGGTCGAACACGCATCCCGGCCACGGCCGGTTCCACCCGCTGTCCTGGTGCCAGTACTACGACGGCGGCCGCTCCTGGGTCACCGCTCTCGGCCACGACTCCGCCGCCTGGACCGACGGCTCCGGCTACGTCGGACAGGCCTTCTTCAAGAAGCACATCGTCAACGGGATCCTGTCCGCCATGGGCAACCTCCCGTTCTGCAGCTGAGGCGGGGAAAGCGATGGAGCGACGCAAATTCCTGGCCGGCGCGGCCGGGGTGGCCGGCGCGGCCGCGGTCGGAACGCCGGCCGAGGCGGCCACGATCATTCCGCCGCAGCCGTTCGGCCGGCCCGGCCGGAACTTCCCGAAGGTCGGCGGCGACCTGGGCAACACCAACCACTCGAACCTGAGCCAGATCAACAAGCGGACGATCCGCCGGCTCGGCGGGGCCTGGCACACCAACCTCGAGGGCGGCAGCACCAGCAGCCCCCAGCAGAGCACCGCCGTCGTGCAGGACGGTGTCCTCTACGTGCAGACCACGCAGCAGAACGTCTTCGCCGTCGACGGCCGTACCGGCGCGATCAGGTGGCGGACCAATCTCGGCACCCGGACCACCAACATGCGCGGGGTCGCGCTCGGCGACGGCAAGGTCTTTTCCACCTCCGGAGCCAACATCGTGTACGCGCTGGACCAGCGCACCGGCGCGATCGTCTGGCAGAAAGCCCTGATCACGGCGGACGAGGGCGGTGCCGACAGCGGCTGCGATCCGGGCAACGGGCAGTGCGGCGGGCTGACCGGCACCCTGGCCGGGGCGGTCGTCCACCACGACGGCCTGGTCTACGTCGGGATGCAGGGCAGCACCGGCGGCGCGCGGGGACGGGCGTACGCCCTGAACGCCGCCACCGGCGAGATCGTCTGGATCTTCTGGTCGGCGCCCGGGCCGGGGGAGTTCGGCCACGACACGTGGGAGGGCGACTCCTGGAAGACCGGCGGTGCGGTGCCGTGGATCCACCCGGCCGTCGACCCGCAGCTCGGGCTCGTCTACTGGACGTTCAGCGGGCCGTACCCACGCACCGACGGCTCCTCCCGGGGCGGCGACAACCTCTTCGCGAACTCGATCGTCGCGCTCGACGCCAAGACCGGCCGGCGGCGGTGGCACTTCCAGTCCGTGCACCACGACATCTGGGACATGGACAACGTGATGGCCCCGGTGCTGGTCGACCTCGTGATCGACCGGAAGCCGCGGAAGGTGGTGGTCTACGGCAGCAAGGTCGGCATGTACTACATCCTCGACCGGCGCACCGGCGAGGCGATCCACGGCATGACGGAACGGCCGGTTCCCCAGGACGTACGCCAGAAGACCGCACCCACCCAGCCGTTCCCCGGCGGGGAGGCGTTCGTCCCGCAGGAGCCCCGGATCGACAAGGCCACCCGGCCGGTGCCGTTCTACGAGACCGGTGGCCTCTACACGCCGCACTGGGACCGGCCGGTCATCATCTTCCCCGGCGCGGGCGGCGGGGCGGACTGGTCGCACCTGTCGTTCAACCCGCACACCGGGTGGATCTACGTGGGCTACGGCCTGATCAACTCCGGTTTCTCCAACGCGCGGGACGGACGGGTCAACACCTCGCGGCCGCTGGGGGAGTACTTCGCCGGCGGCATCGCCGCGGTCGATCCGGTCACCAACCGTCCGGTCTGGACGAAGGACGGCGAGTGGTCGCTCGCGCACGGCAACGGCATCCTCACCACGGCCGGGCGAGTGATGTTCCAGGGCGGCCCGGACGGCGTGCTGCACGCCATGGACGACACCGACGGCGAGGTGCTCTGGAGCTTCCAGACCGGCGCCGGGGTACACACCAGCCCGATCGCCTACGAGATCGACGGCGAGCAGTACATCGCGGTGTTCGCGGGCGGCAACGGACTGCCGTACCCGGACATCCCGCGCGGTGACCACCTGTGGGCATTCAAGCTGGGCGGGACCGTCGCACCGGCGGCCGCGCCCACGCCGCCGTCAAAGCGCAACGACGTGCGCACCGCGCCGGTCACCGGGGCGGCCGCGAACAACACCGTGACCATCGGCCGGATCTGGAACGCCACCACCGGCACGCCGGGCACCACCGAGAACACCGTGGCCCAGAACGCGATGTCGCCGCAGCATCTGGCGATCCCGGTGGGCACCACGGTGACCTTCGTCAACCCGGCCGACAACGCCTCGGCGCACGCCGCCGTCTCGTTCTTCGACGATGAGTTCGACACCGGCGTGCTCATGCCGGGCAAGTCCTACCAGCACACCTTCAACACCCCCGGCACGTACTTCTACAACGACGCCATCTACCCGCAGAACACCGGCAAGATCGTCGTCTCGTGAAAGGAATCGCCATGAAGAAGACCTGGACCAAACCGAAGACCGAATGCCTGGAGTCCCGCGCCGAGGTTTCCGGATACGCCGGGGTCGGCCAGCCGTGGCGCAAGAGCCGCTGAGCCGGGACGCCTTCGCCGCCGCCCTGCACGGTCTCGCACCTCGTTACTGGGACCGGCACCCGTTTCACCTGCGTCTGCACGCGGGCGAATGCACGTCGGCCGAGGTGCGGGGCTGGGTGGCGAACCGGTGGTACTACCAGCAGATCCTGGCCCGGAAGAACGCCGCGGTCATCGCCAACTGCCCGCTGCCCGAGGTGCGGCGGCGCTGGCTGGACCGGGTCACCTTCCACGAGCAGGCCCGCGAGGACTGGCTCGTCCTGGCCGACGCGGTCGGCCTGGCTCGCGAGGAGTTGCTGGACGAGCGGCACGTCGCCCGGGGCACCCGCTTCGCGGTCGACGGATACCTGGACTTCTGCCGGCAGCAGCCGTGGATCGTGGCGGCCGCCGCGGCGCTGACCGAGCTGTTCTCGCCCGAGCTGATGGCGGCCCGGGTGGTCGCCTGGAAAAAGCACTACGACTGGATCAAACCCGAGGGGTACGCCTACTTCGCCAACCGGATCCCGGTGGTGCGGGACGACGCCCGCTACACGCTCGACCTCGTGCTGACCCACTGCCGCAGCGCGGACCAGCAGCGGGCGGCCTTGCGCGCCCTGGAGTTCAAGTGCGACGTGCTCGGCGCGATGCTCGACGCGATCGACTATCAGGGCGGTGTGCCGTGAGGCCGGGGCTGGCCAAGGGCGTACGCCTGGTTCATGATCCGGTGCGCGACGCCGACGCCCTGCTCTACCCGGAGGGCAGCCTGATGCTGACCGGGCCCGCGCCGGAGGTGGTGCTGGCCTGCGACGGCCGCCGGGATCTGGCCGGCATCGCCGTCGAACTGGCCCGCAGCTTCGACGGCGTGCGTACCGAAGATGTCGGTGAGCTCGTCGACGAGTTGACCGGACGGCGGTTGCTGGCCGACGGCGGCCGGGCGGCCACCCGGGAGACCTGTGCGGGCTCGCGGGCCCCGGCCGAGCCCCTGCCGATCGGCCTGGTGGCCGAGCTGACCTACCGGTGCCCGCTGCGCTGCGGCTACTGCTCCAACCCGGTGCAGATCGACCCGGTGCGCGACGAGCTGACCACCGCCGAGTGGATCGCCGTTCTCGATCAGGCACGGGAACTGGGTGTGCTGCAGGTGCACTTCTCCGGCGGGGAGCCGCTGCTGCGGGCCGATCTGCCCGACCTGATCGGCCATGCCCGGGCGCTCGGCATGTACACCAACCTGATCACCAGTGGGATCGGGCGGCTGGAACATCTCGGCGGCGTCGACCATGTCCAGCTGTCGGTGCAGCACGCCGACACCCCGCTGGCGGACGCGATCGCCGGGATCAAGGCCCACGAGAAGAAGATCGCGGCGGCCGGACTGATCCGGCGGGCCGGACTGCCGCTGACCGTCAACGTGGTCCTGCACGCGGCCAATGTGGATCGTCTGGCCGACATCGCCGCGTTCGCCGCCGGCCTCGGTGCCGACCGGCTGGAACTCGCCCACACCCAGTACTACGGCTGGGGTCTGCGCAATCGGGCCGCGCTCATGCCGAGCGTCGCGCAGGTGCGCCGGGCCGCTCTGGCCGCCGCCGAGGTGCACGAACGGTGGGGTGGGGTGATGGAGATCGTCTACGTCGAACCCGATCACCACACCGGCCGGCCGAAACCGTGCATGAACGGCTGGGGTGCCCGGCAGCTCGCCGTCACCCCGACCGGCGTGGTGCTGCCCTGCCTCGCGGCGCAGCAGCTGCCCGGCCCGCCGGCGCCGACCGTACGGCAGCAGGGGCTCGCCGACATCTGGTACCACTCCGAGCTGTTCAACCGCTACCGCGGCACCGCCTGGATGCCGTCCCCGTGCCGGGATTGCGAGCTGCGCGAGGTGGACTTCGGCGGCTGTCGCTGCCAGGCCTTCCAGCTGACCGGTGACCCGGCCGCCACCGATCCAGCCTGCTCGCTGTCGCCGCACCACGGCGAGCTGGCGGTGCTCCGGAAGACGCCGATGATCCCGCGACGCTACCGATGAGGGTGATCGTGCTGGGCAGCGCGGCCGGTGGCGGTGCTCCGCAGTGGAACTGCGCCTGCGCCGTGTGCCTGGACGGGCGCGCCGACCGGACCCAGGACACCGTCGCGGTCAGCGGGGACGGCACCGTCTGGTATCTGATCAACGCCGGGCCGGACATCCGCTCGCAGATCCTGCGCACGCCGGACCTCGCGCCGGGGCCGGGGCTGCGGCAGACGCCGGTGCGCGGGGTGCTGCTGACCACCGCCGAGCTCGACCACACGCTCGGATTGCTCAGCCTGCGGGAGGCCGTTCGGCTCGAGGTGTACGCCACGGCGGCGGTGACCGAGGCGCTGGCTCCGGTGCGGTCGATGCTCGGGCACTACACCGATCTGCGATGGCGGGCGATGCCCGTACGGCTGGATGGTGGGCTTGATCTTGATCGGCTCACCGTGGGGCGCAAGCGGCCGCGCTATGCGGCGGACCTGGACGGCGCGGACTGGGTCTCGGCGTTGCGGCTGACCGACCGGCGAACCGGCTCGTCGTTCGTCTACGCGACGTGCTTGCCGGCCTGGACCGCGGAGTTCGACGCGTTTGTCGCCGGGGCCGACCAGGTGCTGCTCGACGGCACCTTCGCGACCGAGGACGAGCTGACCCGCGCGACCGGGCGGCCGGGGAGTGCGAGCAGCATGGGCCATCTGCCGATGGCGTCGTCGCGGGTTCATGCGGCTCGGCATCCCGGGACGCGGTTCCGCTACGGCCATGTCAACAACACCAATCCGTCCACCGCCGACGTGGTCGCGGACGGGTCGGAACTGCTGACCTCTTGACATCTTGTGTTTCGAACTTGATAACTAACGTACTGGTTCGTACAAAGAGCTGGAGGCGGCCGTGCGTTATCTCGTGGGCCTGATCGGCGCGGGCATCGGCACCTCGATGAGCCCGGCCCTGCACGAGCGCGAGGCCGACCGCCAGGGTCTCCGTTACCTCTACCAGCTCATCGATCTGGACGACCTCGGGCTGGCCCCCGGTGACGTCGGCGAGCTGCTGGCCGCCGCCCGCCGGCTCGGCTTCCGCGGGCTCAACATCACCCACCCCTGCAAGCAGGAGGTGGTCAAGTACCTGGACGATCTCTCGCCCGAGGCCGCCGAGCTGGGCGCCGTCAACACGGTCGTGTTCGCCGACGGCCGGGCGGTGGGGCACAACACCGACCGGTACGGATTCGCCGCCGGCCTGGCTCACGCGCTGCCCGGCATCGTGGCCGAGCACGTGGTGCTGATCGGGGCCGGGGGAGCGGGCCTGGCCGTGGCATCCGCCCTGGCCGGTGCGGGCGCGCGCCGGATCACGGTGACCGATGTGGACCCCGCGCGCGGCGACCGGCTGGCCCGGTCGATGGCCGTGCACGACGGGGTGATCGTCGACGTGGTGCCGCCGGAGGCGGTTCCCGACCGGCTCGCCGAGGCCGACGGGCTGGTCAACGCCACCCCGATCGGGATGGAGGGCCACCCCGGCCGGCCGATCGCGGCCGAGCACCTGCGGCCGGAGCTGTGGGTCGCGGACGTCATCTACCGGCCGCTCGACACCGAGCTGATCCGCGCGGCCCGCGAGCGCGGCTGCCGGACCGCCGACGGCGGCGGCATGGCGGTCTACCAGGCCGCCGCATCTTTCCGGCTGTTCACCGGCCGGACGGCCGACGAGGGCCGGATGTACCGCGATTTCGCCGAGCTCACCGCACGCCGTGACTAGCGCCGCGCCAGCGCTCCAGCAGCGCCGGCAGTTCGGCGTTGTGCTCGCCGAGCACCGGTGGTGGCGCCGACGGGGTCAGGGGTTCGCCGTCGAAGAGCACGCCGCTGCCGGTCACCTTGAGGTTTCCCATCTCGGTCACGAAACCGCGGCCGGCCACCTGGTCGACCGCGACCGCCTGGGCGACGGTGAGGATGCGGGCGGCCGGCACCCCGGCGGCCGACAGCCGGCGCTCCCACTCCAGCGCCGACCGGCGCCGCAGGGCATCGTTGAGCTGCTCGTTGAGTTCCGCCCGGTGCTGTTTGCGCGTCTCCCGGTCGGCGAAACGCGGATCGGTGATCAGGTCGGCCCGGTCGACCAGCCGGCACAGCGTTTCGTACTGCTCCTGGCGGTTCGCCGCGATGTTCAGCGGGCCGTCGGCGGTGTCGAACGTGCCGGAGGGGGCGGCCGTCGCGTTCTGATCGCCCATCGGCTGCGGTTCGATGCCGCTGACCAGATAGTTCGACACCGCCCAGCCCATCGCCGAGAGCGATGCCTCCAGCATGGACACGTCGAGGAACCGGCCCCGCCCGTCGCGCTGCCGGCCGGCCAGGGCGGCCGTGATGGCGAGCGCCGCGCTGAGGCCGCCCACGGTGTCGGCCACCGGGAAACCGACCCGCAGCGGTGCCGTCTCGGGCGTGCCGGTGACGCTCATCATCCCGGACAGGCCCTGGATGATCTGGTCGTACGCCGGGGCCTGGCTCATCGGCCCGGTCTGGCCGAAACCGCTGATCGCGCAGGCGATCAGTGCCGGGTTGAGCAGGGACAACCGCTCCCACGGGTAGCCGATGCGGGCGAGCACCCCGGCCCGGTAGTTCTCCACCAGGACGTCGGCGTGCGTCACCAACTCCTCGAACGCCGCCCGGTCGCCGTCGTCCTTCAGGTCCAGCTCCACCGATTTCTTACCGGCGTTCTGGGCGAGGAACGACGCACCCATCCGGGCCCGGTTGAGCTCCGGATCCGGCCCGAGCCGGCGGGCGAGGTCGCCCCGGCCCGGCATCTCGACCTTGATCACCTCGGCACCGAGCAGCATGAGGTGGTAGGTGCAGTAGGGCCCGGCGAGAACGTTGGTGAGGTCGAGGACCCGGACACCGTCGAGCGGCCGATCCGGCATGCGCGATTCTCCTTCCCGGGGTTAATAGGACGAGCTGAGCGGGTGGTCGAACCCCCGCTCGTTCACCTGTGTCGCGGCGGCGAGCAGCGCCTCGGTGAACTCGGTGACCCGATCGTCGGTGAAGCGCACGGTCGGCCCGCTCAGCGTCAGCGCCGCCACCACCGAGCCGGACCGGCCCAGGATCGGAACGGCGACGGCGGACAGGCCCGTCTCCCGTTCGCCGTGGCTGACGGCGTACCCCTGCTTGGCGGCCTCGTCGATCCACTCCCGCATCCGGTCCGCGTGCCCCTCGCCCCACGGCGAGGACCGCGCCACCCGCTCGAGCAGGCCCGGCGTGGCGTTGCGAAGCAGCACCTTGGCCGAGGCGCCGGCCCACAGCGGAAGCTCGTCGCCGACCCGCACGACGTGCCGCAGCGGCTGCGGGCTCTCCTGCTGGGCGATGCACACCCGGACGATGTCGCGGGCCACGTAGACGTTCACCGTCTCGCGCTCGCGGGCCGAGAGCTCGCGCATCAGCCGCTGGGTCTCCGGCGGCAGTTCCCAGGTGCGCTGGGCCAGGTGGGCCCACCGCCACAGCCCGGGCCCGGCCATGTAACCGGAGCTGGTGCCCCAGAGCAGGCCGCTCTGTTCGAGGGTCTGCACGATCCGGATCACGGTCGTCTTCGCCAGCCCGGTGGCGGCGACGATGTCCCGGATCGTGATCAGCGGACGGTCCTCGGTCAGCAACGACAGGATGTCGAGCGCCCGCTGGATGCTGCGAACCCCCTGGCCGTCGGACGTCTCCACGCCGTTTCCTTTCGCCTTTTCGACCGCGGCCTATTGCTTTGGCCCCGCAGCCAACCGTACGTTACACCGGAGTCCACACAGTGGTCCATAAGTACGGTCACAGGTCCATCTAGCGGACCGAAGGAGGTCTGATGCTCGACACGTTCCTGAATGCGGCACCGGATTCCGTAACGCACGCGCCGGCCCTGCTCGCCGGCAAGTGGATCGGCGACGGGCCGACGGCCGAGCGTGTCGGGCCGTTCACCCGCACGGTGGTCAGCCGGGCCCGGGTCGCCGAGCCGGCCGACGCCCGGGTGGCGGCCGAGTTCGCCCGGATCGGCGCCCGCACGATGGCCCGGCTGGCCCCGGCCACCCGGGCCGCGATCCTCGACCGCGCCGCGGCACTGGCCCTCCGCCACCGCGACGCGCTCGCCCGGCTCATCGCGCTCGAGCTGGGCAAACCCCTCAAGGACGGCCGCGGCGAGCTGGACCGGGTGGCCGATACGTTCGCCGTCTGCGCGGCCGAGGCCCGGCTGATCGGGGGCGCGGTGCTGCCGGTCGCCGGTTGGGCGCGCGGCACCGGCAACACCGCGATGACCTACCGGGCCCCGGCCGGCGTCGCGCTGGCCATCACGCCGTTCAACGCGCCGGCCAACCTCCTCGCGCACAAGCTGGGCGCCTCGTTCGCGGCCGGCAACAGCACGATCGTCAAGGCGCCGCCGCAGGCTCCGGCCGTGTCCACCGCGATCGTCGCGCTCCTGCTCGAAGCGGGCGCGCCGGTCGACGCGGTGCAGGTGCTGCACGGCGGCGGCGAGGTCGGCGCCGCCCTGTGCGCCGCCCCCGAGGTCGCCGTCATCAGCTTCACCGGCAGCGCGGCCACCGGTGCCGCCGTGGCCCGGGCCGCCGGTGCCAAGAAACTGGTGTTGGAGCTGGGCGGCAACGCGGCGACCATCGTCTGTGCCGACGCCGACCTGGCCGCCGCGGCCACGGTGTGCGCCCGCACCGGCTACACCAACTCCGGCCAGAGCTGCATCTCGGTGCAGCGCATCTATGTGGACCGGCCCCGGTTCGACGAGTTCGTCGAGCTGCTCGGCGCCGAGGTCGCGAAGCTGCGGGTGGGCGATCCGCTCGACCCGTCGACCGACGTCGGGTCGATGGTCGACGACGCGGCGGCCGAGCGGGTGTTGGCCTGGGCCACCGAGGCCGCCGACGGCGGTGCGCGGATCACGGCCGGCGGCACCCGGGACGGCGCCACCCTCACCCCGACCGTGGTCGCCGACCCGCCGCCGGACGCGGCCGTGGTCACCCGGGAGGTCTTCGGGGCGCTGGTGACCGTACTGCCCTTCGACGACTTCGACGCGGTGCTGGAGACCTGCAACTCCAGTTCGTACGGGCTGCAGGCCGGCCTGTTCACCGCCGACATCGGGCGCATCCTCACCGCCTGGCGCGAGCTCGAGGTGGGTGGCCTGGTGGTCAACGGCTCGTCCAACTTCCGGCTCGACCACGTCCCGTTCGGCGGGGTGAAGGACTCCGGCTTCGGCCGGGAGTCACCGCACCACATGGTCGAGGACTACACGGTGGTCAAGACGCTCCTGCTGCGGGGCCTGTCGATCTGGGGAGAGAACTGATGACAACCGCCGCCGACGCGCTCGTCGCCCAGCTTGAGTCCTACGGGGTCGAGCACATCTTCGGGACCTGCGGGCACACCAACATCGCGCTGCTCGACGCGATCGGGCGCAGTTCCATCGACTTCGTCATCGCCCGGCACGAGCAGACCGCCGCGCACGCCGCCGACGGGTACGCCCGGGCCACCGGCAAGCCCGGCGTCGTCCTCATGCACGTCGGCCCCGGGATGATGAACGCGGTCACCGGGGTGGCGACCGCCGCTCTCGACTCGATCCCGTTGGTGGCGATCTCCGGCGACATTCCGTCCTACCTGTACGGTCGGCATCCGCACCAAGAGGTCAACCTGCACGCCGACGCCGACCAGACCGCCATCTACCGGCCGTTCGTCAAGCGCGCCTGGCACGTGCACCGGGTCGAGGACCTGCCCCGGTTCACCGAGCGGGCGTTCTGGACCGCGACTTCCGGCCGCCCCGGCGCGGTGCTGCTGAACGTGCCGATGGACCTGTTCTCCCGGGCTGCGTCGACCGCCGCTTTCCCGCTTCCGAAAAAAGCGACAAGTCCAGATTTGCCGATCGAGGACGCCGAGCGAATCGCGGCGGCCCTCGTCGAGGCCGAGCGACCGCTGATCTACATCGGCGGCGGGGCCGGCGGCCCCGCCATCCGGGAGCTGGCCGAACATCTGGACATCCCGGTCGCGCACTCGCTCATGGCCAAGGGCGCGCTCCCCGACGAGCACCCGCTGGTGCTGGGCATGACCGGCTTCTGGGGCCTGACCGAGACCAACGGCTACGCCCGCGACGCCGATGTGGTGCTGGCCGTCGCGACCCGGTTCGCCGAGACCGACGCCAGTTCCTGGGATCCGGCCTACACCTGGCGTTTCCCGCCGAGCCGGCTGATCCAGATCGACATCGACCCGGCCGAGATCGGCCGCAACTACCCGGTCGAGATCGGGGCGGTGGCCGACGCCGCGCTCGCCGCGCGGCGGATCCTCGAAGCGGTCCGCCGACTGCGTCCCGACGGCGCGACCCGGCCCGGCCTGCGGGAGCGGATCCACGCCGCCCGCTCCGAGATGTTCGCCGCCAGCGCCGACCGCGGCCGCAGCGACCAGTTCCCGCTGCGGCCCGAGCGCATCCTCGCCGACGTGCGCGCCGCCCTGCCCGACGACGCGGTGCTGGTCACCGACGTCGGCTGGAACAAGAACGGGGTGGCGCAGTGCTACCCGCTGCCGGAAGCCGGCCGGTTCATCACCCCGGGCGGCGCGTCCACCATGGGCTTCGGGCCGGCCGCCGCGCTCGGCGTGCAGCTCGCCCAGCCCGACCGGGTGGTGGTGGCCCTGATCGGCGACGGCGGCATGAGCGCCCAGTTGCCGGCGCTGCCGATGGCCGTCGAGCAGGGCCTGCCGGTGATCTTCCTGGTGATGAACAACCGTGCCCACGGCACGATCTCCGACCTGCAGTCGAGCTTCTTCGGCCGCAGTTACGGGTGCGACTTCGTCGATCCGGAGGGCAACCCGTACAGCCCCGACTTCGCCGCCCTCGGCCGCGCCTGCGGAGCGGACGGCTACCTGGTCGGTGAGCCGGGCGACCTGACCGTCGCCCTCAAGACAGCAGTCGAGCGCCGCCGCCCCGCGGTGATCGACGTTCCCATGGTCAACGAACCGGTGCCGACTCCCGGCCACTGGAACATCAAAGACATCTACCAGGGAATTTTCGAATGATCCGCCGTCCGAATGAGGTGACCCGCACATGCTCCGTCGACGCGCCACCATTGTCCTTTTAACCGCTCTTGCCCTGACCGCGTGCAGCGCCCCGGGCTCCGACAAGAAAGCGGCCGGGGACGACTCCGGCCCTATCAAGATCGCACTGGTTGACGCGCAGAGCGGGCAACTCAGCTCGCTCGGCGCCTGGGAGCTCAAGGGCGCCAAGCTCGCGGTGGACGAGTGGAACGCCCAGGGTGGCATCAACGGCCGGCAGATCCAGCTGGACGTCTTCGACGACCAGGGCGACCCCACCGTCGGCACCAACCTGGCCCGGAAGATCGACAGCGAGGGTTACATCGGCATGATCGGAACCGCGGAGAGCGCGGTCACCATCGCCATGGCGCCGACGCTGAAGCAGGCGGAGATCCCCAACATCTGCTCCGGGCAGTCGCCCGGCCTGGTCGCCGTGGGCAGCGAGTTCCTGTTCCTGAACGGGCCGACCAGCACCACGTACGACGAGACCCTGGCCAAGTACATCGTGGACGGTCAGGGCATCAAGAACATCGCGATGATCACCAACAACGGCTCGTACGGCAAGGGCGAGCACGATGCGTTCCTCAAGGCGCTGAAGGCTCGTAACGTCACCCCGCTCGCCGACCAGGTGGTCACCACCGACCAGAAGGACTTCAGCGCCGCGCTCACCGGCATCCGGCAGAAGAACCCCAAGGTCATCTTCCTCGGTGCGGAGGAGGTCGAGTCCGGCCTGATCGTCAAGCAGGCCCGTGACCTCGGCATCACCGCGACCTTCGCCGGCGCCGCGCCGCAGGGCACCCCGGTCTTCCTGGACACCGCGGGCGCCAAGAACGCGGAGGGCACGATCGTCAGCTCGCCGTACCTCAGCAACGACATCAGCGAGGCCTCGAAGAAGTTCGCGGCGGCCTACCTGGCCAAATACAACGAAGCAGCGGAACTCCACGGTGCCAAGGCGTACGACGGCGCGCAGATCATGCTCACCGCGCTGAAGAGCAGCAACGTGGCCACCGGCAAGGAGCTGGCCGACGCGATCCGGGCCACCAAGTATCAGGGCCTGCTCGGCGGCTTCGCGTACGACAAGACCGGTGTCGGGATCTTCGCGACGTCGATCGGCACCATCAAGGACGGCAAGCTCGTCGCCGCCTCGAGCTGAACCCCGTGATCCCGGCGCTCCGGCGCCGGGATCCGCCCTATCCAAGGAGAGCCATGCAGGTCTTTCTGCAGACTATCGTCGGCGGGGTCAGTCTCGGTGCCGTCTATGCCCTGGTGGCGCTGGGGTTCTCCCTCGTCTATCGCACCATGGGCCTGGTCAACTTCGCGCACGGCAACGTCGTGACCGTCGGCGCCTACCTCGCCTCCACCTTCTACCTGTCCAGCAAGCTTCCGTTCGCCCTCGCCATGGTGATCGCGATCGGTGTCACCGGCGCGATCGGCCTGGTCATCGAGCGGGTGCTGCGGCCACTGGAAAATCGTGACTTCGACCTGATGCTGATCGGCACGATCGGCTTCGGCATCGTCCTGGACGCGCTGATCATCATGATCTGGGGCGCGACCGGGCGGGCGGTGCCGTCACCCGTACCCTCCGCTCCGATTGATGTCTTCGGCCTGCGCATCCGCACCTACGACCTGGTGGTGCTGGCCATCGCGGCGGTCGCCACGGTGCTGCTGGTGCTCTTCCTCTCCCGCACCAAGCGGGGTGCCGCGATGCAGGCGGTCGCCATGGACCACGAGGCAGCCACCGCGGTCGGCATCCATGTCGGACGCAGCAACGCCATCGCCTTCATGATCGGCGCCGGTCTCGCCGCGCTGGCCGGCGGGCTGGTCGGGCCGTTGCTCTACGTCAGCCCGGCCCTCGGCGGCGCGCTCGGCATCAAGGGGTTCGCCGCGGCGATCCTCGGCGGCTTCGGCAGCATCCCCGGCGCGATCGTGGGCGGGATCGCCATCGGCATCCTCGACTCGTTCGCCGCCGGGCACTTCCAGGGTTACTCCGAGTTGGTCACGTTCCTGGTCTTCACCGTGATCATCATGATCCGGCCGACCGGGGTCTTCGGCGAGCGGACGGTGAATCGGGCATGAGACAACTGCGCTTCGCTCCGCTCGCGCTGATCGCGGTGGCGGCCTGGCTTCTTCCGTACGGCCTCGACTCGTACGCCATCCATGTGGTCAACGTGATTCTGATCTTCGCGGTGCTGGCCATCGGTCTCGGCCTCTGCATGGGCGTCGGGGGTCAGGTCAACCTCGCGCAGGTCGCCTTCTTCGGCATCGGCGCCTATGCCACCGCGATCCTCACCACCCGGAGCGGCTACGGCTTCTGGATCTCCGCCGTCCTGGCCCTGGCCGCCACCGTGGCGATCGGGCTGGTGATCGGCACGCCGGCATTGCGCGTCCAGTCGCACTACCTCGGCATCGTCACCCTCGGCCTCGCGCTGGCCTTCACCAACTGGGTGACCAACGCCGAGATCACCGGGGGCGCGGAGGGCATCTCGGCCATCCCGGTGCCGACGTTGCCGGGCGTCGACCTGTCCAGCGAGTACCTCTACTACTACCTGGAACTGATCGTCTTCACCGTCGTACTCGTCTTCGGCCTGTTCGTCGTCCGGACCGGCCTCGGCCGGCGGATGCGGGCGATGCGCGACGACGCGCTGGCGGCCGGCGCCCTCGGCGCCGAGGTGCCGGTGTTGCGGATGACCGCGTTTCTGCTGGCCAGCATCTACGGCGGGGTCGGCGGGGTGCTCTACGCCGGCCTGATCCGCTACGTCGCGCCGGAGTCGTTCTCGATCGCCAACATGTTCCTGCTGCTCGGCATGGTGATCATCGGCGGCCGGCAGAGCCTGATCGGGTGTGTGGTCGGTGCGATCGGGCTGTCGCTGGTCCGCGAGGCGTTCGTCGACCACCCGACGGTCGCGCAGATCGGGTACGGCGCCGTGGTCGTCCTGGTCGTGGTGTTCGCGCCGACCGGACTGGCCGGACTGCCGGGCCGGATCCGATCGTGGTGGTCCCGCCGGCGCGGACAGCCGGGCACGGCCGCGCGCCTGCAGCCGTTCCAGCCGTATCCCGCCCTCGCCGAGCGAGCGGACGCCGAGGAGGTCTTGCGGGTCACCGCCCTCAGCAAACAGTTCCGCGGGCTCAAGGCGCTCGACGACCTGTCGCTGACCGTCACCGAGGGCGAGATCCGGGGCATCGTCGGCCCGAACGGATCCGGCAAGACCACGCTGTTCAACGTGATCAGCGGGCTCTACCGGCCGACCCGCGGCCGGGTCGAGTTCCGCGGCCGGGACGTCACCAACCAGGCGCCGTATCGCCTGGCCCGGGCGGGTATGTCCCGCACCTTCCAGAACCTGCGGCTGTTCGGTGACCTCACCGTGGAGGAGAACCTGCTGGTCGCGCTGGACCGCAGCGCCACCGTGGACAGCTGGCGTTACGTGCTGCGGCCGATCAGCGTGCTGCGGCGCAACCGCGACCTGCACCGGCAGGCCCGCGAGGTGCTCGACCGGTACGGCCTGACCGAGTTCGCCGGGCTGCCACCGAAGTCGTTGCCCTACGGCATCCAGCGGCGGGTCGAGATCGCCCGGGCGGTCGCGGCGGGCCCGTCGCTGCTGCTGCTCGACGAACCGGCGGCCGGCCTCAACGGCGAGGAGGTCCGCCAGCTGAGCGAGATCGTCCGGTCGGTCCGGGACAGCGGCATCACCGTGATCATTATCGAGCACAACATGGGCCTGGTGATGTCGCTCTGCGAGCGGATCACCGTGCTGGCCGGCGGCCGGGTGATCGCCGAGGGCGGGCCGGCCGAGGTGGCCACCCATCCCGCGGTGATCGAGGCGTACCTCGGCGATTCCATGGACGACATCCCACCCGTCGCCGAGGAGGCGTCCCGATGACCGCGGTCCTGGTGGAAAATGCCGACCTGACGGTCGAGGGCTTGACCGTCCACTATGGCGGTGTCTGCGCCGTGCAGAACCTGAGCTTCTCGATCCCGGGCGGCGACGCGGTCGGCGTGATCGGTGCGAACGGCGCCGGCAAGACATCGACCCTCAAGGCGGTCATGGGGCTCATCCCCCGGAAGGTGTCGGCGCTGCGCTTCGGCGACATCGACCTCACCGGGGTGGCCGCCCGCGACATGGTGCGGCACGGCATCGGGTACGTCCCGGAGGGCCGGCACGTCTTCGCGGGCCTCCCGGTGGAGAAGAATCTGCTGCTCGGGGCGTACGCCCGCAAGTGGAACGCGGAGACCCGGGCGACCCTGGCCGAGGTCTACGAGCTGTTCCCGGTGCTCGGCGAGATGCGTGGCCGGCTCGCCGGGGCACTCTCCGGCGGCCAGCAGCAGATGCTGGCCATCGGCCGCGCCCTGATGTCGCGCCCCCGGCTGCTGCTGCTCGACGAGCCGTCGATGGGCCTGTCGCCCAAGCTGGTCGAGGACATCCTCGCGGTCCTGCAGCGCCTGCGGGCCGAGGGACTGAGCCTGCTGCTGGTCGAGCAGAACGCCAAGCTCACCTTCGAGGCGACCGGCAGTTGCCTGGTGGTGGAGAACGGCGAGGTCGCCATGCGGGGCACGTCGGCCGAGCTGCGGCACAACCCGGAGGTACGCCGCATCTACCTCGGCCTATGAGCATGTTGGGCACGCCGGTGCGGGTCGGCCCGCACCGGCTGCGCAACCGGGTCGTCCTGCCGCCGATGGAGCGCAACTACGGCACCGCCGACGGCCGGGTCACCGAACGGTACGTGGAATACCTGCGGGCCCGGGCGGCCGGTGGGGCCGCCCTGGTCTTCACCGAGGCGACCTTCGTGCGGGCCGACGGCCGTGGCCGCTCCCACCAGCTCGGCGCGCACGACGACCACACCGTGCCCGGCCTGCGGGCCCTGGTGGAGGCCGTGCACAACGAGGGTGCCCTGCTCGGCGTCGAGCTGAACCATGCGGGCCGAGTCGGCGGGTTCGAGCCGGTGGCACCGTCGCCGGTGCCGTTCGTCGGCCGTACGCCCCGGGAGCTCTCCACCGCCGAGGTCGCCCTTCTCGTCGACGACTTCGGGATGGCGGCCCGGCGCTGCGTCGCGGCCGGCGTGGACGTGCTGGAGTTGCACGCGGCCCACGGCTACCTCGTCCACCAGTTCCTGTCGCCGCGCACCAACCGGCGCACCGACCGCTACGCCGATCCGGTGCTCTTTGCCGGCGAGGTGGTCGCCGCGATCCGGCGCGCCGCACCCGGCGTCGCTCTCTTCCTGCGGTTGTCCGCGTTCGAGGGGGTGCCCGGCGGCCTGGACACCGACGAGACCCTCGCCCTGTGCCGGCGGCTGCCGCTGGACCTCGTCGATGTGCTGGACATCTCGGCCGGCTGCTACGAGGCCGGCGAGTGGATGGTCCAGCCGGGTGAGGTACCGCGCGGCGTGCTCGCGCCGTATGCCGCCCGTTTCCGGGAGTTCGGCAAACCGATCGGCGTCGCCGGCCGGATCACCACCGGCGACGCCGCCGAGGAGGTTCTCCGCGCCGGTCAGGCCGACCTGATCGCCGTCGGGCGGGCCCAGCACGCCGACCCGGCCTGGACCGGCACGGTGCTGGCCGGGGCCGAACCGCGGCCGTGCATCGGCTGCAACCAGGGCTGCATCGACGAGCTGCACCGCGGGCACCCGATCTGGTGCCTGGTCAATCCGGCGACCGGCAACGAGTGGCGGCAGGCTCCCCCGCGCCGGGCTTCTCGGCAGCGTGTGGTGGTCGTCGGCGCGGGCCTGGCCGGTTTGGAGGCCGCCCGCGTCGCGGCCGTTGCGGGACATGCGGTCACCGTCCTCGAAAGCGAGGATGAGATCGGCGGCCGGTTCCGGCTCGCCGCCGGCCTGCCCGGCAAGCCGGAGTTTCGCCGCCTGCTCGACTGGTATGCCGCCGAACTGGCCCGCCTGGCCGTCGACGTCCGGCTCGGTTCCGGTGCGGGCCCGCTCGCCTCGCTGGGGCCGGACGTGGTGGTCTGGGCTGTCGGGGGAGTGCCGCCGCGTCGGCCGATCGACCATCCGCGCGTCGTCGACCTGCACACCTGGCTGCGCCACCCACTCCCGGCACCGGAAGTCACCGTCTGGGGCGCCGACCGGGCCGGGATGGCGGTGGCCGATGCCGCCGCCGCGGCCGGACAGCGGGTTCTGCTGATCGGGTCGGAGCCGGAGATCGCCCCCGAGGCCGGGCCGCGAGAGAAGGGCCTCGCGGTGCGGCGGCTGACCACCGATCCGGCCGTCCGGGTCCGGCTGGGCACCAGCGTGGAGGCGATCGACGGGGACCGGCTCCTGGTCGGCGGTGCGTGGTTGAGCGCAACCGGCCCGGTGATCGTCTCCCAGGGCACCGTGCCCCGGCCGGTCCCGGTCACCGACGAGCGGTGGCGGACGGTGGTGATCGAACATGCCGAGTCGGCGGCCGAGGCGATTCGGTTCGGTGCGGGGGTCGTTCTTTGACCGCGGGCGTCTCATCTCCACGTACGAACCGGTTCGTCTCCTGCCGGTGCCGCTCTGACTAGAGTCGATTTCAAGCACTGGTCGAAAGGAAGGGCGCATGGCGCCGGAAACGACAGCACCACGAGTACGCGACGCCGAGCGCACCCGCGCGGAGATCATGGAGGTCGCCACGCACGAGTTCGCCGACCAGGGCTACGACGGGGCCCGGGTCGACGAGATCGCCGCGAAGACGCGCACCACCAAGCGCATGATCTATTACTACTTCGGCGGGAAGGAGGGCCTCTACCTCGCCGTGCTGGAAGGCGCCTACCGGCATATCCGCTCGCTGGAGCAGCAACTCGACGTCGACCATCTGGAACCGGTCGACGCCCTGCGTCAGCTCGCCGAGCTCACCTTCGACCACCACGAGTCACATCAGGATTTCGTCCGCCTGGTCGCGATCGAGAACATTCACTACGCCCGGCACCTGCAGCGTTCGGAGTCCCGCGAGGTGCTGGCCGCGCCGGCCCTCGAGGTGCTGACCCGGATCGTCGAGCGTGGCCGCGCCGGCCGCATCTTCCGGGACGACCTCGACCCGCTCGACGTTCACATGATCATCAGCGCGTTCTGCGTCTTCCGCGGCGCCAACCGCTACACGTTCCGGACCATCTTCGACCGCGATCTGATGGACCCGGCCCGGCGCGACGACCTGCGCCGCATGATCGGCGACCTGGTCGTCGCGCACGCCACCGCGCGGCTCAGCCCACGGCCGTGATGTCCAGGGCCATGCCCTGCGCGCCGGTCCGGACGCAGGCAAGGTAACCGGAGGTGGTGATGCAGACGTCCTCCGCGGCGAGCGGCGGGACGGTGCCGAGCGTGCGCTGGGTGCCGTCGGCCGGGTTGACGGCGACGAGCGCGAGCCGGCCGGGTGGCTCGACGGCGGGCCGCAGGAACATCGGCATATCGCCCGAGTCCTGCGGGTAGACCATCCGCCCCACGATCGGCGCGCCGATGGTCGTGCCGGTGACCGGGTCGGCCAGGTAGTTGTCGCCGGTCACCGCGTCACCGGTAACGATCATGCGGTCGTGGCCGAGCAGCGTCATGTCCCGCATCCCGGCCAGCGTCCACACCTCCTTGCCGGTCCGCGGGAGCCGGCCGACGATCGCGCCGCCGCCGATATCGCACAGCCCGTCGCCGCAGGCGGTCACGTAGGCCGTCGACTGCGTCGTGTACCACAGCCGGCGCAGGTCCTCCGCGTCGTAGACGGCGGTCTCCGAGCCGACCGGCAGGTCGCGCATGACCACCAGATAGGAGCCGGCCGGCATCAACGTGACGCTGCGCTTGCTGGTGGTCGCCGAGCTGAACCGGGTGCTTCTTCGCAACTGCCCGTCGGCGTAGTCGTAGACGCTGAGCAGGCCGCCCTCGGTGGCGACGGCGATCGCGACGATGCGGCCGTCGTTCCGGATCGGGGTCCACGAGGGCGCGGCCGGCACCGGGCGGTTCCAGACCTCGCCGCCGTCGGTCAGCCGGATCAGCCGCAGCCGGGTCGTGCGGGCCTGCTCGTCGTGGTCGCTGATCAGCAGCGTGCCGGACTCGCCGGACGCGTACGCCTCACCGCTGACCCGCCACCGCTCCTCGCCGGTCGCCGCGTCCAGGGCGATCGTGGTGCGAACCGTCTCGTAGTAGTAGCGCGAGCCGTCCGCCTCCTCCTGGGAGATCATCACCGGGTCGGCCGGCACCAGCAGGAGATCGCCGACCAGCCGCGGCCGCGGATCGCCCAGCTCGGCCCCGGCCGGCACGCTCCACCGCAGTTCACCGGTGGTCAGGTTGTAGGCCGAGACCTTGTCGTCGAGCCGGGTGAGATAGACCGTGTCGGCCGACAGCGACCACGACTCGCCCTGCCGCAGCGGGGTGCTCCACAGTTGCCGCACGCCGGTCGAGGCGGCCGGTGCCGCGCCGGCCAGCACCAGCACCCCGGCCACGCTGAGCAGGGCGAGCGCGAGCCGTCGCAGTTGCGGGATGTTGACCGGCACCGAGGGGGCGACCGCCTCCTCGGTGACCTCACCCAGGTCGATGATCGTCATCAGCCGACCGCCGTGACCGTGAATTCTTGGTCCTGCGAACAGCCCAGGTAGTGGGCGATCGACTGGCACCGGTTCACCATCAGGCCGCCGACCGCGCCGAGCAGATCGCGCCGGCCGGTGGCCAGGTCCCAGCGGGTGATCGCGGTGCTGCCGGGCGGCTCGTGGGTGGCCCGCAGCACCAGCAGGAACCGGCCGGGATCGGTGGTCCAGACCGTCTCGCCGGGGCCGGACTCGCCGACCGGGAGCCCGGTCTCGGCATCGATCAGCATCTGGCCCTCGGCGGACAGCTCGACCACCACCCGGTCCGGTCCGGCCGCCCAGGTGCCGACGCCGGGCCTGGTCCAGCGCATCCGGCCGGTCGCCGAGTCGTACGCGGTCAGGTTGTCGCCGTCGTTGAAACAGATGCCGGTGCCGCAGGGAAACGCGTAACCGCGGTCGGTGCCGGTGATCCGCCACGCCTCGGCCAGGGTGTCGAGGCGGTAGACGGTCAGCTCGGCCTGATCCTCGCGGGCACGGTTCACCACCAGATAGTCCCCCGCCGCCGCAACGTTGTTGTACTCACCGGTCTGCGCGTCGAGCGGGTCCCACCGCAGGTGGGCCTGGGCCAGCAGGGCGCCGTCGGCGAAGCGCAGCACCTGGGTCAGGCCGTCCCGGCCCATCAGGATGGCCTTCTCGATCCGGGTGCCGTCCAGCGCGAACGCGACGGAGTCGACGCCGCGGGTGTCCCGGCTCCAGATCGCGCGCGGTCCGCCGGGGCCGAGCCCGATCAGCCGCAGCCGGTCGTAGGAGGTGCCGTCGCCGACGTAGTCGACCATCAGGGCGGTCCGGCCCTCGACCAGCATCGGCTCTCCCGGCGCGGTCCACCGCACCGCGCCGGTGCGGATGTCGATCGCGGTGGTGGCCTGGCTGTACGTGCCGTACCGCTCGTTCTCGCGGCCGTCCGCCATCTCCGGGTCGACCGGCAGCAGGAGCAGGCCGGCCTGCTCGGCGAGCTGGGTGTAGCCGAGCGTCCCGTCCAGCGCCGTCTCCCACCGGACCGCCCCGGTGGCCAGGTCGTACGCGGTGAGCCGGGCCCGGCCCGCGGTGGTTCGCTGCAGATAGACGGTGTCGGTGCCGATCGTGGTGCCGTCGCCCTCGGCGCTCGGCACGCTCCACAGCGGATGGATGGCGGGCACTCCGCCACGGGTCGAACCGGCCGCGCCGAACAGGCAGAGCAGCAGGGCGAGGGCGACTCCGGCGCGGCGGAGCAGATGGTGGCTGAACTCGGCACCGATCTTCGGGTCGGGCGTCGAGCCGATCTCACCGAGATCGATCGTGGTCATCTCGTGGGCGTGCGATTCGCGGCCGCGGCCGCCAGGGCGGCGCTCAGCGTGCGCCCGTTGGTGCCCACCTCGGACCAGCCGGCCGCCAGGCCGATCGGCGTGCCCGGCACCAGCACCTGCCAGTTCTCCGCGTTGGTGGCGGCCGCGATCCGGCGGGACACCTCGGCCGCCTGCGCGGTGCCGGCCCCCGGCAGCACCAGCACGAACTCGTCGCCGGCGAAGCGGGCCACGAAGTCGCCGCGGCGCATCACCCGGTTGAGCACCCCGGCGATCCGCTGGAGCACGAGGTCGCCGCAGTGCCGGCCGTGCCGGACGTTGACCGCGGTGAAGCCGACCAGGTCGCAGACGCCGATCGCGGCACGTTCGCCGCGCTCGAGCATGGCCCCCACGTAACGCTCCAGCTGGCGGCGGTTGGGCAGGCCGGTGAGCGGGTCGGTGAGCGACTCGTCGCCGTACCGGCCGGCGTCGCGCTGGGTCTCCTGGGCGTCCAGCCGGGCCGCGACGCCGTCGAGGTAGCCGTCCCGCAGCCGGTCGATGCGCTGGACGGCCAGGCGGAAGGCGTACCGGTCGGCGGTGTGCGCGGCCGCGTGGTCGCCGGCCGCGGCGTGGCAGATGCTGCGTAGCCGCGCCGGTTCGGCCGCGCCGAGGATCTCCGGCGAGACCGGCACCGCGTCCAGCATGGAGAGTGCCTGCTGGGGGCGGCCGGCCGCGATGCTCAGGCAGACGTGGCCGAGGTGGTGCAGGTCGCGGGTGCGGACGCTGTCGCCGCCGCCGGTGAGCCACTGCAGGGCGTTGGCCTCGGTCTCCTCGCCGAGGGCGGCCCGGCGGGCGAGGGCGTAGCCGTAGGCGGCGCGGCTGCCGGGCCGCATCTGGTCGGCGCCGATCGCCACGTATCGCGACAGCTCGGCGTCGATGTCGCGGAGCACCCGCAGGCAGCCGTCGGTGTCGCCCTGGTGGTCGAGGGAGACCGCGTTGCGCAGCCGGATGCCGGGCGCCGCGAAGATCTCCGGGGCCAGGCCGACCGCGGCGCCGACCTGCCGGGCCTGCTCGATGGCGGTCAGCGCGTGCCCGTGAAAACCCAGATAGGAGTAGGCCATCGCGAGGTCGTGCCAGCCCCAGGCGGTCTCCCGGTCGCTCTCCCGCACCGCGGCGAGGGCCCGGGACGCCTGCACGAGGTGGGTGACGCCACGGTCCAGATTGCTCTGCAGGTGTGCGCCGAGCGCCGCGAACGCGTGCATCTGGCCGCGCAGATAGGGGTCGGGTATCTCGCGGACGGCGTTGGCGGCCACCGTCATCGCGGTGGACAACTCGGCGATCCGGCCCAGGTTGATCATCGCGCCGAAGCGCTGGATCAACGCGTACGCCCTGGTGTGGGGGTCGGTGGCGGTGGACAGGACCTCGTCGAGGATCGGCAGGGCCTCGGCGGACCGCCCGTTCTGTTGCAGGTGCCCGGCCCGCTTCAGCTCCTCGACGTTTTCAGGGAGCTGGTCCAACCAACTCACCGGGCGCCTCCCACGCGTGCCGCGCGTCGATGCACCGACCCGGCCGGTCGGCGTCGCACGTGACGATTGATGATTATGCCGTGGACCCGGACGACGAACACCCCTCCCGACCTTCGGTATCGAAAGCACTCGCCGCGGCGGCCGCCGAGCTAGCCGCGGCCGGTGTCGAATCGCCCCGGGTCGATGCCGAACTGCTCGCCGCGCACGTGCTGGAGATCCCGCGCGGCCGGCTGCTCCTGATCGAGGCGATGCGCCCGGACGAACTGCGCCGATTCACCGCGCTGGTGGCCGAGCGGGCCCGGCGCATCCCGCTGCAGCACCTGCTCGGCACGGCCGCGTTCCGCCACCTGGAGCTGTCGGTGGGGGACGGCGTGTTCATCCCCCGGCCGGAGACCGAGTTGCTGGCCGGGTGGGGCATCGACCGGACGGCGCCGGGCGCCGTCGCGGTCGACCTCTGCAGCGGGACCGGCGCCATCGCGCTGTCGCTGGCCGACGAGACAAAGGCCGATGAGGTGTACGCCGTGGAGCGGTCCCCGGTCGCGTTGTCCTTCCTGCGCCGCAACGCGGCCGCGTTCCCGGTCGTGCGGGTGGTCGAGGGTGACGTCACCGACCCGTCGTTGCTGGCCTCGCTGCGCGGCCGGGTGGACGTGCTGCTCTGCAACCCGCCGTACGTGCCGGAGGGCACCCCGGTGCCGCCCGAGGTCGCCGAGCACGATCCGGCCGAGGCGGTTTTCGGCGGGGCCGACGGTCTGTCGGTGATCCGACCGGTCGTCGCGCTGGCCGCGACCCTGTTGAAATCCGGGGGACATGTCGGAATTGAGCACGATGACCGGCACGGTTCAGCGGTTCCGGCCATCCTCCGCGAGGACGGCCGGTTCACCGAGGTGACCGCGCACGACGACTACAGCGGCCGCCCGCGCTTCACGACCGCCCGCCGCAGCTGATCGGTATCGGCAAACACATGGCAGACTGCACGGTGTGATGCTCTACGACTGCCGTACCACCGCGGACCGCGATCGCGGCATCGCTGCCGCCGTCGAGGCGGTCAAGAGCGGCGAGCTCGCGGTGATGCCCACCGATACGGTCTACGGCATCGGCGCGGACGCGTTCACCCCGCACGCGATCACCGCGCTGCACCACGCCCGCAGCGTCACCAACCAGGTGCCTCCGCCGGTGCTGGTCGGTTCCCGGCACACCCTCGACGGCCTGGTCTACTCGCTGCCCCGGGCGGCCCGCGAGCTGGCCGACGCGTTCTGGCCCGGCGCGCTCACCCTCTACGTGGAGCATTCGCCCAGCCTCCAGTGGGACCTCGGCGACACCGGCGGCCGCATCGCCGTGCGCATGCCGCTGCACCCGGTCGCGCTCGAGGTGCTGCGCGAGGTCGGGCCGATGGCGGTGACCACGGCCAACAAGGTCGGCAGCCCGGCGCCCACCACCGCCGAGGAGGCCCGCGACCAGCTCGAGTACGCGGTGCGGGTCTACCTCGAGGCCGGCCCCGCGCACGATCCGGCGCCGAGCACGATCGTCGACGTGAGCGGCGACGTGCCCCGGGTGCTGCGAGCGGGCGCGATCCCGTTCGAGAAGCTGCACGATGTGGTCCCCGAGCTGATAGCGCCGGAGGCCTGAGGTGGAGCCGTTCACCATCCTGCACGTGTGCATGGGCAACATCTGTCGTTCCCCGATGGCCGAGCGCCTGCTGGCCCGGGCCGTGCGCGATCGGGTCGGCGAGGAGGGCGATCAGCTGGTGCGCAGCGTCAGCGCGGGCACCGGCGGCTGGCACGAGGGCGAGGAGATGAACCCGCCGGCGGCCCGCCAGGTGCGCTCCCGCGGCGGTTCGACCACCGGCTTCGAGGCCCGCAAGCTGCGCGGCGACTTCATCGACGAGGCCGACCTGATCTTTACGGCCACCGCCGATCAGTACGACTACGTGGTGGCCCTGCGCCCCGATGCGGCCGACCGCACGTTCGTGATGGGCGAGTTCGGCCGGTTGATCGGCGCACTCGACCAGTCCGCCCTGCCGCCCGCCGACGGCAAGCCCGACTCGGTGCACGCCCGCGGCGTCGCCATCGTCGAGGCGGTCCACGCGCTGCGCGGCCCCGACGGCCCGCAGCCCGGCGACGACCTGGACGACCCGTGGGGCCGCGGCGACCAGACGTTCCAGCGCATCGGCGACGAGATCGAGGACACCACGGTCCCGTTCGCCAAAATCCTCCTGCCGTGACCGGAAGGATCGTTCAGCCCGACGACGCGGGGATCGCCGAGGCGGTCGCCCTGCTGCGGGCCGGGTCGGTGGTCGCCTTTCCCACCGAGACGGTCTACGGCCTGGGCGCCGACGCGTTCTCCCACAAGGCGGTCGGTGAGATCTACCGGCTGAAGAACCGCCCGTCCTGGAACCCGCTGATCGTGCACGTAGCGACCGTTGAGGTAGCGCGCGATCTGGCCGCTGGTTGGCCGATAAATGCTGACAAATTGGCGGCGGAGTTCTGGCCAGGACCGCTGACCCTGGTGGTGCGGCGGGCGACACACCTGACCGGCGTCGGTGCCGACAACGACACCATCGCGTTGCGCATCCCCGCGCACGACGTGGCGCTGCGCCTCCTGGCCGCGAGCGAGCTGCCACTGGCCGCGCCCAGCGCGAATCGATCCGAGGGCATCTCGCCGACCACCGCCGCTCATGTGCTGCGCAGCCTCCCCGACGTGCCGCTGGTGCTGGACGGCGGCCCGAGCTCGTGGGGCATCGAGTCGACCGTCCTGGACCTGACCACCGATGTGCCCACTCTGCTGCGGCCGGGTGCGCTGGCCCTGCGCGCGCTGCGGGACGTGACCGGCGCGATCGCCCTGCGCGGCGCGGAGACGGTGGACGGCGCGGCCCGGCCCTCGCCGGGGATGAGCAAGCGGCACTATGCCCCGCGAGCCACCCTGGTCCTGGCCAAGGACGTGCGTGACGTCGAGGTCGACGGCCCGGTCGGCGTGCTGACCTACGAGGGCGCCGCGCTCGACGGCGCCGAGATCCTGTCGGCCGACCCGCGTGAGTACGCCGCCGATCTCTACGCCGCCCTGCACCGCCTGGACGACGCGGGCGTCGCGACGATCCTGGTGCAGGAGCCCCCGCAGACCGAGGACTGGCTGGCCGTCCGCGACCGGCTGGGCCGGGCCGCCGCTAAGTAGCCGCCTCGGCTCCGGAGGCGATGTTGCGGGCCATCCCCTTGAAGACGACGCCGTGGAACGGCAGGACCGACGCCCAGTACGCGTGGCCGGCCAGGCCGCGCGGCAGGAAGACCGCCCGCTGCCGGTAAACGCTGTGCCCGTCGCCGTCGGCGCTCGCCGTCATCTCCAGCCACGCGCGTCCCGGCACCCGCATCTCGGCTCGCAACCGCAGCAGTGATCCCGGCACGATCTCCTCGACCCGCCACCAGTCCAGCGCCTCGCCGACCCGCAGCCGATGCCGGTCGCGCCGGCCGCGGCGCAGCCCGACCCCGCCGACCAGCTTGTCCAGCCAGCCGCGCACCGACCAGGCGAGCGGGAACGAATACCACCCGTTCTCGCCGCCGACCCCCTCGATGACCCGCCACAGCGACTCGACCGGGGCTTGCACCTCCTGGCAGCGCTCGTCGACGTAGACGCTGCCGCCGGACCAGTCCGGGTCGCTGGGCAGCGGCTCGGCGGCCGCGTCCCGGCCGGCGGCGCTGGACCAGCGCGTCTCCACGTCGGCGTTACGCACCTTGAGCAGCGCGAACCGGACCGCCTCGTCGAAACCGATCGGCTCGAGGCCGGGAACGTAGGCGGCGATGTCGTTCTCGCCGGCCACCGCCTCGTGCACGAGGCTGGCGACCAGGGGACGGGCGATCGCGTTCGGCACCGGCGTGACCAGGCCGACCCAGAACGCCGACAGCCACGGGCTGAGCACCCGGGTCGGCACGATGATCCGGCGGCGCAGGCCGGCCACCCGTGCGTACCGCATCATCATGTCGGCGTAGGTGAGCACGTCGGCGCCGCCGATGTCGAAGGCCCGGTTCAGCTCGTCCGGCATGGTCGCGGCGGCGACCAGGTACTGCAGCACGTCGCGGACCGCGATCGGCTGGATCCGGTTGTTCACCCAGCGCGGTGTCACCATGGCCGGCAGCCGCTCGGTGAGGTAGCGCAGCATCTCGAAGGACGCCGAGCCGGAACCGATGATCACCGGGGCGCGCAGCACGATCGTCGGCACCCCGCTGTCGAGCAGGATGCGGGCCACCTCGGCGCGGGAGCGCAGGTGCGCCGATGGGCGCTCGCCCGGCGGCGGCTCCGGGCCGCCCAGGTAGATGATCCGCCGCACGCCGGCCGCGCGGCAGGCGGCCGCGAAATTCTCGGCGCCCTGCCGGTCGAGGTCCTCGAAGTCGCGCCGGCCCAGCGAGTGGACGAGGAAGTAGGCCACCTCGACGCCGTCCAGGGCGGCGGTCAGCGAGGACGGGTCGGTCAGATCGCCCTCGGCGATCTCGACCCGGTCGGCCCAGGGCGCGTCGCGCAGCCGGGCCGCCGAGCGCGACAGGCACCGCACCTCGTGGCCCGCGCCGAGCAGCCGGGGGGTGAGCCGGCCCCCGATATAGCCGGTCGCACCGGTTACCAAGCAGCGCATAACCGAAGTGTGCCCGCTACCGGAGTGCTTTACGCCATATGCTCGATTCTGGCAGCGCGGCCTATGGGGGAGGGCACGTGGACACGTTCTGGGGCCCGGACTTCGTGTCGCTTGAACGCGACGATCCGGAGATCGCCCATGTCCTCCTCGACGAGATGGAGCGCCGGCGCGGCGGCCTCCAGTTGATCGCGAGCGAGAACTTCACGTCGTCGGCCGTTCTCGCCGCACTCGGCTCGACGCTCAACGACAAGTACGCCGAGGGCTATCCCGGCAACCGCTACTACGGCGGGTGCGCCCAGGTGGACCGGGCCGAGGAGCTCGCGGTCGAGCGGGCCCGGGGGCTGTTCGGCGCCGAGCACGCCAACGTGCAGCCGCACTCGGGGGCCTCGGCCAACCTGGCGGCGTTCGCGGCGCTGGCCGAGCCGGGTGACACCGTACTGGCCATGGAGTTGTCGCACGGCGGGCACCTCACGCACGGCAGCCGGGTCAACTTCTCCGGGAAGTGGTTCCATCCGATCGGCTACCGGGTCAACCCGGACTCCGAGGAGATCGACTACGACGAGGTGCGTGACCTGGCGCTCGCCCACCGGCCGAAACTGATCATCTGTGGTGCCACCGCCTATCCCCGGCTGATCGACTTCGCCGTCTTCCGGGAGATCGCCGACGAGGTGGGCGCCTATCTGCTGGTCGACGCCGCGCACTTCATCGGCCTGGTGGCCGGCCACGCGGTGCCGTCCCCCGTGCCGTACGCCGACGTGGTCACCTGCACTACCCACAAGGCGCTGCGCGGGCCCCGCGGCGGCATGATCCTCTGCCGGGCCGAGCTCGCTCAGCGGGTCGACAAGGCGGTCTTCCCGTTCAGCCAGGGCGGGCCGATGATGCACGCCATCGCGGCCAAGGCGGTCGCCTTCCGCGAGGCGTCCGGTCCGGCTTTCCAGGCGTACGCCCGGCAGGTGGTCGGCAACGCGCGGGCGCTCGCCGCGGCACTGGCCGACGACGGGATCCGGCCGGTCGCCGGCGGCACCGACACCCACCTGGTGCTGGCCGACCTGCGTGAGCTCGGGGTCACCGGGAAGGCCGCCGAGGCGCGCTGCGAGCTGGGCCGGATCACCCTGAACAAGAACGCGATCCCGTTCGACCCGCAGCGGCCGGCCGTGGCGTCCGGCATTCGGGTCGGGACCCCGTGCGTGACCACGCAGGGCATGCGGGAGGCTGAGATGCGGCGGGTGGCCGGGCTGATCGGCGCCGCGGTGCGGAGTGATCCGGACACCGTGGCCGGTGCGAGCCGGCTCGCCGACGTGGCCGACGAGGTGCTGGAGCTGGTCCGGCGGTTCCCGGCCTACGCCCGACAGGAAGTGATGGCTTGACGAACTCCCAGCCGAACGGCCCCGAACCGGCGGTGACGATTCCCGGCGTACCCAAGCAGGCTTTTGATCTTGCGGATGACGACCGGCCGTTGCCGGACCTCCCGCCGCTGCCGGCGGATCCCCGCTGGCGGGTGGCGCATCTGCCGTTCCTGAGCGCGGTGTCGGCGGCGCTGGTGCTGTGTGCCGCGTCGGCCGGGTTCTTCGCCGGCGGGGCCGCGTCCGCGCTCGGCGCCGCGCTCGGCGTGCTGATCGTGGTGGTCAGTTACACGATGTCGACGCTGGTGATCGCGTGGGCGGACACCGTACGCCCGGCGCTGCTGATGCCGCTGGCGCTGCTGACCTACGTGGTGAAGTACACCGTGCTAGGTGTTGTCCTGGTCTACGGTATTTCTACCGATTGGACGGGAAAAGTAGCGCTCGGCTGGGGGGTCGTGGCCGGGGTAGTGGTGTGGACGGCCGTGCAGGCCTGGTGGTTCACCGCGATCCGTCGCCCGAAGTGATCTATCGCACCGCGTTTTACCTCGGCAAACGCCCCATTCGTGGTTTGTTGACCACGAAACGGTGACGTGAACGGTCGGGTGATGTCCGGTTATGGCGGAGGGGGAGTACCGTGACGTTCCAGTTGCGCGACCCCTGACGCCTGGACAACCTCGGTTGTGCGGGGGGTCCCGCTTAGCCTCGTGTTACCTCCTGATATCGTTCGGGCCGTCATGGCCGGTCAGGAACCCTCCAAAAATCCCCGTGGTGACGACGCCGATAACCCCCCCGACACGGGAATGGGCATGACGGCCGTCGCGTACCTCATCTCGGGCATGTTGGTGTGGGGCGGGATCGGTTGGCTGGTCGACCGATGGGTCGGAACCAGCGGCATCTTCGCCGGAATCGGTGCGGTTCTAGGGATCGGCGGCGGTGTCTACCTCATAGTGCGCCGCCTTGGCGTCTGACAGGAAAGGGCTACGGTGACCGGTCAGTCGATCGTCCTCGCAGCGGATGTTCCGTTCCCGCCGAGTGTCGAGGACTTCTACCTGCCCAGCATCCTGCCGTGGGCCGAGCACGACAACTACTGGTTTACCAAGATCACCGCGTTGGTCTGGCTGACCACGGCACTGATCATCATCTACTTCCTGGTGTCGTACCGGAAACCGCAGCTCGTGCCGACCAAGAAGCAGTGGCTCGCCGAGAGCATCTACGGCTTCGTGCGGAACAACATCGCGGTCGACATGATCGGCCCGCGCGGCGTGCAGTTCGCGCCCTATCTGACGACGCTGTTCTGCTTCATTCTGCTGAACAACTTCTGGGGCATCGTCCCGTTCGTGCAGATCTCGCCGAACTCGCACATCGCCTTCCCGGCATTCCTCGCGGTCATCAGCTACGTGATGTTCATCGCGGTCGGCATCCGGCACCACGGTGTCGTGAAGTACTTCAAGACCGCGCTCATCCCGCCGGCGCCGTGGTTCATCCTGCCGCTGCTGATTCCGATCGAGTTCTTCTCGAACTTCCTGGTCCGGCCGTTCTCGCTCGCCGTCCGTCTGTTCGCCAACATGTTCGCCGGCCACATGCTGCTGCTGGTGTTCACGCTCGGCGGATTCGCGATGCTGAATGCGAATGCGTGGTTCGCGCCGTTCTCGGTCGTCTCCTGGGTGATGACGATCGCGCTGACCTTCCTTGAGTTCCTGGTGATCTGCCTCCAGGCCTACGTCTTCACCGTGCTCACCGCGAGCTACGTCCAGGGCGCGCTCGCCGACGGGCACTGAGCTTGAGTTTTTCCGCACTACCCCGTTTGTCGTCCCGCGTGACAGTCACGCGAGATACCAGGAGGAACTGAGAAATGCTTCTCGCCGAAGTTACTGGTAGCACCGCCGCCATCGGTTACGGCCTCGCCGCCATCGGTCCGGGTATCGGTGTCGGTCTTGTTTTCTCGGCCTACATCCAGTCGACCGCTCGCCAGCCGGAGTCGTCGCGTCTGACCCTGCCGTACGTCTGGATCGGCTTCGCCGTGGTCGAGGCGCTCGCGCTGCTCGGCATCGCGTTCGGCTTCATCTGGGCCGGCTAGACCCACCCTTTAAGCCTCTCTGGGAGGTCTGAATGCTCAACACAATTCTGGCCGAGGCCGCCGCCGAGACCGAACACAACCCGATCATCCCGATCTGGCAGGAGATCGTTCTCGGCCTGATCGCGTTCGTCGTGCTCGTCGTCGTGCTGACGAAGTTCGTCTTCCCGCAGATGGAGAAGACCTTCGCGGCGCGGGTCGACGCGATCGAGGGTGGCATCAAGCGCGCCGAGGCCGCTCAGGCCGAGGCGAACGAACTGCTCGAGCGGTACCGCGCGCAGCTCGCCGAGGCCCGCACCGAGGCCGCTCGCATCCGCGACGAGGCTCGGGCCGACGCCGAGGGCATCCGGCAGGACGTCCTCAACAAGGCTCGCGAGGAGTCCGACCGGATCATCGCGGCCGGGCAGGAACAGCTCGCCGCCCAGCGCGAGAGCATCGTGCGGGAGCTGCGGTCCGAGGTGGGCACGCTCGCCGTGGACCTGGCCAGCAAGATCGTCGGAGAGTCCCTCGCCGACGAGGCGCGCAGCCGTGGCACCGTCGAGCGGTTCATCGCCGACCTCGACTCGGCCGGCACGACCGGCGGGCGGCGCTGATGGCGTCGAGCGTCAGTCAGCAGGCCTACAACGAGGCCGTGGCGAAGCTCGAGGCCGAGACCAGCACGGCCTCGGCCGCGCAGCTGGCCACGGTGGCCGACGAGATCCTGTCGGTGGCCGGCCTGCTGCGGGCCCAGCCCCGGCTGCGCCGGGCGCTGACCGACCCGTCACGGCCCGGTGCCGATCGGGGCGAGCTGCTTCGCTCGCTGCTGACCAGCAAGCTGGCCGCGGCTACCGTGGCCACCCTGGTCGCGCTCGCGTCCGGTCGCTTCTCGCGGCCGGCCGACCTGCTCGACGCCACCGAGCGGCTGGGCGTCGAGGTCGTTCTCCGGTCCGCGGAGAAGGGCGGCAAGCTGGGCGATGTCGAGGACGAACTGTTCCGCTTCGGGCAGATCGTCGGCGGCAGTGCCGAGCTGGCGGTCACGCTGAGTGACCCGGGTGCGCCGGCCGGGCGTCGGGCTAAGCTCGTTGAGGAGTTGCTGAAGGGCAAGTCCCAGCCGGCGACGGTTCGTCTCGTCGAGGTTGCTCTCGAGGGCTTCGGCGGGCGCGGCTTCGAGGCCTCGCTGACCAGGCTGGTCGAGCTGACCGCGGCGAAGCGCGACCGTGAGGTCGCCTACGTGACGGTCGCCAGGCCGCTGACCGATGCCGATGAGCAGGCCCTGTCCGGAAAGCTGGCCGAGATGTACGGCCGGCCGGTCTCGCTGCAGATCGTGGTTGACCCCGCGATCATCGGCGGGGTCAGTGTCCGGGTCGGCTCCGACCTCTACGACGGCACGATCCTGCGCCGGCTCACCGCAGCCAAGCAGGCGTTCGCTAAATAGTTTCTTCCCCTCGGTCCGTCCGCGGTGACGTGACGATCGAGTAGGCCCCTCGGTGGCGGCGACGTCCCGAGCTAGACAGAGAAGGCAGAGGATGGCCGAGCTGACCATCTCCTCGGACGAGATCCGGGGGGCGCTAGAGCGCTACGTCTCGTCCTACACGCCCGAGGTCTCCCGCGAGGAGGTCGGCATCGTCTCCGATGCGGGCGACGGCATCGCGCACGTCGAGGGCCTGCCCTCGACGATGGCGAACGAACTGCTCGAGTTCGAGGACGGCACGCTGGGTGTCGCCCTGAACCTCGACGTCCGCGAGATCGGCGCCGTGGTTCTCGGTGACTTCGGCGGCATCCAGGAGGGTGGCCAGGTCAAGCGGACCGGCCGCGTTCTCTCGGTGCCGGTCGGCGACGCGTTCCTCGGTCGTGTGGTCGACCCGCTGGGCCGGCCCATCGACGACCGCGGCGACATCGCCAACGAGGGCTTCCGCGAGCTGGAGCTGCAGGCGCCGAACGTGATGGCGCGGCAGCCGGTGAAGCAGCCGCTGCAGACCGGCATCAAGGCGATCGACGCCATGACGCCGATCGGCCGTGGCCAGCGCCAGCTGATCATCGGCGACCGCAAGACCGGTAAGACCACGGTCGCGATCGACACGATCATCAACCAGAAGGCCAACTGGGCCTCCGGTGACCCGGAGAAGCAGGTTCGCTGCATCTACGTCGCGATCGGCCAGAAGGCGACCACCATCGCCTCGATCAAGGGCACCCTGGAGGAGCAGGGGGCGATGGAGTACACGACCATCGTCGCCGCGCCCGCCTCGGACCCGGCCGGTTACAAGTACATCGCGCCTTACACCGGCTCGGCCATCGGCCAGCACTGGATGTACGCGGGCAAGCACGTCCTGATCGTCTTCGACGACCTGACCAAGCAGGCCGAGGCCTACCGCGCGGTGTCGCTGCTGCTGCGCCGCCCGCCGGGCCGCGAGGCGTACCCGGGCGACGTGTTCTACCTGCACTCCCGCCTGCTCGAGCGCTGCGCCAAGCTTTCCAACGAGCTGGGTGGCGGTTCGATGACGGGTCTGCCGATCATCGAGACCAAGGCCAACGACATCTCGGCCTACATCCCGACGAACGTCATCTCGATCACCGACGGCCAGATCTTCCTGGAGACCGACCTGTTCGCCTCGGGTGTCCGCCCGGCCATCAACGTCGGCACCTCGGTGTCCCGGGTCGGCGGCTCGGCGCAGGTCAAGGCCATGCGTTCGGTCTCCGGCCGGCTCCGTCTCGACCTGGCCCAGTTCCGCGAGCTGGAGGCGTTCTCGGCCTTCGCCTCCGACCTGGACAAGGCGTCCCGCGCGCAGCTGGAGAAGGGCGTCCGCCTGGTCGAGCTGCTCAAGCAGCCGCAGTACTCGCCGTACTCGGTGGTCGACGAGGTCATCGTGATCTGGGCGGGCACCACCGGCCAGCTCGACGACATCCCGGTCGGCGATGTTCGCCGGTTCGAGGCCGAGTTCCTGCCGTGGATCAAGCGGCACCGCTCGGACACCTACACGGCGATCGATTCGACCGGCCTGCTCAACGATGACAACCTGGAGAGCCTCAAGTCCGGCGTGGACGAGTTCAAGGAACTCTTCAAGTCGGGCGACACCGGCATCAGGATCAACGAGCCCGAGGCCGCGGCACTCGCCGACGGCCGCGAGACCCGCGAGACGGTGACCCGCGAGGTCCCCCGCAGCGGCGACGAAGGCTGAGTCATGGCCGGTCAGGTACAGGCCCTCCGGCGGCGCATCCGCACCGTCCGGTCGACCAAGAAGATCGCCAAGGCGCAGGAGCTGGTTGCCACCAGCCGCATCGCCAAGGCCCAGGAGCGGGTGGCCGCCTCCAAGCCGTACGCGGAGGCGATCACCGAGGTCCTGACCGCGCTGGCGTCGAACGCGAGCATCGACAACCCCCTGCTGGTCCCGCGTGAGCGGGTCCGGCGGGCGGGCGTCCTGCTGATCACCAGCGACCGCGGCCTGGCCGGCGCCTACAACGCCAACGCCATCCGCACCGCCGAGCAGCTGATCCAGCGGCTCAAGGCGGACGGTAAGGACGCGGTGCTGTACGTCGTCGGCCGCAAGGGTGTCGGCTACTACCGGTTCCGCAACCGGCCGATCGAGACCAGCTGGACCGGGTTCTCCGAGCGTCCGTCCTTCTCGGACGCGAAGAAGATCGGTGATGCCCTGCTGGAGGCGTTCATCGCCGGTGCGGACGACACCGACTCGCACTACGGCCCCGACGGCATTCAGGGCGTCGACGAGTTGCACATCGTCAGCACCCAGTTCAAGTCGCTCATGACCCAGAGCGCCGAGGCGCATTTCCTGGCCCCGATGCAGGTCGAGGAGCGCGAGGTCGAGGCCGGTCTGCGCCCGGCGTACGAGTTCGAGCCGGACGCCGACGAGCTGCTCGACGCGCTGCTGCCGAAGTACCTCAACACGCGGATCTACGCGGCGTTGCTGTCCTCGGCGGCCAGCGAGTCGGCATCCCGGCGGCGGGCGATGAAGAGCGCGTCGGACAACGCGGACGACCTGCTCAAGCGGTACACGCGCGAGATGAACTCCGCGCGGCAGGCTGCGATCACCCAGGAAATCAGTGAGATCGTCGGCGGCGCCAACGCGCTGGCCGCGGCGGGAAGTGATGTGTGATGACTGCTGTTGCTGAGCCCACCAAGACGGAGACCGGCGTCGGCCGCGTCGTCCGGGTCATCGGCCCGGTCGTCGACGCCGAGTTCCCCCGCGACGCCATGCCCGAGATCTACAACGCGCTGCACGTGGAGGTGACCCTCTCCGAGGGCACCAAGAAGCTGACCCTGGAGGTCGCCCAGCACCTGGGTGACAACCTGGTCCGCGCCATCTCGATGCAGCCGACCGACGGCCTGATCCGGGGCGCCGAGGTCACCGACACCGGCGGGCCGATCTCGGTGCCCGTCGGCGACGTGACCAAGGGCCACGTGTTCAACGCCCTCGGCGAGGTGCTCAACGTCGACCCGTCGACGCTGAACATCACCGAGCGGTGGGGCATCCACCGCAAGCCTCCGGCGTTCGCCGACCTCGAGCCGAAGACCGAGATGCTGGAGACCGGCATCAAGGTGCTCGACCTCCTGGCGCCGTACGTCCGCGGTGGCAAGATCGGCCTGTTCGGCGGCGCGGGCGTGGGCAAGACGGTGCTCATCCAGGAGATGATCATCCGGGTTGCCCGCAACTTCGGCGGTACCTCGGTGTTCGCCGGCGTGGGTGAGCGCACCCGCGAGGGCAACGACCTCATCCTGGAGATGGAGGAGGGTGGCGTTCTCGACAAGACCGCCCTCGTCTTCGGCCAGATGGACGAGCCGCCGGGCACCCGCCTTCGGGTCGCCCTGTCCGCGCTGACCATGGCGGAGTACTTCCGGGACGTCCAGAACCAGGAGGTGCTGCTCTTCATCGACAACATCTTCCGGTTCACCCAGGCCGGTTCCGAGGTCTCCACCCTGCTCGGCCGCATGCCGTCGGCCGTGGGTTACCAGCCCACGCTGGCCGACGAGATGGGCGAGCTGCAGGAGCGCATCACCTCGGTCCGGGGCAAGGCCATCACCTCGCTCCAGGCGATCTACGTGCCCGCCGACGACTACACCGACCCGGCGCCGGCCACCACGTTCGCCCACCTGGACGCGACCACCAACCTCGAGCGGTCGATCTCCGACAAGGGCATCTACCCCGCCGTGGACCCGCTGGCCTCCAGCTCGCGGATCCTCGCACCGGAGTACGTCGGTGCCGAGCACTACTCGGTCGCCCGTGAGGTGCAGCGCATCCTGCAGAAGTACAAGGACCTGCAGGACATCATCGCCATCCTCGGTATGGACGAGCTGTCCGAGGAAGACAAGGTCACGGTGCAGCGGGCTCGCCGCATCGAGCGCTTCCTGTCGCAGAACACCTACGCCGCCGAGCAGTTCACCGGCGTTCCCGGCTCGACGGTCCCGCTCAAGGAGACCATCGAGGCGTTCAAGAAGATCAGCGAGGGCGAGTACGACCACTTCCCCGAGCAGGCCTTCTTCATGTGCGGTGGCCTCGAGGACCTCGAGAAGAACGCACACGAGCTCATGAAGGGCTGACCCTTCTCGCGACAAATGAGCCGCGCCCGCCGTCAGGTGGGCGCGGCTCATCGCGTTTCCCGGCCTTCGCACGGGCGTTAGGGCTTTCGCGGCCTAGGTAGGCTGGCGGTGTCGCCTTTGATTGTTGGGAGTGGATGTGGCCAAATCCAGCAAACGCCGTGCCCCGATGTGGGCCCGGTTGTGTGCGATCTTCGGCTGCATTCTGATGGTCCTCAGCGGTGGTGCTCTCGTGACCGGCCAGGTCGTGCTCGCCCGCTACGCCGGCGCGGTCGAGAACAAATCCCTGCTCGGCGGCAATGACGCGGCCGCGGCCGACAAGGTCTCCGACATCAAGGGTGCGCAGAACATCCTGCTCGTCGGCATCGACCCGCGGACCGACACGCAGACCCCGCTCTCCGACTCGATCATCGTGGTGCACGTGCCGCAGTCGATGGACCAGGCGTACATCTTCTCGGTCCCGCGCGACCTGCTGGTCGACATCCCGTCGTTCGACAAGACCGGATTCCGCGGTGGTCGCTCCAAGATCAACGCCGCGATGGGGTACGGCAGCGCGATCGGCAACGGCAAGCACGACGCGGCCCAGGGGTTCGAGCTGCTGGCCAAGACGGTCCAGCAGCTCACCGGCATCGACGGCTTCGACGCCGGCGCCATCATCAACTTCGGCGGCTTCAAGAAGATCGTGGACGCCATGGGCGGCGTGACCATGAGGATCGACCAGAACGTGAAGTCCGAGCACCTGCAGCCCAACGGCAAGCCCCGGCCCCGGCTGTCCCGGTGCGCCGACAACACCTGCGAGCACCCCTACTACGGGCCGCAGGCCGAATACAAGGTCGGCACCTACCACCTGCAGGGCTGGCAGGCCCTCGACTACGTGCGGCAGCGCTACGGCCTGCCGAAGAGCGACTACGACCGCCAACGCCACCAGCAGCAGTTCATCAAGGCGATGGCGTCGCAGGCGCTGGGCAAGGACGTCATCACCAACCCGGTGAAGCTCGACAAGGTGCTCAAGGCGGCCGGCGACGCGCTGGTCTTCGACGGCAACGGGCACGACGTGGTCGACTGGGGTTTCGCCCTGAAGAACGTCCGGGCCAACAACATGACGACGATCAAGCTGCCCGGCGGGGGAATCATCGAGAACGGGAAGTACCAGGGCGAGGCCCTCGACGAGAGCGCCGGCGAGTTCTTCAAGGCGGTCAGCCAGGACCGGTTGCCCAAGTTCCTCTTCGACCACCCGGAGTATGTCAACAAAGAGAGCTGAGCCACCCCGTACCACGGGGGCCGAGCTCGCCGTTTAGACTTCACCCATTCGGTAGTACTTAGCTGAGCAGGGAGACAGCGTGGCCAACCAGCTGCCCGTCAAGGTCGTAGCCGTCGAGGAGCGCATCTGGTCCGGCGAGGCCGAGATGGTCGTCGCACGCACCACCGAGGGCGAGATCGGCGTGCTGCCCGGCCACTCGCCGCTGCTGGGCCTGCTCAAGGAGCCCTCGCAGGTGCGGGTCAAGCTGGCCGGCGGCGAGCAGTTGACCTACGACGTGAGCGGTGGCTTCCTCTCGATCGACGCGGACGGCGTGACCGTTCTCGCCGAGAGCGCCACGCCCGCCACCCCCGAGTCGCACTGACGTCCGGCGATGCGGATTCTGGAGGTCTTCGGAATCTGCTTCGCCGTGTTCTTCGCGCTGCTCTTCGCCATCTTCTTCCGGCAGCGGCTGCTCAATCTGGGCGGCGGCACCATCCGGCTGCAGGTGCGGGTGAGCACGATGATGCCCGGCCGGGGCTGGTCCACCGGCATCGGCCAGTTCGTCGGCGACGAGCTGCGTTTCCACCGCATGTTCAGCCTCGCGTTCCGGCCTAAACGGGTGCTCGACCGCGAGGTCCTCGTGGTCGAGGAGCAACGCCGGCCGGACGGGCCGGAGCGGCTCACGATGCCCGCGCAGTGGGTGGTCCTGCGATGTTCCAACGGTGAGGCCGGCCAGATCGAGATCGCGATGGCCGAGTCCACCGTCACCGGCTTCCTCTCCTGGCTCGAGGCGGCGCCACCGGGCCAGCCGGGCAGTGTCAGCCCGCGCCCGACGATCCGCCCCCGCCCCACCATCGAGCACTGAGCAATGCGCATCCGGATCGTCGACGCCTTCACCGCCACGCCGTTCCGCGGCAACCCCGCCGGGGTCGTCGTGCTGGACGAGTTTCCCGAGGCCGAGTGGATGCAGCGGGTGGCGGCCGAGGTCAACCTGTCCGAGACGGCTTTCGTGCACCCGGTCGGCGACGACTTCGCGCTCCGCTGGTTCACCCCGGCCGTCGAGGTCGCGCTCTGCGGGCACGCCACCCTCGCCACCGCCCACGTGCTCGGCCGTGACAAGGCGAGCTTCCACACCCTCAGCGGCGTCCTGACCGCGGTGTCCGGCGGCGATGGGTGGTACACGCTCGACTTCCCGACCGCTCCGCTGACGCCGGTTCCGGCGCCGCCCTGGCTGGCCGAGGTGCTGGGTGCTGAGGTCGGCGAAGTGCACCACACCGGGCCGAACACCGACGACCTGCTGGTCGAGCTGGCCGACGAGGCCACCGTCCGCGGTCTGCGCCCCGACTTCGCCACCCTGGCCCGGGTGGAGAACCGCGGCGTGGTGGTGACCGCCCCGGCGGCGGAAGCGGGCGACTACGACTTCGTCTCGCGCTTCTTCGGCGCCGCCGCGGGGGTGGCCGAGGACCCGGTCACCGGCAGCGCCCACACGGCCCTCGCCCCGTTCTGGTCGGCCCGGCTCGGCGGCCGCACATCGCTGGTCGGCTACCAGGCCTCGCCGCGCGGCGGTTACGTGCGGGTCGAGCTGGCCGGCGAGCGCACCCACCTGACCGGCCAGGCCGTCACGGTCGTCGACGGCGAGCTCTACGCCTGAAGCTCGACCTCGTAACCCCAGTTGTCCTCAAGATAGGCCGCGTAGGAATCGGGCCCTCCCGCGTGCGGATGCCGGTCCGCGAAGAGCAGTGACCAGCCGTTCTCCTGCGCCAGGCGGGTCAGCCGGTCCACCTCGTCCCGGCCGCCCACCGCGAACGCCACATGGTTGAGACCGGGCGCGAGCCGGTCGTGCACGTCGCCGGAGAGCGCCGGCGACTGCTCCAGCACCAGGTAGACCTCGCCGTACTTCCAGGACCGGCCACCCGGCCAGTCCTGGAAGACGGTCCAGCCCAGCTCGCCCAGCAGCCACCCCCACGGCCCGGACGAGCCGGCCAGGTCCGGCACCCACAGCTCGACGTGGTGCAGCACTAGGCCGCCCCGCCCGGGACCCACTTCACGTCGCCGCCCGGGTTGGCCGCCCGGGACAGGATGAAGAGCAGGTCGGAGAGCCGGTTCAGGTATTTGGCGGGCAGTTCGCTGGTGCGGTCCGGGTCGTACTCGATCAGGGTCCAGGCCGCCCGTTCCGCGCGCCGCGCCACCGTGCGCGCCACGTGCAGCAGCGCCGCGCCCGGAGTGCCACCCGGCAGGATGAAGCTGTCGAGCGCCGCGAGGCGCTCGTTGAACTCGTCGCACCAGCCCTCGAGCCGGGTCACGTAGTCCTCGGTGATCCGCAGCGGCGGGTAGGGCGGGTTGTCGGCGAGCGGGTTGCACAGGTCGGCGCCGACGTCGAACAGATCGTTCTGCACGGCGGTGAGCACGACGCGTACGTCTTCGGGCAGGTCGCCGAGGGCGAGCGCCACGCCCAGAGCGGCGTTGCACTCGTCGGTGTCGGCGTACGCGACGATGCGCGGATCGGTCTTCGCGACGACCTCGTTGTTGCCCAGGCGGGTCTCGCCGGCGTCGCCGGTGCGGGTGTAGATGCGAGTGAGGTGAACGGCCATGGGGACACCCTACGGAGCCGGCGGTAGGTGGCGGCCCATACCATGGCGCGCGTGGATGTGATCAGGGTTAAGGGTGGTGCGCAACTCACCGGTGACGTCACCGTCGGCGGCGCGAAGAATTCGGCGCTCAAGCTGATGGCCGTCGCGTTGCTGGCCGAGGGGCGCAGCGTCGTGGCGAACGCGCCCCGGATCACCGACATCGCGATCATGGCCGAGGTGCTGCGCCGGCTGGGTTGCCAGGTCACCCTGGACGGCGGCCGGGCCACCATCGACGTGCCCGCCGAGCCGGGCAGCGAGGCCGACTACGACCTGGTCCGGCGGCTGCGGGCGTCGATCTGTGTGCTGGGCCCGCTGCTGGCCCGCCGCGGTTACGTGCGGGTCGCCCTCCCCGGCGGTGACATGATCGGCTCGCGCGGCCTGGACATGCACTTCTCCGGCCTGACCCGGATGGGTGCCGAGATCTCCGGCGAGCACGGCTTCGTGATCGCCTCGGCGCCCGGCGGCCTGCGCGGCAGCAAGATCTGGCTGGACTTCCCGAGCGTCGGCGCGACCGAGAACCTGCTGATGGCGGCGGTGCTGGCCAAGGGCGTCACCGAGATCGACAACGCGGCCCGCGAGCCGGAGATCGTCGACATCTGCGACATGCTGACCGAGATGGGTGCCCACATCGAGGGCGCCGGCAGCTCGACCCTCACCATCGAGGGAGTCTCCGAGCTGTCCCCGGTCACCCACACCACGGTCGGCGACCGGATCGTCGGCGGCACCTGGGCGTTCGCCGCCGCGATGACCCGGGGCGACGTCACCGTCCACGGCGTCCGGCCGGAGTTCCTGGACATCGCGCTGGACAAGCTGGTCACCGCGGGCGCGACGGTCACGCCGGGCGACAACCAGTTCCGGGTGCGCATGGACCAGCGTCCCCGGGCGGTCGACATCGTCACGCTGCCCTACCCGGGGTTCGCCACCGACCTGCTGCCGATGGCGATCGGGCTGGCCGCGGTGGCCGAGGGCTCGTCGCTGATCACCGAGAACATCTTCGACGGCCGGTTCATGTTCGTGAACGAGATGGTCCGGCTCGGCGCCGACATCCGCACCGACGGGCACCACGCGGTGGTGAACGGGCGGGAGCGGTTGTCCGGGGCGCCGGTGCGGGCCACCGACATCCGGGCCGGTGCCGGTCTGGTGATCGCCGGCCTGTGCGCCGAGGGCGTCACCGAGGTCGGTGAGGTGCACCACATCGACCGTGGTTACCCCGACTTCGTGACCGACCTGGCCAAGTTGGGCGTCGAGGTGGAGCGGGCCGACGTGCCCGAGCCGACGTACGACTTCTGAGGTCGCCAGGACAGGCGCTACACCGCCGGGGAGCCACCGACCAGGCGGCGGGCCTCCTCGACCTCCTCGGCGAAGACCAGCACCGCGGTGTGGCCCTCGCGATCGGCGGCCTGGGTGGCCCGGATCCCGGCGTCGCCGAGCAGCCGCTGGATCTCGTCGGCCAGGTCCGCGTCGTCGGTGACCGCGGCCGGGCAGAGCAGGCCGTAATCGTCCGGGTCGCCGAAGATGGCGAGGCCGGCCGCGTACGCGTCGTGGCCGTCCTCGCGGGCGAAGGTCCAATGAAGTCCCATGCGCCAGAACACCGCACCGAGGAAGCCGACAAGTCCGACGGCGATCAGTGGCCCGATGAGGTACCAGCCGTTGCCCGACGCCATGGGCACAGTCTCGCACCGTTGCGCGAGGCTTTGCGGAGATTTGACCCGATAGGGACGCCACCTCGGCCTGAGTTTCCGTTCAGTAACAACGGTAGGGTGAGCCGAGGAATCCGGGTACGGCAGAAAGGGAACGCACATGGCGGGTCGACTCGCGGTCATCGGCTCCGGGTTGATGGGCTCCGGCATCGCGCAGGTCTCGGCGCAGGCCGGCTGGAAGGTCACCATGCGCGACGTCGACGACGCCGCGACCAACCGGGGCATGGCGGCCATCCGGGCCTCCCTGGAGCGCTTCGTCAACAAGGAAAAGATCACCCAAGAGGACGCCGAGGCGACCCTGGCCCGGATCACTCCCACCACCGACCTGGACGCGGCCGCCGACGCCGACGTCGTGGTCGAGGCGATCTACGAGAAGGTCGAGGCCAAGCACGAGGTCTTCCGCACCCTCGACAAGATCTGCAAGGCCGGCGCGGTGCTCGGCACCAACACCTCGGCCATCCCGATCACCCAGATCGCCACGGTCACCGAGCGGCCCGAGTCGGTCGTCGGCATCCACTTCTTCTCGCCGGTGCCGATGATGAAGCTGGTCGAGCTGGTCCGCGGTTACCAGACGTCGGACGAGACGCTCGCGGCCGCCCGCAACTTCGCCGAGGAGGTCGGCAAGACCTGCGTCGAGGTCAAGCGGGACGTCGCCGGCTTCGTCTCCAACCGGCTCTTCTCGGCCCTGCTGGTCGAGGCGATCAAGCTGGTCGAGTCGGGCGTGATCTCACCGGCCGACCTGGACACGGTCATGAAGCTGGGCTTCGGCCACGCCATGGGTCCGCTCGCCACGGTGGATCTGACCGGCCTCGACGTGATGCTGAACGCGGCCGGCAACATCTACCGGGACACCGCCGACGAGAAGTTCTTCCCGCCGGAACTGCTCCAGCGCATGGTCACCGCGGGTGACCTGGGCCGCAAGACCGGCAAGGGTTTCTACACGTACTGATCACGGGTTCTCCGGAGCTGCCCTACGCTGTCGCTGTGGCGAGGGCAGCACCGGACCCGGAAGAGATGCAGTGGGCGCTCGCCGAGGCGAGCGCGGAGGCGCTGTCCGTGGCGCCCGGCTGGTTCCGGGCCTGGCCGACGGCCGACGAGAAGTGGTCGGCGGTCAACGTCCGAGCCGCCACCCAGGTGATCGTCAACCACAGCCGCGAGGACGACCGGCACCCGAACAGCTGGACGGTCCGGGCCCTGTTCGGCGGCCACGCCGTCGAGCTGCACGTCGGCCCGTACGAGACGAAGCACCACGCCCTGCTGGTCGCGCACGCCGTGCTGAGCATGGCCTACCGCGACTAGGGCCTGCCCTGCCGATCACGGAGGAGCGAGGCGAGGCAGGCCCTAGTGGGTGGCGGCGAAGGCCAATGACAGCAGCGTTGCCGAGATCATCCCGCCGAGCAGGGTCAACCCGACGCCGCCGATGTCCAGCCGGGCCTGCAACTGCCGGTGGGCGAGCAGGGCGGCCACCGGTACGCCGGCCGAGGGCGCGAGCAGGAACACCGCCCACCCGAGACCGCGCACCACGGAACCGCCCCAGATGCCCGTACTCCCGATCGTCACCAGGCCGGACGCCAGCAGACCCGCCAGTGCCGCGATCAGCGCGCCCACCAGCGGCAGCAGCGGCAGTGCCCAGCGCGGCAGCGCGCGCCGGCCCGCCGGCCGGACGGTCACGTCGATCCGTTCCGCCACCCGGGCCAGCAGCACCCGCGGCGATTCCGGCGTGAGCGGGCCGCCCGGCTCGTCGAAAGCGTCGGCCGGGTTGCGCGGCAGCGCGACCCGCGGCAGGGCCTCCACCGGCGCCGGCTCGGGGATCTCGCCGAGCGTCCGCACCCGCACTCCGCGCGCCCGCCGCAGCTGATTCCAGAGGCGTTCGGCCTCCCGGTCCACGTCGAGCACCTGAGCCGCGGCCGCACCGGCCCACCGGTCCGCCGACAGCGCGTCCCCCTCGGCCCGGGCGAGTTCGCCCGCCGCCTGCTCGGCACTGTCCTGATAGGCCCGCTCGGCCCCGCCCAGCTCGGCCTCGCGGCGCCGGGTCGCCTCGGCGAGAGCGCTGACCATCAGCTGGTAGTCGCGGCCGAACGGCTGCCGGTCACGTGTGGTCACTGTTCACCTCGTACGGGATGATCACTTCGGGGGTTCGGTGCACCGAGCGGTCGAAGAAGAGTGCCCGGCGGGCGCGCGGATACCAGGCGGGCCCGCCCGGCTGGGGATAGAGCGGGGCCAGGTCGGCGCCCTGCACGTCGAGAGCGACCCACGCGCCGATCGGGTCGAGCCGGGCGCCGGGGCCGCCGAGGCTGTCGCGCAGCCGGGCCACCGACCGCCACCAGCCGAGCACGTGGGTGCGCTGCTCGGGACCGTCGGTGAGCAGCCGCCGCAGCCCGGCGGCGTCGGTGCCGGCATCGAGCGCGTAACCGAGCACGTAGTGCGGGATGTCCAGCAGCGGCAGCTCGGCCAGATCGTCGTACCAGTCGGCGGAGGGCAGTTCGGCGACCAGCCGGGCCGCCGCCCGACCGGCGTCCGGGTCGAAGCAGACGACGCTGAAGTGCGCCGGCCCCTGGGCGGCCAGCGACAGCGCCGCCGCGGCCAGCACGTCGCACGCCTCATCGGTGCGGGTGCCGAGAACGGCGAGGTTGCGGCCGGGCATCCGGCCGAGCCGCAGCCGGGCCGGGCGGGCGGCCACGTCGATCCGCTCGCCGAGGACGGCGCCGGGGGAGGACCCCACCGGCGTGGTCGCGTCCGGCACCGGTCCGGCCGGGCGGCAGGACGGCGGAAGCCGGGGTACGGCGTCCCCGTCGAACAGCCGCGGCTCCTCACAGCCGTCCGGCCGCATCCGCCACAGCCGGCGCTGGAGGGTGCGCCAGACCAGTCGATCCCCGGCGTCCGGCAGCCGGACGACCACGTTGGCCCCGGCCGTACCCGACTCGGTGTTGACCACCGCGTGATGCCGCGGGATGACCGCGGCGGCCAGGTTGTTGTCGGCCAGGATGCGCCGGGCCTTGGGCAGCGCGATCCGCAGGGTGAACTGGCCGACCAGCCCGGACCGCCCCCACAGTGCCTCGATCCCGGAGACGTCCTGGGACGCGAGGATCAGGTGGATGCCCTGCGAGCGGCCGCGCCGGGCCAGGTCCTCGAGCAGGGTGACGGCCTCGTCGGCGACCGCGTCCCGCCCGCCCAGCAGCACCTGGAACTCGTCGATGACCGCGACGATCCTGGGCCAGACCCCGGTCGGGTCCTCGGCCCGCAGTTCGGACAGCTTGGTCGCGTCGACCCGCTTGGCGGCCTGGGCCCGGGTGCGCAGTTCCTCGGCCAGGTGGCGCAGCATGGCCAGGCCGAACTCCCGGTCCCCGTTCACGTTGATCCCGGCCAGCCGCACCTGGGGCAGCCAGCTCGGGTCGCGCGGCCCCGGCACGAAACGGGCGAACGACACGCCCTCCTTGAAGTCGAGCAGATAGAACGCCAGCTCGGACGGGCCGTACCGGGTGGCCAGTGCGGCCAGCCAGGAGTAGATGAGGTTCGTCTTGCCCGAGCCGGACGGGCCGCCGATCAGGGCGTGCGGCGGGTCGTCGCCGAGCGGCACGTCGACCAGGGAACCGTCGGTGCTGTCGCCGATCGGGGCGGTCAGCCCGTCCTTCGACGACTCGGCCCACAGCGTCGCCGGTTGCAGGTCGGCGAGCTGGGCGGGCGGTGGTCCGGCCCGCATCCGCTCGGCGGTGGCCCGGCAGAACGCGACGACCTGGTCGGTGGGCGGCGGCGGGTCGAGCCGGATCTCCAGATCGCCGGTGACGTCGCAGCCGGCCGTCTGGTCCGTCGTCAGCCAGAGGCGCAGCACGCTGGGGTGGTCGGTCAGCCGCAGGCCGCGGGCGATCAGATGGACCCCGCAGGCCACCCCGGTACGGGTGATCCGGTCGAGCTGGGCCCGCTGCCCGTCGGTGAGGTCGTCGACGTCGGCGAGCAGCACCACCACCCGCCACGGATCGGTGCGGGGAGCGTCGTTCAGGACGGTCTCGTTGACCCGGCAGATGTGTTCGACCACCTCGTCCAGCATCGGGCCGAGGCCGCCCGGCCCGACGAACGAGATGCCGAGCGGGGCGAACGACGCCAGGGTGCCGCCGAGCGCCTCGGGGTCGTAGACGGTGAGCTGCACGTCGCCGGGCCGGGTGCTGCCGAGCGAGCGCAGCAGCAGACCGGTGATGATGCCGTCGACGATCGGGGCCGGCCCGGTGAGTTCGAGGTGGGCGGCGTCGAGCAGGGGGATGAGGGCGGGCAGTGGGGCGCTGTCGTCCAGGGCGAGGGTGCCGACCCTGATCAGGCCCGGCCGGCTGCCCCGCTCGGGTTCGCTGGGTGCCCACAGCCGCCAGGGCGCTCCGGCTGCCCCGGTGGCGCTCAGGGCGGCGAGGCGGCGGACGTTGCCGGCCAGCTTCGCGGTCTCGTACTGGTAGCGGCGCTGGATGTCGCGGCGGGTCGAGTCGCGCGCCTCGGCGAGCTGGTGCAGGCAGGTGGAATAGGCGTCCCGGACCAGTCGCCGCCGATGCTGTGCCTCACCGCGCGCCGTCTCGGCCGCGGCCAGCACCGCACGGGCCGCACCGCGCGCGTCGGCCAGCTCCTGCCGGACGACGGCAACGAGCGCGTTGCGGTAGCTACCCACAATGGGGCATTTTACCCATTTCGTCCCGTGGAAAGAGGTTTTGTGCTGCGTGTCGTCGGCCAGCGCGGATCGGTGTTGCTCAGGTCGTCCCACAACCGGCGGGCCACGATCGTCGCCGCCTCCCGCTGCCAGCGCCGCAGCGTGCGCCGCGGAACGTACCGGCGCATCCAGTCGAGCGCCCGGCGCGCCTCCCGATCCAGCCCGTCGGTGCGCGGCCGTCGCTCGTACGGGTCGAGGCCCAGCACCACACAGAAGTACATCGCGTTGTAGTGCCGCCACTCGTCCGACGTCGCGAACGCCCCGGCCGGCCGCAACCGGTCCACGCTCTCGGCCAGCACCGCCCGCAACTCCATGGCCCGGGCCAGCGGTTGCTGACCGGCCGGCCCACTCAGCCGCCGATCGACCGCCGGCAGGTGAGTGAGCGGGCTGCGCATCAGCCGGCCCAGGTGCCCGTAGTTGTCCAGCACCTGCCGGGTGAACCGGAGAAAATCCGGCTCGCGGGTGGTGATCAGGCGATGCCGCTGCCGATGCCGCGGCAGCGCCTCGGCCAGCTGCAGCAGCGCGCCGCGGTCCGCACGCAGCCGCTCGTCGTCGCGGAACGCGACCCGGTCGAGCAACCGGCGCAGCTGCCCGCTCAGCCCGACCCCGGTCATCACGACCGCGACCAGCACGAACTGCAGCAACGTCACCGCGGTCGAATTGGCCGCCGCGACCGAGAACGCCGCCGGCGTGCCGACCGCGACCGCGGCGACGACCGCCGCGGTGAACGACCGGATCAGGTCGGGCCGCAGCCGCTCACCGACCTCGAGCGCGTTGGCCACCGCCACCAGGAAGCCCAGCATCGTCAGGTCGAGCCCGATCGCCGCGATCACCAGCACCGGCGAGCCCAGGTCGATCGGCAGCAGCAGCGCCACCAGCCCGGCCGCGTACAGGCCGGCGACCACGATGAGCGCGGCCGGCACCAGCGGCGGCTGCACCTGATCGCGGAACCGCCACAGCAGCACCAGCCCGCCGACCAGCGGCGCGAGCACCACCAGCCGCCCCGCCGACGGCAGCGCGACCACCATGGCCAGGAAGAGCACCGACAGGATCAGCCAGCCGACATCGATCTGGCGACGCTCCGGCAGAGTGCGGGGGAGAAGAGCCACGGCCGTGCCGGCCCAGAACAGCGCCGGCACGCAGAGCAGGATCTGGGCGAGACGCGAGTCCGGCCAGGCGGCCCATCCGGCCACCCCGATGGCGTACGCCGTGAGCGCGGCCGCCGCCCGCCACAGTGCACCCCGCGCCGGGTCACGGCCGATCAGATAACAGGCGGCCCACCAGGCGAGGGCGAAGACGGGTACGGCGAGCGCGGGCACCGAAGCAGTCAACCAAACGAGTGAGGTGCGCCGGAAGCGGCGATCAACCTCTTCCGTCGGCGCCGGCGCATCACGGCGAACGCCGCCCAACCCAGCAAACCGAGTCCTACCAGGACCAACACCGGCATCAGCACCGCCAGGACGGACATCAGCACGCTGCCGATATCTTCCACCGTGCTGGCCACCGGAGCCCCGAACCCGGCCGTGCTCACGTTGACCACCGGCCGGGCCGCCGCCTTGAACCCGTGCACACAGAGCGCGATCAGCACCCCCGCCGCCACCGGCACCCACTGGTGCGAGGAGAAGAACGACCCCGGGTCGCTGACCGTGACCGTCTGCGACGAGGAGCCGGCCCCGAACGCCAGCCCGCCCGCGGTCGGCCGCACCACGGTCTGCACCACGTCATTGACGTGGTCGACCACCGGCACCTTGTCCGCCACCACCTCGACGGCCAGCAAAATACCGAGAATGACCAGCACCCAGCCGTTGGACAGCCAGGACCAGCCACTGGGCAGATCGATGAGGGAGGAGAACCGGGCGAGCAGGCCCATCACGAGCAGGGGGATGTAGGCATTGAGACCAGCCGATGCGGCCAGTCCGGTGCCGGTCAGAGCTTCGAGCACAAATCCAGGATGGCATCCGCACGCTCGTTCCGACCGGGACGACCGAGTCCGCTACTGTCGTCCGGTGCGTCTGGTCATCGCGAAATGCTCCGTCGACTATGTCGGCCGGTTGTCCGCCCACCTCCCGCCGGCCACGAGGCTGCTGATGGTCAAGGCCGACGGCTCGGTCTCCATCCATGCCGACGACCGCGCCTACAAGCCACTGAACTGGATGAGCCCGCCCTGCAAGCTGCAGGAGGCGCCCGGCGTCTGGAAGGTGGTGAACAAGGCCGGCGAGGAGTTGCGGATCACCCTGGAGGAAATCTTCCAGGACACGTCGTACGACCTGGGCGTGGACCCGGGCCTGCAGAAAGATGGTGTGGAAGCCCACCTGCAGGAGCTGCTGGCCGCCCACCCCGAGACGTTCGGCGAGGGCTGCACGCTGGTCCGCCGAGAGTTCATGACCGCGATCGGCCCGGTCGACCTGCTGCTGAAGGACGCGAACAACGCCTCGATAGCAGTGGAGATCAAACGCCGAGGCGAAATCGACGGCGTCGAGCAGCTGACCCGCTACCTCGAACTGATGAACCGCGACCCCCTGCTGGCTCCGGTGGCCGGCGTCTTCGCCGCCCAGGAGATCAAGCCCCAGGCCAGGGTCCTGGCCACCGACCGGGGAATCCGCTGCGTGGTAGTCGACTACGACAAGCTACGAGGCATGGAACGAGACGAGCTCACCCTCTTCTAGCCGCCGCGTCAGCGGGTTTGCCGCTCCACGTCCCGGGCCATCGCTCGGAGGGTAGCGCCGAAGCCGATACGACCGGCGAGTGACAGCAACGGCCCGGCGAGCCGTGTGATGCGGTGCGGGATCACGGTCACGTCCTCGTCCCAATCGACACGGGACCGGCCGCCGGGCAGCGGCACCACCGAGAACCCGGCTCGGCCGAGCACCACCCTGCCCCGCTTGACCACCTCGCAGCGGCCTGGCCCGTCGCTCGGGGCGTTCCCGCCCGGCGGCTGCCACAGCTCCACCGTCATCGGGTCGTCGAATGCCAACGCACCGAGCCCGGTGCGGGCGACAAACTCCGCACCCACTCCCTCGGGCGGGGATGTCGTCACCCGTACGACCGTCAACGGCGCCCAGTCGCCGTGCCGGCGCCAGTCCACCATCGCCGCCCAAACCGAGGTGGCGGGTGCACGAACCTGCTGGGTAACGGTAAACCGGGCCATCCGGCGACTCCTGTCTCGGATGAGGCGCGAGGTCAGTCGGCATACCTGGTCGACCGCCTCCAGCAAAACATACGAACACCACGGCTGGGCTCGCTCGCGCCAAGTCCGTTCCCGCTCGCCCTTACGTCGGCCTTCGGCGAGCATCCGCCGCGGAGAACCCGGGAGGAGTTCGGCGACTGCCGGCCAGACCGCGCGCGGTGGGGGCGGGACTCGAACCCGCGGGTGGTCGATCAGCGGGTCGCGTGCAGCTCGACCCGGTCGGTGGCGGTCGTGCCGGCCACATACGCGCGGGCGCCCAGCACGCCCACCGTGGCCTGGACCAGGACGGTCAGCCAGGACAGCTCGTTGTGCTGGGCGATCGCTACCAGGGCGGGAATGCCCAGCAGCAGCGCGTCGGGGCCGACCAGGGCGTTGACCAGCGGGCCGGTGGAGACGGTGCCCATCGGGGTGTCCAGGGGCAGCAGCTCGTTGCGGACGAAGCCGACCCTGGCCCGCCGGACCGCGGCTACCGCGCCCACCGGGCTCAGGACCAGGCCGAGCGCCCACCACGGGCCGGGTGGCAGGTCGTCCAGGGCCGATAGCAGGCCCAGCGCCAGCGCCGACCACAGCGCGGCCAGCGCGCCGGGGACCCACATGCGTTGCAGGATCGCGTCGCGGGAGGTCAGGCCGAGCAGGCGGAGCAGTACCGGGTTTCCCGCGTCGGTTTTCACGTTGCCGCCGGCGGTCGACGCGGACAGCAGCGCGCCCACCAGGATGGCCAGGCCGATCAGCCAGTGCGGCGCCTCGGTGAGCAGGACCGGCAGGGCGGCGGCCAGCAGCAGCCACAGCAGGCGGCGCCGGCGCCGGGCCACCAGCAACAGGTCTTGGCCGACGAGTACGGGCAATCGGTCCGGCAGGCGCACCGAGCGCAGTTTCCGGTGGGCCCAGTAGCGGCGCTCGATCATGTCGGTGAGGAAGGACGGCTCCATGCCGAACGCCGAGTCGAACAGGGTGCCGGCGGTCTTCGCGGCTTCCAGGATGCGTTCGTTCGGCGTGCGCGCGAGTCCCCGTACGGCCAGGGCGAAGAGCAGGGCGACGACCAGCGCGACCGCACCCACCAGCGGAACCAGCGTCCCGGCCGAGGGCCACCCGGTGGCCGCGACCGGATGGTTTCCGGTCGCGTCGGCGACCAGACCGGCCAGGCCGGCCGCCAGCAGCAGCGAGACCACCGCGTCCAGCCGGTCGCCCCAGCGGCCGCCCGCCTGCGCGGCCAGCGCGACCAGCAGCAGCGCGATGCCCACCAGGCCGGCGCCGGAGGCGAGCAGCGCCACCTCGGAGCCGTCCAGCGTGCGCGGTGCGCCGTGGCCGACGATCGCGATGCCGGCCAGTGCCCCGATGATCGCCGCGACGATCGCGGTGAGCCGGAGGGAGGGTAGGAGCAGGGCGCGGCGGCTCACCGGTGCGGGCAGCAGCCAGGCGGCGGCGGGGCGGCTCAGCGCGAGCGGGCCGAACCGGCGTAACGCCAGGTAGAGCAGGCCGAAGAGGATCGGGACCAGGGACGCGGCGGCCAGCCGGGACGCGTTGGGGTGGGTCGGCCAGAAGACCACGGCCAGTTGTTTGTGCAGCATGCCGCCGACCACCGCGATGAACAGCACGGTGAAGTAGATGTTGCCGGCGGTGGCGCCGCGTTCGCGGTGGGCGGACTGGGTGCGGAGGATCCAGCGGCGGACCGGCGTCAGCGGTACGGCGGTCACGGTGCTACCGCGCTCAGCGACTCCATCGTGGTGACCTCGGCCCCGGAGGCTTCCGCGAACGCCTCGTCGTGGCTGGCCATCAGCAGGGAGCCGCCGTCGGCGACGTATTGGACCAGCAGGGCGGCCACCTCGGCCCGGCCCTCGGGGTCGAGGCGCTGTTCGGGTTCGTCGAGGATGAGCAGCGAGCTGGGGCGCAGCAGGGCCACCGCGAGGGTGAGGCGCTGTTTCTGGCCGGAGGACAGCGACGGCGGGATCGCGTCGGCGTGCCCGGCCAGGCCGAACCGTTCGAGGGCCTCGTCGATGCCGGCGTCGGACGGGTCCTGGCCGTGGGCGCGGCAGACCAGTTCGGCGTGCTCGCGGACGGTCAGGCCGGGGTACCAGGTGGGCGGCTCGACCGTGGTGACCACGGCCCGCCAGAACTCGGGGGTGGCGCCGGGGGTGCCGCCGAAGACCAGGATCTCGCCGTCGTCCGGCTGCTGGAGACTGCTCACGCAGCGCAGCAGGGTGGACTTGCCGATGCCGTTCTCGCCGGTCACGCACACGCCACTGCCGGCCGGCACGGTCAACGAGACGTCGACGAGCACCGGCGTCGAGCCGTAACTGACGTGCAGGCCTGTTGCCTCGACGGCGGGATGATCCACCCGCCCAGCTTAGGACCGCCGTCCGTAGAGCAGACGCACGGCCTTGACGATCTGGCTCACCTGGGCCGGAGTGCGCTCGAAGGTCATCGACGGCAGCAGGGATTTCGCCCGGCGTACGGTGATCGACTTGGCCCGGGCGAACTCGCGCAGGCCGTCCTCGCCGTGGATCCGGCCGAAGCCGGAGTCACCGACCCCGCCGAACGGCAGGTTGCCCATGCCGACGAAGGTGAGCGTCCCGTTGACGGCCACCATGCCGGAGCGCAGCCGGCGGGCGATCCGGATCGCGTTCTTCTTGCCGAAGACCGCCCCGCCCAGGCCGTACGGCGTGTCGTTGGCCAGCCGGATCGCCTCGTCGGCGTCGGCGACCTTGGTGACGGTCAGGGTCGGGCCGAACGTCTCGTCGCTGATCTCGCGGGAGTCGGCGGGCACGTCCACCAGCACGGTCGGCGAGACGTAGGGCGGCTGCACGGCGTCGGCGCCACCGAGCACCGCCGTACCGCCCTTGGCCAGCGCGTCCTCGATGTGATCGCGGATGATGTCGATCTGCTTGGGCATGGTGATCGGGCCGATCTCCTCGCCGGTGCGCAGCTTGCCGGCCTTGGCGACGATCTGGGCGACCAGGGCGTCGTAGACGGGGGCCACCGCGTACACCCGCTCGATGCCGATGCAGGTCTGGCCGGCGTTGGTCATGCTGCCCCAGACGGCCGCCTCGGCGGCCGCGGTGACGTCGGCGTCCGCGTCGACGATCAGCGCGTCCTTGCCGCCGGCCTCGATCACCACCGGGATCAGGTTTTCCGCGCAGGCGGCCATCACCTTCTTGGCGGTAGCGGTGGAGCCGGTGAACGCCATCTTGTCGGCGCCCGAGCGGCAGAGCGCGGCCCCGACGTCACCGAGCCCGTGCACCGCCTGCAGCACCGGCTGCTCGGGCACCACCTCGGCGAACGTGTCGACCAGCCACTGGCCGACGATCGGGGTGTACTCGCTGGGCTTGAAGACGACCGCGTTGCCGGCGGCGAGCGCGCCGCTGATCGGGCCGATCGGGGTGACGATGGGGTAGTTCCACGGGCCGATGACGCCGACCACGCCGTACGGCTGGTATTCCAGGTGGCCGGCGTGCTCGGCGAGCAGCAGGCGGGTGCGCACCTTGCGCGGGCCGAGCACCCGTTTCGCGTTGCGGCCGGCCCAGTCCAGGTGTTCGACGGCGGCGACCGCCTCGACGATCGCGTCGGCGTTCGGCTTGCCGGTCTCCAGGGTGGTGAGCTGGGCCAGCTCCTCGAAGCGCTGGACGATCAGCGAGCGCCAGCGCAGGATGCGGTCCTTGCGGCCGTCGAAGCCGAGGGACTGCCACCAGAGGCCGGCCTCGCGGGCGCGTTCGACGGCGACGACGACGGCTTTCTCGTCGGCGACCGGAACGCGGCCCGCCTCGGCTCCGGTGGCGGGGTTTGTCGAGATCAGCACGCCGTCTTCGATCACCGGCACACCGGGAACGTGAGTAGCCGTCATGTCGGGAGTCTATGACGCAAGTTACCGAGCAGTCACTACGTACTCTTGATGATGTGAGCCCCCGCCGTAATCACCCCCGCCGAGACGCACCGAAACCATTGACGGACGAGGGCGTCCGCAAGGGCATCGAGGGCGTCCAGCAGTGGCAGGACGGCGAGTGGATGGTGCGGTCGATCTTCGGCGGGGCGGCCACCAAGACCTACCGGTGCCCGGGCTGCATGCAGGAGATCCGGCCGGGCGTGGCGCACGTGGTGGCCTGGCCGATCGACGGCCGCGGCGACGAGAGCGACCGCCGGCACTGGCACACGGGTTGCTGGAAGGCCCGTGACCGCCGGGCACCGGGCGTGGAGCGGTCGCGCAACGCACCGCGCTATGGGTAAAAATCATGTCCATGAGCAATCAGATCCGGGCCAACTCGATCCTCCCCGCACGCCGGGAGGACATCGAGCTGCAGACCGCCGACGGCCTGACCCTGGTCGGTGAGCTGGCCCGCCCGCTCGACCGGGAACCGGTCGCCACGCTGGTCTGCCTGCATCCCCTGCCGACGCACGGCGGGATGATGGACAGCCACGTCTTCCGGAAGGCGGCGTGGCGGTTGCCGGCCCTCGCGGGCCTCGCCGTACTGCGTTTCAACACCAGAGGGACCAGCAGCGTACGCGGTACCAGCGGCGGTTCCTTCGACGGCGGCAACAGCGAGAAGTACGACGTGGCCGCCGCGATCGAGTACGCGGAGTTCGCCGAACTGCCCAACATCTGGCTGCTGGGCTGGTCGTTCGGCACCGATCTGACCCTCATGCACGGGCTGGACCCGGCCGTGGTCGGTGCGATCCTGCTGTCGCCGCCGCTGCGCTTCTCCGAGGAGTCCCACCTCGACGCGTGGGCCGGCAGCGGGAAACCACTGACGGCGCTCATTCCCGAGTTCGACGACTACCTGCGCCCCGAACAGGCCGCTATCCGATTTGCCGACAAGGCGGAAGTTGTCCCGATGGCCGGGTCGAAGCACCTCTGGGTCGGCGACGCGGAGAAGGTGCTCGACGAGGTCGTCCGGCGGGTGGCGCCGGACGTGCCGATCCCGCTGCCGCGGACCTGGGACGGGCCGATGGAGAGCGGCGACATGAACGCGTACGCCGATCGCACGGTCGCCGCCTTCGCCGACGTGCCCGTCCCCGGTCAGCTCAGCGAGTCTCCTGACTAGGCACCAGGACCTCGCGGATGATCAGCTGGATGCCGGCCACCATCGGGATCGCCACCAGCGCGCCCACCACGCCGAACAGCGCCACCCCGAGCAGGGCCGCGACCACCGCCGCCACGTCGCTCACCTTCACCGAGCGGCGCATCACGGCCGGGTAGATCAGATAGTTCTCGACCTGCTGGTAGACGATGAAGAAGACCACGCAGACCAGGCCGTCGGTGAGCGAGGAGGCGAAACCGACCAGGCTCACGATGACCGCGCCGAGGGTGGCGCCGATCTGCGGGATCAGGTCGCAGACGGCGACCACCACGGCCAGGGCGAACGGATAGGCCAGCCCGAGGATCATGGCGAGCACCCAGGTGCTCGCGCCGGCCAGCACCGCGATCGCCAGCGCGCCCACCATGTAGGCGCCGACCTTGGTGAGGATCTCGTCGGTGAGCAGCCGCACCCGGCCCCGCCGGGACGCCGGCACCAGGGAGTAGGCCGACTCGCGCAGCCGGTCGAACGCCGCCATGAAGTAGATGGTCAGCACCAGCACGGTCAGCGTGTTGAAGATCGTGCCGAAGAGCAGCTTGGCCCCGCCGACCACGCCGCCCACCGTGTTGCCGACCGTGCCGGCGTTCACCGCGCTGGTGATCTTCTCCATGATGTCGTAACGCTCGACCAGCTCGTTGATGGTCTTGTTGCGCTGCAGGCTCTGGATGTAGTCGGGGACGTTCTGGATCAGCTGGTTGGTCTGGGTGACCAGCGGCGGGATCAGCGCGATGACGCCGCCGACCAGCAGGCCGAGCACGACCAGGGCAACGATCGCCACGGCCGCGCCGCGCGGGACGTGCCACTTGCGGAGCCGCTCGACCGCCGGGTTGAGACCGATCGCCAGGAACAAGGCGATGAAGATGAGCACCAGAATGGACGCCGCGTTGCGCACGCCCAGGAAGATCGCGTACGCGACGATGACGCCGAGCCCGCCCAGCAGGCCGATCATGAACGGGTTACGCCGGTCCAGCGGCGGCCCGGGCGTGCCGAACCGGGGGCCTTCGTCGACCGCGTCCTCAGCGGGCGGGTCCTCGATCTCAGTCTTGTCGTCTGCGCTCACCGGGCAACGCCCTCCCCGCCGATGGATTCGGCGGGGACGTTATCGCACTCGGGCTACGAGCGACTACTCGGCGTCGGCTCCGACCCGGCTGGTCGGCGGCACGGTGACCTTGGCGGAGGCGGTGACCTTGGGCGGCGTGGCCGGTTCCGCGGCGGCGTGCGCACCCACCGGACCGCCGGCCACCGCGGTCTCGGCCAGGTCGTCCTGGTCGTCGGGGGAGGCCGCGGCCGCCATCACCGCGGCGGCGGCCAGCTCGGCGACCCGCTTCGCTTCCCGCTGCACCTGGCGACGGACCTCGACGGCCCGCCGCTCGGCGGCCTCGCCGTCCCGCTTGGCCTGCTCGACCCGCTTCAGCTCGGCCTCGAGCTCGGTGCGGACCTCGGCGAGGCGCTTGCCGGCCGCGTCGGCCTCCTGCTCGCTGCTGCGGGCCCGGTCCTGGGCCAGGGCGACCTGGCGTTCGGCCTCGGCCACCTTGGCCTGCGCGGCCTCGAGGTCGGCACCGGCCTGCGCGATCTTCTCCTGCTGCGCCTCGATCTCCTTGCGGACGGCGGTGGCCTGATCGTCGGAGCGGCGGAGCACCTCTTCGGCGTACTTGTCGGCCTCGCTGCGCAGGTCGGCGCACTGCTTCTCGACCCCGGTGCGCAGCTGCGCGAGCTCCTGCACCACGGCCTGCCGGCGCTGGGCCAGCTCGTTCTCCACAGTGGCCTTGAGCTCGCTGTGCTCGCGGTCGGCGCCGGACCGCTGGGCCGCGATCTCGAGCTGCGCCTTCTCCCGCAGAGCCTTGATCTCCTGGTCGGCCTGCATGCGGGTGGACTGCACGTAACCGTCGGCCTCGGCCCGGACGCGCTGCGCCTCCCGGGCCGTCTTCTCGGTCAGCTGCTGAGCGTCGGCGCGGGCCCGGGTCAGCGTGCTCTCGGCCTCGGCGCGCATCTGCTCGGCGGACTGGCGGGCGGCGACGAGGGCTTTCTCCGCGGCGGCGCGCTTGCCGGCGTCGGCCCGTTCCTCCTCGGAGCGGCGGGCGGCCAGCGCGATCTCGAAGTCGCGCATGGCGTCGTGCGCATGCGCGTCGGCCTCGGCGCGGATCCGCTCGGCCTCGCCGAGCCGGGCGGCGATGTCGTCGGTGGCGGACGCCTTGATCGCCTCGGCCTGCTCCTCGGCGAGGGCGAGGATCTGCTCGACCCGCGGGCCCAGGTGCCGGAACGAGACCTCGGGGCCGATGCCGCCCTGGCGGCGCACGTGGGTGATCTCCTGCTGGAGGCGATCGATTTGCGCGGACATGGCCTGCATCTGCGAGTAGGCCTGCTCGCGCTCGGTGGCCAGCGCCGCTATCTCGTTCTCGGCGCGCGCCACATAGCGCTCGACCTGCTTCCGTTCGTAACCCCGCAGGGCGGTCTCGAAGTTGGGCTCGGTGGCCGCGTCTCCGCCGAGACCGAGAATTTCACCGCCGTGCGACATGCTGTCCATCCTCACATACGCATCGTCCTGTGACGGACCGGTACACACCGTCTTGGCCGGAGTATGCGTCTAGTTGTGATTTGTCTGAGCCGGGCTTGGCCAAAGCTAGGCTACGGGCGCAAAACGAGTCAGGCCGTACCGGAGAAACTCCGATACGGCCCAAACGTTGCGCTAGGCCGACCGCTTAACCGTTGCGTAAGAGACGGGAACACGCAACCGGAGCGGACGGTGTCGAGAAACTCAGGAGTTCGACTTGGCCGGCTGCGGCTTGTCGGCCGCGCCGTTCTTCTCCGCCGCCGGCGCCTCGGCCTGCTTGGCGACCGCGGCGGCCACCTCGGCGACCGCGTTCGGCTTGGCGGCGCCGCCGACGCCCGGCACCAGGCCGGACAGGCCGGACAGCATCTGCCCGAGCTGGTTGGTGACCTGGTCCTTCTGGCGGGTCAGGTCTTCCACCTCGCGCTTGGCGGCCTGGGTGGTCAGCTCGGCCTCGGTGCGGGCCTCGCTCATCAGGCGCTGCGCCTCGGAGCGAGCCTCGGTGACCGTCTTCTCGGACAGGGCCCGGGCCTTCTCGGTGACCTCGATCGCGTTGCGCTCGGACTCGACGCGGCGCTGCTCGGCCCGCTGCTCGATCTCCTTGGCCCGGTCTTCCGCGGCGCGGGCGCGCTCCTCGGCCTCGGCCACCATCTTCTGCGTGGCGTTGACCTGGGCGGCGTGCCGCTGGGACTCCTCGCCCTCAGCCTTCTCCCGGCGCTCGGCGATCTCCAGCGCCAGGGACTGCAGGTCCTTGTCGCGCTTGTCGCGGGCGTCGGTCAGCAGTTTGGTCGCCTCGGCGCGCTTCTCCTCGGCCTCGCGGGACGTCTTCGCCCGCAGCTGGGTGATCTCCCGCTCGGCGGTGGCGCGCATCGACGCGACCTCACGCTCCACGGTCGACTTCAGCTCGGCGACCTCGTGCGAGGTGACCGTGCGCAGCTGCTTGGTCTCGCGGTCGGCGTCGGACCGCAGCGTGTCGGCCTCGCGCCGGGCCTGGACGCGGGCCTCGGCCGCCTCCCGCTCGGCGTGCGTGCGGACCTGGCCGGCCTCGCGCTCGGCGGTCGCCTTCATGGCGGCGGCCTCGGCGCGCGCCTTGTCGGTGATCTCGCGAGCCTCGAGCCGGGCGGCCGAGAGGATGCCCTCGGACTCGCGCTTCGCCTCACTGCGGTGATCGTTCGCCTGCTCCTCGGCCAGCCGCAGGATCTGCTCGACCCGGGTGCCCAGACCGGAGAGCGTCGGCCGGTTGTTCTCCTCGAGCAGCTTGTTGCTGTCGGCGAGCTTCTGCTCCACCGCGTTGAGCCGCTGCTCGGCCTGGCGCAGCCGGCGCTGCGCATCGTTCATCCGCTGCTCGGCCTCACCACGGGCCTGCTCGGACTGGTTGAGCGCGGCGACCAGCCGACCCAGGTGGGCGTCCACCTGGCCGCGGTCGTAGCCGCGGAGGACGACGGTGAAGTCGTGCTGTGAGTTGGCGCCGTCGAAAAATGCCAAATTCTGATCCTGCTGCTGAGGCATTGGGCCATCCTGGCGAAGACGCACCAGCCACGCAAGAGCGGACCGGCATCAGAAAAGACACGTAGATCAGCTTTGAGCTGCCCGGAAGCTGAGGCGTCCACCGTTCGGGCAGCCGGTCCGGACCGTCCGGGCCGCGCTGTCACCTGCTACATCCCCGGTGCGGGTGAGCGGCACCATGGTCGAGCCGCTCGATATTCCCGATCCTGCCAGGCCACGGCGCTGCCGGTAAGGAGGATTCACCCGGAAGGCGGATGAATTAGGCAGGCTCCACCAATTCCACCAGAACACCGCCGGCGTCCTTGGGGTGCACGAAGTTGATCCGCGAGCCGGCCGTGCCCCGGCGCGGAGTGTCGTAGAGCAAGCGCAGGCCACGGCCGCGCAGGATCGCCGAGGTGGCCTCCACATCGGCCACCGTGTAGGCCAGTTGTTGCAGGCCAGGACCGCTGCGGTCGAGGAACTTGGCGATCGCCGAGTCGGGGCGCAGCGGGGCCAGCAACTGGATACGGGGACCGGTGCCGTCGCCGACCGCGAGCATGGCCTCCCGTACGCCTTGATCCTCGTTCGTCTCTTCGTGCACAGAGTGAATGTCGAAGATCTCGGCGTAGAACTCGAGGGCGGCATCCAGGTCGGCCACCGCGATGCCGACGTGATCGATGCGCAGCAGCCCGGCCCCGGCGAATGTGACATTGTCAGGTCGGGCGGCACTAGGTGCGGTCTCCGTCATTTCACTAGTCTTACTTGAACCACCGTTCAGGGCGCGAGCCCTTCAAGAAAGCGATTGACCGTGACCACTTCGGTGATCGTGAGTGGGGCCCGTACACCCATGGGCCGCCTGCTCGGTAACCTCAAGTCCCTGTCCGGCACCGCGCTCGGCGGCCACGCGATCGAAGCGGCCCTGACCCGTGCCGGCGTCCGTCCCGACCAGGTGCAATACGTGATCATGGGGCAGGTGCTCCAGGCCGGCGCCGGTCAGATCACCGCGCGCCAGGCGGCCGTGGCGGCCGGCATCCCGATGACCGTGCCCGCCCTGACGGTCAACAAGGTGTGCCTCTCCGGGCTCGACGCGATCGCCCTGGCCGACCAGCTGATCCGGGCCGGCGAGTTCGACATCGTGGTGGCCGGCGGCATGGAGTCGATGACCAACGCCCCGCACCTGGTGCAGCAGCGGGCCGGCACCAAGTTCGGCGACGTCACGATGCGCGACCACATGGCGCTCGACGGCCTGAGCGACCCGTGGGAGGGCATCTCCATGGGCGAGGCCACCGAGCGCAGCGGCGCCAAGCTCGGCATCAGCCGCGCGGAGCAGGACGAGTTCGCCGCCCTGAGCCATCAGCGCGCCGCCGAGGCACAGAAGAACGGCCACTTCGCCGAGGAGATCACCCCGATCACCATCGCCCAGCGCGGTGGTGACGTGGTCGTCGACACCGACGAGGGCGTCCGCCCCGACTCGACCGCCGCGTCGCTGGGCAAGCTGCGCCCGGCGTTCGCCAAGGACGGCACGATCACGGCCGGCTCCGCCTCGCCGATCTCCGACGGCGCGGCCGCGGTCGTGGTGATGAGCAAGGCCAAGGCCGAGGAACTGGGTCTCACCTGGCTCGCCGAGATCGTCGCGCACGGCAACGTGGCCGGCCCGGACAGCTCGCTGCAGTCCCAGCCGGCCAACGCCATCCGGCACGCGCTCACCAAGGCCGGCCTGGCCGTCGACGACCTCGACCTGATCGAGATGAACGAGGCGTTCGCCCAGGTCGTCATCCAGTCGACCCGTGAGCTGGGCGTCTCCGGCGACATCGTGAACGTCAATGGCGGCGCGATCGCCCTCGGCCACCCGATCGGCATGTCCGGCGCCCGCCTGGTGCTCACCCTGGCGCTGGAGCTCCAGCGCCGCGGTGGTGGCCTCGGCGCGGCCGGCCTGTGCGGCGGTGGCGGCCAGGGCGACGCCCTGATCGTTCGAGTTCCGGCCACGTGAGTCGACGCCATGACGTGCCCACCCTCGTCGCCAAGGCGCGGGAGGGCGACCCCCGCTCGGTGGCCCGGCTGATCAGCCTGGTGGAGAACGGCGACCCGGCCCTGCCCGAGGTCGCCGCCGCCCTCGCGCCCTACGCCGGCCGCGCCCAGGTGGTCGGCCTCACCGGCTCGCCCGGCGTGGGCAAGTCGACCACGACGAACGAGCTGGTCAAGGCGCTGCGGGCGGCCGGCCGCCGGGTGGGTGTGCTGGCCGTCGACCCGTCCAGTCCGTTCACCGGCGGTGCGATCCTCGGCGACCGGATCCGGATGCAGGAACACACCACCGACCGCGGCGTCTACATCCGCTCGATGTCCAGCCGCGGTCAACTCGGCGGCCTCTCCGCGGCCACCCCGCAGGCGGTCCGGGTGCTCGAGGGCGCGGGCTGCGAGGTCATCCTGGTCGAGACGGTCGGCGTCGGCCAGGCCGAGGTCGAGGTCGCCTCGCTCGCCGACACCACACTGGTGCTGCTGGCCCCCGGCATGGGTGACGCGATCCAGGCGGTCAAGGCGGGCGTCCTGGAGATCGCCGACGTCTTCGTGATCAACAAGGCCGACCGCCCCGGCGCCGACGCCACCTACCGCGACATCCAGGGCATGCTCGGGCTGGGCGAACGCGCCGCGGGCGACTGGCGGCCGCAGGTGGTGCGGGCCACCGCGGTGCGCGGCGAGGGCATCGACGACGTGGTGGCGGCCATCGAGAAACACCGGGCCTGGCTGGAGACCAGCGGCAACCTGACGGCCCGCCGCGAGCGGCGGGCCGCCGTCGAGGTCGAGGCGATCGCGTTGGGCACGCTGCGTGCGCGCATCGGCGACCTCAAGGAGGGTACGGCGTTGAGCACGCTCGCCGCCGCGGTCGCGGCGGGCGAACTGGACCCGTACGCCGCCGCCGAGCAGCTCATCAAGGGCCTCTGATCAGCCGAACAGCCGAGCTGTCTGCTCGATCATCTCTCGGTCCCACGTGAAGCTTCCGCTGTCCAGGTCGCTGATGACCTGTCGCAGCCAGCCGATCTCGGCGGTGAGCATGGCCGCCCGATACTCATCCTCGATCAGGAAGAGCCGGGGCAGGCCCGGCGGCGCCTGCCGGTGGATCGTGGCGAGCCGTTCGTCCTGCTCGGCCAGGCGCCGGCCGAGCAACTCGCGAACCTGGCCCGGCGCCAGCACCGCGATGAACGCGAGCGCCGCCGGAAATTCCGGAAATTCCCGGGCCGGCGTCGGCAGCATGGCGATCAGCCACAGCCGCATGGTCGCCTCGCCGTCCGGCGTGATCTCGTAGACCGTCCGCTCGGGCCGCCCCGCCTCTCGCGCACTGCCGCCCGGCCGGGCCAGGCCGTCCCGCACCAGCCGGTCGAGTGCCTGGTAGACGCTGTTGCGCTGGGCCACGTTGACCAGTTGGTCCTGGCCGCGCTCCTTGATCATCTGCTGCATCCGGTAGGGGTGCATCGGCGCCTCCATGAGCAGCGCCAGCAGGACCATGCCCAGCGTCGACCGGCGGGGATTGTCCGATGTCACGCGCCCAGCCTACGGGGTTGACGATTCTTAGTCATGTTATGCATAGTCATCTTATGACTAAGACAGCGCTGATCGCCGGTGGAGGCATCGCCGGCACCGTCGCCGCCCTCGCCCTGCACCGGGCCGGCTGGCAGCCCCGCCTCTTCGAGTCCCGGCCCGAGGGCGTCGCCGACGAGCGCGGCGCCTTTCTCACGGTCGCCGTCAACGGCCTGACCGCCCTGCGCGCCCTCGACCTCGACCCGGAAAAGGTGCTGGCCGCCGGCTTCCCGACCCCGTCCATGACGATGACCTCGGGCAGCGGCCGCAGCCTGGCCGTGCTCCCGCTGGGCGGTCCGGCCGCCGACGGCACGGTCACCACGACCATCCGCCGCGCCGACCTCTACGGCTCACTGCGCGAGATCGCGGCCGAGCGCGGCATCCCGATCGAGTGGGACCGCCGCCTGACCGGCTGCACCGAGCGGCCGGGCGGCATCACCGCCACGTTCTCCGGAGGTGCGCCGGTGGACGGTGACCTCCTCGTCGGCGCGGACGGCCTCCGATCCCGCACCCGGGAGATCCTCAATCCCGGCGGTCCGGCACCGACGTACCTCGGTCTGCTCAACGCCGGTGGTTTCACCACCGGGCCGATCGACGCCGAGCTGGACCGCACGCCCGGCATGATGCACATGGCCTTCGGCCGGAAGGCCTTCTTCGGCTGGGCCCCGGCCCCCGACGGCTCGGTGTGGTGGTTCGCCAACCCGCCGAGCGAGAACCCGGCCGCCCCCGGCGACTTCACCCCGGAGTCCTGGCGGTCCTATCTGATCGACCTGTTCCAGGACGACGGCTTCCCGGCGGCCGCGATCATCCGGGCCACCGACGTCGCGATCGGCCCGTGGAACACCGACGACCTACGGCGCGTCCCGGTCTGGCACTCCGGCCGGGTGGTCCTGGCCGGCGACGCCGCCCACGCGGTGGCCCCATCCGCGGGCCAGGGCGCCTCGATGGCCATCGAGGACGCGGTCGTCCTGGCCCGCTGCCTGTCCGACACCGACGACATTCGCGCCGCGCTGGCCGACTACGAGCGCATCCGCCGCCCACGGGTGGAGAAGGTGGTGCGGGCGGGCCGCCGCAACGGCAGCGGCAAGGCGGCCGGCCCGGTCGGCGCCGCCATCCGCGACGCGCTGCTGCCCCTGATGATGAAGATGCTCTACCGCAAGGGCGCCAACCCGCAGGCATGGATCCTCGACCACCGGATCTAGAGATCTTCCGGGGTCCCGCCAATCCAGAAGGAACGGAACCCCGGCCCAGGCTTCCTCGAAACGGAGGGCGGGAGGCTTTCGAGCGGAAGATCTTTCGGTACGCGCCGGTTCACTCCCGTGGCACGCGGTCCCGGCAGGTGCAACGCACCCTCCACGCGCCCGCTGCGGGCGGGCCCGGCCCAAGCCCGCAACCCCGACCCGCCCACCGAACAGTCCCGGGCGACGGCCATCGACCTCCCGCACGATGGTCGCCGCTCTCGGATACCCGGGGCGCCGTCCCGCATCCCGGCATGGTCTCGCCTGATGAGCAGCGCTTCCACACCGTGGGCCGGCGGCGGTCAGAAGAACGGGACGTACCGCCTATGTCCGACGCCGACAGCTCGACCAGACACGATCTTGTGGACTTGTCGTGCCGACAGAGCAGCAACCCCACAAGATCGCGATGCCGGGCGCCAAGAATGCGTGTGTCGTTGCGCGAGAGTCGCGGCACGTGCCGGTGTGGCACGCCGCTTGCGGGGTGGCGGCGGTCGGGGGATGTTGCGGTTGGCGACGGTGTCTTCCGTACCGGAAAGTGGGTTTGATTCTCGCGACCCTGACCTCGAAAGGTGTCTAGATCACTGCTCCGCGTCCGGGCCGGGCCGTGCCTGGCGTAGGGCGTCCAGGCGGTCCTGGGCGCGCTTCACCGCGGCCCGGGAGCGCTCCAGGAAGTCGTCGCTGCGGTCGAGCCGGGAGATCTCGCGGGCGAAGGCCTCCTTGATCCGGGCGACCGGATCGGCCGGCTCGGCGGTTCCGCCCACTTCCCGGCTGTCCAGGACACGCTCGCGGGCCGTCGCGCTGACCTCCCGGTTGTCGGCGCGGGCCTCGCGCTCGTTCGCGTCGCGTTCCCGTTTCTCGGCCGCGGTCTCGCGCTCGGCCAGCAGGCGTTCCCGTTCCTCGAGGCCCTGCCGCCGGGCGGCCAGGTCATCGTCGACGGCGGCCAGCCGTTGTTCCCGCGCGTCCAGAAGGCGCTCCCGCGAGTCGAGAGCGAGCTCGCGCTCGTTCAGGTAGCGGTGCCGCGCGTTCCAGCGGTCATCGGGAAACACGCCGGGAAGATTTCCGGCGGCCGGAGCGGCCAAACAAACTTAGGGATCGTTCAGTCTTGCCTCTACGATGACTGCATGGATGCTGCCGACATCGCCGCCGGCCGGGAGCGCTGGCAACGTCGTTACGACGCCGCCCGCAAGCGGGACGCCGACTTCACCACCCTCTCCGGGGCCACCGTCGACCCGGTCTACGGGCCGCCCGACGGGGTCACCTATCCGGGCTTCGAGCAGATCGGCTGGCCGGGCGAGTTTCCCTACACCCGAGGGCTCTATCCGACCGGTTACCGCGGGCGCACCTGGACCATCCGGCAGTTCGCCGGGTTCGGCAACGCGCAGCAGACCAACGAGCGCTACAAGATGATCCTGGCCGCCGGCGGTGGCGGGCTCAGCGTGGCCTTCGACATGCCGACGCTGATGGGCCGCGACTCCGACGACCCGCAGTCGCTCGGCGAGGTGGGCCACTGCGGGGTGGCGATCGACTCGGCCGCCGACATGGAGGTCCTCTTCGGCGGCATCGATCTGGAGAAGACCACGACCAGCATGACGATCTCCGGGCCGGCGGTCCCGGTCTTCTGCATGTACCTGGTGGCGGCCGAGCGGCAGGGCGCCGACATCTCCCGCCTGGACGGCACCCTGCAGACCGACATCTTCAAGGAGTACATCGCGCAGAAGGAGTGGCTCTTCGCGCCGGAACCGCACCTGCGCCTGATCGGCGACCTGATGGAGTACTGCGCGCGCGAGATCCCGAAGTACAAACCGCTCTCGGTCAGCGGTTACCACATCCGCGAAGCGGGCTCGACGGCCGCGCAGGAGCTGGCATACACGCTGGCCGACGGCTTCGGGTACGTCGAGCTGGGACTGTCCCGGGGGCTGGACGTCAACGAGTTCGCGCCCGGGCTGAGCTTCTTCTTCGACGCGCACATCGACTTCTTCGAGGAGATCGCCAAGTTCCGGGCGGCCCGCCGCATCTGGGCCCGGCACCTGCGCGACGACTACGGCGCCACCAGCGAGAAGGCGCTCTGGCTGAAGTTCCACACGCAGACCGCCGGGGTCAGCCTCACCGCGCAACAGCCGGTCAACAACGTGGTCCGCACCGCCGTCGAGGCCCTGGCCGCGGTGCTCGGCGGCACGAACTCGCTGCACACCAACGCTCTCGACGAGACGCTCGCGCTGCCCACCGACGAGTCGGCCGAGATCGCCCTGCGCACCCAGCAGGTGCTGATGGAGGAGACCGGGGTGGTCAACGTGGCCGACCCGCTCGGCGGTTCGTGGTATGTGGAGGAGCTCACCGACCGGATCGAGGCCGAGGCGGAGGAGATCTTCGCCCGCATCCGCGAGCTCGGGCACGACGGCAGCGTCACGGCCGGCATCCTGCGCGGCATCGAGGACGGCTGGTTCACCGCCAACATCGCCGAGGCGGCGTTCGTCTACCAGCAGGCGCTGGAGAAGAACGAGAAGCGGATCGTCGGGGTGAACGCGCACACCGGCACGGTGGCCAAGGAACTGGAAATTCTCCGGGTCTCGCACGAGGTCGAGGTGATGCAGAAACGCGAGCTGGGCGCTCGGCGAGCTTCCCGAGATTCCGTACGGGTGAAGGCCGCCCTCGACCGCATGATCGCCGCGGCCCGCACCGGGGAGAACATGATTCCCTCGATGCTCGAAGCGGCGCGCGCCGAGGCGAGTCTCGGGGAGATCTGTGATGCGTTGAAGGGCGAGTGGGGCATCTATCGGGAGCCCGCTCGATTCTGACCGGATAAACCGGATAAAGGGCGCAGGTGGCCAATGGATATTGCGCGCGGGAGCGGCGGGGTCGAGTATCGGCAGGACGTGCGGTTGTGACGTCCGATATCGGCCGCCCCGCGGCACGGCGAACCGCCTTGTCAGCGTGCGAGACTAGGTAACCATGAGCGACCCACGGACCACTCCGTCGATCTTCACCCGCGGCGCGGTCGATCTCAGCGCGCTGCGAGCCCCGGCCCCTGCCCCGTCGGCGGACCCGAGCCGCCCGGCCGCCCCGAGCGGCCCCGACGGCGGCGCCCCGGCCGCGGGCTTCCCGGGCGGCGCGCCCGAAACGATCATTGACGTCACCGAGGCCAATTTCCAGACGGCGGTTCTCGAGCGATCCCTGTCGACCCCGGTCATCATCGACTTCTGGGCCGACTGGTGCGAGCCGTGCAAGCAGCTCTCACCGGTGCTCGAGCGGCTCGCCCACGCCGGTGGCGGCTCCTGGGTGCTCGGCAAGGTCGATGTGGACGCCAATCCCCGGCTCGCCCAGGCGCTCCGCGTGCAGGGCATCCCGATGGTGGTCGCGGTGGTGGGCGGCCAGCTGGTCGAGGGCTTCACCGGCGTGCTCCCCGAGCACCAGGTGAAGCAATATGTCGACGCCGTCCTCAAGGCCGGTGGCATCTCGGTCGAGGAGCCCGCCGACCCGCGGATCGACGCGGCCGACGACGCGCTGATGGTCGGCGACCTCGACGCGGCCGAGGCGGCCTACAAGAAGATCCTCGCCGAGACTCCGACCGACGCGGCCGCCGAGTCCGGCCTGGCCCAGGTCGCCCTCTACCGCCGGGTGGAGGGGGCCGACCCGGCCGCCGTGGTGGCCAACGCGGCCGCCGACCCCGACGACCTCGACGCCCAGCGCCTCGCGGCCGACTTCGAGGTGCTCAGCGGCGAGGCCGACAAGGCCTACGAAAGGCTGGTCGCGCTGGTCAAGCGCACCTCCGGCGACGACCGCGACGCCGTACGCAAGCATTTGCTGTCGCTGTTCAGCGTGGCCGGCCCGGACGATCCGGCGGTGGCCGGGGCCCGACGAGCGCTGGCCAGCGCACTCTTCTAGGCGGGAGGCTCCGTGCGCCGCATCGCAGTCCTCGACGCACCGTCCAATCTCGGTCTGCGCCCGCCGACCGCGACCTCGGTGCCCGGCTGTGCCAAGGCGCCCGGAGCCCTCCGTGACCACGGCCTGCTGACCCGGCTGCACGCCCGCGACGCCGGCTGCCTGACCCCGCCGCGCTACGACCCGGGCGACTGGCGGCCGGGCGACGGGGTGGCGCACGCCGAGCAGATCGCGGCCTATTCGCGGGCCCTGGCCGACCGGATCGGCGGCATCCTCGACGCCGGCGAGTTCCCGGTGATCCTCGGCGGCGACTGCTCGATCCTGCTCGGCTCCGGCCTGGCCATGCACCGGCTCGGCGAGGCCGTCGGCGGCCGCATCGGCCTGGTCTTCGTCGACGGCCACTCCGACTTCCGGCACCCCGGCAACGCGTCCTACGTGGGCGCGGCGGCCGGCGAAGACCTCGCCCTGGTCACCGGTCGCGGCCAGCCCGACCTCGCGTCGATCGAGGGCCGCCGGCCCTACTTCCGCGACATCGACGTGGTGGTCCTGGGCATCCGCGCCCAGGACGAATACCGCCTCGACCTGCAGGCGGCCGGCATCGTGACCCGGCCGGTGCCGGCGCTGCGGGCCGAGGGCGCGGCGCGCAGCGCGCAGTGGGCCCGCGACCAGCTCGTCGACTGCGCGGGCTACTGGCTGCACGTGGACGTCGACGTGCTCGACCCGGCGGTGATGCCGGCCGTCGACGCGCCGTCGCCGGGCGGCATCGCGTTCCCCGAGCTGGAGATCCTGCTGGCCGGGCTGGTCGAGTCACCGCACTGCCTGGGCGTCGAGATCACCGTCTTCGACCCCGACTACGACCCCGACGGCTCCTACGCCGAGGAGATCACCAACGCGGTGGCGGCCGGCCTGGCCGCGGCCCGCACGGTGACCTCGCGCCCCGACCTGATCGCGGCCCGGGCCGACCTGGCCGCCCCCGGCCGCCGTGCCCCCCGGCCGGCGCCGGCCGACGAGCCCGAGGCACCAGCGGCGCCGCCCTTCAGCCCGCTCGCCGCGGCCCTAGCCGCTTCGGCGCCCGAGGCGGAGGAGCCGGAGGCGAAGGAGCCGGAGGCCGAGGAACCGAAGGCGCCTTCGTTCGATCCGCTTGCCTTGGCTCGGGCGGCCTCGGCTCCGAATTCGGAGGCCCCGGCCGTCGCGGAGCCGGAGTCGGCGCCTTCCGTCAACCCGCTTGCCCTTGCTCTGGCCGCCTCGGGCCCGGCTTCCGTGGCCCGCGCGGCCGATGAGGCGGAGGCGGAGTTCGAGGAGGAGCCGGAGGCCGAAGCGGCCGCGGAGCTGGATCCCGAAGAGGACGGCGACGAGGAGCCCGAGGAGATCCGGCTGGCGCCTCGGCCGCTCGGTCAGGCGCCGCTGCTCGACTCCAAGCCGCTCCCGGCCACCCGGCCCGGCATGCTGCGCCCTCGCCAGTCCGACGACCACCCGGCCGGCGAGGGCTTCTCGCTGCCGGTTCAGCGGCCGGCGTTCGATCTGGGTTCCGGCTCGCCGGCCGACATCGCCTGACGAGCCGGGCCCGGTTTCCTACTTGTTCAGGGTGTTCAGGAACGTCGCCACGAGCGGGACGGCGGCCTCGGCGCCGGCGCCGCCCTTCTGGACCATCACCGCGAAGGCCACGTCGCCCTGGTAACCGATGAACCAGGAGTGCGTGTCCTTGCTCTTGTCGTCGAACTCGGCCGTGCCGGTCTTGCCGAACACCGGCTTGCCCTTGACGTCCGCCAGCGCCGCCCCGGTGCCGTCGGTGACCACCTCGCGCATCATCGACCGCAGCGCCGCGACCGCGGCCGGGTCGAGCTGCGCCCCGTCCGCGGCGGCCTTGGCCGGCGCCGGGTCGAGCACGAGTTTCGGCTGCTTGAACTGGCCGCGGGCGACCGCGGCGGCCACCGAGGCCATCGCGATCGGGCTGACCGCGGTGGCACCCTGCCCGAACGTGGCCGCGGCCAGCTCGGTCGGGGTCTCGGCCGCCGAGATCTTGCCGCTGAACGCGTCGACGCCCAGGTCCCACTGGGTGCCGAGGCCGAGCGCGGTGGCCGCCTCGTTGAGCCCGGCCGCGCCGAGTTTCGGGGCCAGCCCGACGAAGGCCGTGTTGCAGGACTTCGAGTAGTCCTCGTGGAACGGCACGCTGCCGAGCACCTCGCCGCCGGAGTTCTTGAACTCGCGACCGTCGACGTTGGCGGTCTTCGGGCAGTTGACCGCGGTGTCGGCGGTGACGATCTTCTTGGCCAGCAGCCCGTACGCGGAAACGGTCTTGAAGGTGGAACCGGGCGGGACCTGCCCGCTCAGCGCGGTGTCGACGGTGCCGCCGTCCGGGCCGTTGGCCACCGCCAGCACGGTGCCGTCGCTGACCTTGATGGCCACCAGCGAGCTGGGCTGTTTCTGAGTGGCCAGGGCGGTGTCGGCCGCGTTCTGGGTGGCGGTGTCCAGGCTGATCTTGATCGGCTTGCCGTCGACTGCCTTGGTGCTGAACAGCTGGGTGTCGGTGACCGTGCCGTCGGCGGCCTCCCGGGCGATCACCACGGAGAGTCCGGCGGTGCCGCGGAGGGCCGTGTCGTACCGCTGCTGGAGGCCGCCGTGCCCGACGACGTCGCCCTGGGCGACCGAGTCGGGGTTGGCGTCGATGTCCTCCCGGGTGGCCTCGTCGGCCGTGCCGAGCAGCGCCCGGGCGAAGGCCCGGGTCGGCGCGAGGTTGCGGGTGCCTTCGATGAAGGAGGTGCCGAGCAGCGGCCGGACCTTGTCGCGGATCTTGTTGTAGTCCGGCCGGCGTAGCGTGACCAGGTCGACGAAGTCGGTGGGGTCGGCGTTCTTGACCCGGTCGGCAAGGTTCGACATGTCGACCGTCACCTTGATCGACTTGAAGGCGGCGTCGAGATCCTTCTGCAACTGTGCCAAGTTTTTGATCTTCTGCGGTTCGACGCCGACCGTGACCACGTCACGCGGCGTCACCAGCGCGGTGCCCTTGGCGTCCAGGATCCCGGCCCGTTTCGAGGCGACCCGGCGGACCTTCAGCTTGTCGCCGGTCAGCAACTCGCTCTGCACGATCGCCGGCTCCCAGACCACCCGCCAGCCCTTGGTGTTCTGCTTGGTCAGGCGGACCGTGCTGTCGTACGACCAGGGGGTGCCACCGGGCAGCGTCCAGTCGAGCTTGATCTCGGCCGAGGCGATGTCCCCGGTCGTCTTCGGATCGCCGACCGGGGTCAGCACCAACGACTGTTTGGCCAGGTCACCGGAGAGTTCCTGGAGCTGGGTGACCACGTCGTTGGCCGCGACCTTGCCGCCGTCGGCGCCCACGAAGCCCACGGAGCTGAGGTTTCCGCTGCGCCAGCCGGCCAGGAAATCCTTGAGCGTGCCGTCCGGTCCGTCCTTCGAGCACGCCGTTAAACCGGCGGCGACCAGTGTCAACGCGGCCGCGAAAGCAACCCGTCGGTAGCCGGTCAGTTGCCGTCGGTAGAGCATGAAGCACCTCTTTCTGGGTACGCCGTGAGGCGATGCTACGGAACGGTAATAAAGATGCGCTCGTCCCGTGGACCCGGATGGGGTGACGTGGAGCAAATTCGGCGACGATCGGCCCGAACCCACCACGCGTGTGATCCGGCGCGGTTAGTCAGCCGTAGGCTGTGGGCGACTAGTTCGAACCCACAGTGTCGTGGGTGAGGGGAGCGCCTGGCCATGTCTGTCGCCGACGAGGCTGCGACGGAAACCGACTCGAATTCCGATGAGTTGGATCTGTCTCAAGGTCCCGGGCTGGCCCTCACGGGCCGCCTCGGTGCGTCCGAGGACGGGGAGATCGACGAACCGCTACCGAACGGGGAGCGCCTGGTGGCGCAGGCCGTCGAGGTGGCGGGCAACGACCACGCGACGGCGTCGCTGGTCGGCCGGTTCTGGCGGTTCGCGCCGGATGAGGAGCTGGTCGGTCTTTCGCCGCAGGAGATGCATGACGCAGCGGTCGCCCATCGCGAGCTCGCCGCGGTGCGGTTGCCCGGCGAGTTGAAACTGGCGATCACGCCGCCGGTCGGCGAGCAGTGCCACACCATCCTGCAGATCGTCACCGACGATATGCCGTTCCTGGTCGACTCGGTGATCGCCCTGCTCACCGCGCATCAGTTGCAGGTGCACCTGATGGTGCACCCGTTGATCGTGGTGCGCCGGGAGCCGCTGGGCGCGATGGCCGAGCTGGCCGCCGACGTCGAGCCGGACGACGCCATCGACGGCGACCTGGTGGAGAGCTGGATCCGGATCGAGATCGACCCGATCCGCCGCGCGGAGGCCCGCGAGCAGCTGCACAACGAGGTCCGCCGGGTGCTGACCGACGTGCGGGACGCGGTCGAGGACTGGCCGCGGATGCGCCAGCGGGCCCTGGTGATCGCCGACGAGCTGGCCGCGGCGCGCGGGTCCGAGGTCAAGCTGCCGGTGCCGGACAAGGACGTCACCGACTCGATCGAGCTGCTCAAGTGGCTCGCCCACGACCACTTCACGTTCCTGGGCTACCGCGAATACCGTCTGGACTCCGACGTGCTCAATGCGGTGCCCGGCACCGGCCTGGGCATCCTGCGTGGCGACTCGACCCCGCGGCGGCTCTCCACGATGACCCCCGAGGCCTACCAGCGGGCCCTCGAGAAACGCCTGCTGGTGATCACCAAGGCCAACTCGCGGGCCACCGTGCACCGCTCGGCCTACCTGGACTACATCGGCGTGAAGGTCTTCGACGGCCACGGCAACGTCGTCGGCGAGCGCCGCTTCCTGGGCCTGTTCAGTTCGTCCGCCTACCGCACCAGCGTGCGGGAGCTGCCGGTGGTCAAGCGCAAGGTCACCGAGGTGCTGGACCGCTCGGGCCTGTCCCCGCGCGGCCACTCCGGCAAGGACCTGCTGCAGATCCTGGAGACGTACCCGCGGGACGAGCTCTTCCAGATCAAGACCGACGACCTCTACGAGGCCGTCATCGGCGTGCTGCGCATGGCGGGGCGTCGTCAGCTGCGGCTCTTCCTGCGGCGTGACGGGTACGGGCGATTCATCAGCTGCCTCATCTACCTGCCGCGCGACCGCTTCACCACCGGTAACCGGCTGCGCATGCAGGAGATTCTGCTGCGCGAGCTGAACGGCATCGGGGTCGACTACACGACCCGGGTCACCGAGCGGATGCTCGCCCGGGTGCACTTCATCGTGCGCACCGACCCGGCCGACCCGCCCGGCCAGGTCGACCCGAACGAGCTGGCCGAGATGCTGGCCGACGCCACCCGCATGTGGGACGACGACTTCTCCCTGGTGCTGGAGCGCAAGCTGGGGGAGGAGCCGGCCCGCGACCTGTTCACCCGGTACTCGCACGCCTACCCGGACAGCTACAAGGACGGTCACACGCCGTACGAGGGCATGCAGGATCTGGCCAAGCTGGAGCTGCTCGAGGAGCCCGGCCAGCTCGAGATGCATCTGTACCGCAAACGGCACCTCGGTAAGACCGGCGAGCCGGTGCCCGACGACCACGACGTGCGGTTCAAGGTCTACCGGTACGGCGAGCCGATGATGCTGTCCGCCGTCCTCCCGGTGCTGCACTCGCTCGGCGCCCAGGTCGTCGACGAGCGGCCGTACGAGATCCGCCGCACCGACGGCACCGTCTACCTCTACGACTTCGGGCTGCTCCCGCCGGCCGCGCACCGCGAGCTGGCCGAGGTGCGCCCGCAGGTGGAGAACGCGTTCGCGGCGGCCTGGCGCGGTGAGGCCGAGGTCGACGGGTTCAACGAGCTGGTGCTGCGGGCCGGGCTCACCTGGCGGCAGGTGGTGGTGCTCCGGGCGTACGCGAAATATCAGCGCCAGACCGGCGGCGTCTTCTCGCAGCGCTACATCGAGTCGACCTTCATCGCGTACCCGGAGATCGCCCGCTCGATGGTGATGCTGTTCGAGACCCGGTTCTCGCCCCGGCTGGAAGCCGGGGAGGCCGAGCGCGGCCGGCTGGCCGGCGAGATGGTCGACAAGATCACCGAGCTGCTGGACGGGGTGGACAGCCTCGACCAGGACCGCATCCTGCGCTCCTACCTGACGCTGATCAACGCGACCCTGCGCACCAGCTTCTTCCAGCGCGGCGCGGACGGCCGGCCGAAGTCCTACGTGGCGTTCAAGCTCGACCCGCAGGCCATCCCCGACCTTCCGCAGCCCCGCCCGAAGTACGAGATCTTCGTGTATTCCCCTCGCTTCGAGGGCGTGCACCTGCGGTTCGGCGCGGTCGCCCGCGGTGGTCTGCGCTGGTCGGACCGGCGCGAGGACTTCCGCACCGAGGTGCTCGGCCTGGTCAAGGCCCAGATGGTGAAAAACGCGGTGATCGTGCCGGTCGGCGCCAAGGGTGGCTTCGTCCTCAAGCAGAAACCGGGCGACCGCGACGAGGCCGTGGAGTGCTACAAGCGGTTCATCACCGCCCTGCTCGACGTCACCGACAACATCCACAACGGCAAGATCGTGCCGCCGCGCGACGTGGTCCGGCACGACCACGACGACCCCTACCTGGTGGTGGCGGCCGACAAGGGCACCGCGACGTTCAGCGACATCGCCAACGAGATCTCGGTGGCCAAGGAGTTCTGGCTCGGCGACGCGTTCGCCAGCGGCGGTTCGGCCGGCTACGACCACAAGAAGATGGGCATCACCGCGAAGGGTGCCTGGGAATCGGTCAAGAAGCACTTCCGCGACCTGGGCACCGACACCCAGACGGAAGACTTCACGGTGGTCGGCGTGGGCGACATGAGCGGCGACGTCTTCGGCAACGGGATGCTGCTCTCCCGGCACATCCGGCTGGTCGCGGCGTTCGACCACCGGCACATCTTCCTGGACCCCGATCCCGATTCGGCGACGTCGTTCGCCGAGCGGCAGCGGCTGTTCGACCTGCCCCGATCCTCCTGGGCCGACTACTCGGCCGAGCTCATCTCGCCGGGTGGCGGTGTCTATCCGCGCACGGCCAAGTCGATCCCGATCTCGCCCCAGGTGCGGGCGGCGCTCGACCTGGGCGATGCCACCGCGATGAGCCCCACCGACCTGATGCGGGCGATCCTGCGGGCACCGGTCGACCTGCTCTTCAACGGCGGCATCGGCACCTACGTGAAGGCGGCCGGCGAGACCCACGCCGACGTCGGCGACAAGACCAACGACGCGATCCGGATCAACGGGTCGCAGCTGCGGGTCCGGGTGGTCGGCGAGGGCGGCAACCTCGGCCTCACCCAGCGCGGGCGGATCGAGTTCGCCCGCACCGGCGGCCGCATCTACACCGACTTCATCGACAACACGGCCGGGGTGGACTGCTCCGACCACGAGGTCAACATCAAGATCCTGCTGGGTGCGGCGGTCACCGCGGGCGAGATGACCCTGCCCCAGCGGGACGAACTGCTGGCCACCATGACCGACGAGGTCGCCGGGCTGGTCCTGCGGGACAACTACGAGCAGGCGTTCGCGCTCGGCAACGCGCGGGCGCAGGCCCACTCGCTGCTGCCGGTGCACCGGCGCATGCTCAACGACCTGGAGGAGAGCGGGCAGCTCAACCGCGAGCTGGAGGCCCTGCCGACGGACGCCGAGCTGGCCGCCCGCTACGAGGCGGGCGAGGGGCTGACCGCTCCCGAGTTCGCGGTCCTCCTCGCGTACGTCAAGATTTCGCTGGAGCGCGAGGTCCTCGTCGACGAGTTGGTCGACGAGGCCTGGACCAGCGACGTCATGGCCCGCTACTTCCCCACGCCGCTGCGCGAGCGCTTCGCCGGCCGGATGGCCGGCCACCGGCTGCGCCGGGAGATCATCTCCACGGCGCTGGTCAACGAGGTGGTCAACCGCGGGGGTACGTCGTTCGTCTACCGGGCGATGGAGGAGAGCGGCGCGTCGGCGGCCGACGTCATGCGGGCGTACGTGGTGGTCCGCGAGGCGTACGGGCTGCCGGACATCTGGGCCGCGGCCGAGGCCTTGGACAACCGGGTGCCCACGTCCGCGCAGACGCTGGTCTTCCTGGAGTCGAGGCGCCTGCTCGACCGGGCCGTCCGCTGGCTGGTCAGCACCCGCCGCTCGCCGATCGATGTGGCCGCCGAGATCCCCAAGCTCCAGCCCGGCATCCGCGCGTTGCTTCCCGAACTCCAGAACGTGCTGATCGGTGTCGAACGCCGCTCGATGGACGAGCACGTGGCCACGCTGATCGACAAGGGTGTGCCGCTCGACCTGGCCGAGCGGGTCACCTGGTGCAACTACGGTTTCGGCCTGCTCGACGTGCTCACCGCGAGCGCGTCGTCGGGCCGGGACGCGACCGAGGTGGCCCAGGTCTACTTCGTCCTGTCCGAGCGCTTCCAGATCGACCAGTTGCTGTCGCACATCTCGAAGCTCCCGCGCGGCGACCGCTGGCAGACGCTGGCCCGGATGGCGTTGCGCTACGACCTGTACGCCGCGCTGGCCGCCCTCACGGTCGAGGTCATGGAGTCGACCTCGTCCGAGTCGCCGGCCCCCGACCGGGTGTCCCAGTGGGAGCACGTCAACGCGGCCTCGATCGCCCGGGCGTCGAACGCGATGGGCAACGTCGACGACACCCCCGCCGAGCTGGCCGCCCTGTCGGTCCTGCTCCGGCAGATCCGCACCCTGGTCAAGACCGCGGCGAGCTGACGGCCGGGCCGGCCCCTCACACCGAGGGGCCGGCCGCCGGCTGCCATTCGCGGCCGAACCAGCGGCGGATCCGCTCGGCGCCGAACGTGCTCTTGTCGGCCATCAGCTCGGGTGACGGTCCCTGCAGGCCGCCGACCGGACGCTGCCCCGCGAGGAACGTGACCTCTACCTTCGCCATCTGCCCGGCGCCCATCTCGAGGTAACAGACGCCTTTACCGCCGTACTCGCTGGTTGCGGTCCTGCCTTTGATCGTGTCGACGATGCGGGCGGCGGCCACGGCGGCCTGCCCCTCGGCGAAGACCCCGGCCTTCGGCGTGCCGACGCTGGTCACGTCGCCTACCGCGTAGACCCCCGGGAAGGACGTCTCCAGGGTGAGCGAGTCGGCCGGGATCCAGCCGTCGACGGCCAGGCCGGAATCGGCCACGACCTGCGGCGCGCGGTGCACCGGCACGCCGAGGAACAGGTCGTACGGGATCTCCTCGCCGTCGCTCAGCACGGCGACCTTGCGTGTCGGGTCGAGCGACCGCACCAACGTCTCCGGGCGCCAGGCGATGCCCCGCTCGGCGAACGCGGCCAGCACCGCCTTCGACGCGTCCGGCGACGGCGGGATCGGCGCGCCCAGCGGCATGACCAGGGAGATCTCCGAGGAGTCGCGCAGCCCTCGCTCGGTGAGGAACTCGTGCACCAGCAGCGCGGTCTCACTCGGCGCGGGCGGGCACTTGAACGGCGTCGAGGTGACCGCGACGACCACCTTGCCGCCACTGAAGTCGTGTAGTGCGTCCCGGGCCGCGAAGGCGCCGGGGACCGTGTAGAACTCGTTGCCGCCCTCGAGTAGGCCCGGCGTGGCCTCCGGGTGCAGGTCGGCGCCGAGCGCCACCACCAGGACGTCCGCCTCGAACGTGCCCGCGCTGGTCTCCACCCGCTTCGCGGCCGGGTCGATCGCGGTGATCGTCGCGCGGACGAATCGCACCCCGGGGTTGACCATGTCGGCGTACCGGTGCAGCACATGCTCGGCGCTCACCCGGCCGAACATGACGTCCAGCTTGGAGAAGCCGAACACGAACCCTTCGCTCTTGTCGATCAGAGTCAGCTCGACGTCGTCACCGCACTCCGCGGCCACGACGGTCGCCAGCTCGAGCCCGCCGAACCCGGCCCCCAGCACCACCACATGTGTCGTCACCTGCGGAGACTAGCCTGCCTCCACCGACGCGGCGAAGCCTGCGATCGCCTCGGCCAGCCGATCGGGGGCGTCTCGCTCGGCCGTGTGGCCGGTGCCCGCGAGAGTGACCCGGCTCGCCCGGGGGAGCACGGCCTGCAGCGCGTCGAGCCGCTCGATCAGGTGCTTCGGGCTGCGCTCGCCGGCGATCAGCAGGACCGGAACGTCGATCTTCCGGTACGCGTCGAGGCGGTTGCCCAGCGCGTCGATCGCGTCGTTGTCGTCGAGCTGGCGTTCGACGACCGGACCGATGGTGCGGTTGCGGTTCATCGTGAACTTCGCCAGCGTGACGATCGGGGAGCGGATCCCGGCGATCTCCCGTAGGAAGATCGCGAAGGCGGTGCCGGGTTTGCCGGCGGCCAGGGCCGCGCGAGCCCGGTCGATCCGGCCGCCTCCGCCGAGCGGCTGGTCGATCACCAGGGGTGGCTCGTAGAGGACCGCGGCCGCATAGCGGTCCGGCTCGGCGACGAGTGCCTCGAGCGCCAGCACCGCGCCGGAGGAGTGGCCGACGATGATCGGCCGATCGAGCTCGGCGGCCGCCGCCCGCACCTCGTCCACCTCGTCGGCCATGGTCACCTTGCGGGGCACCTCCAGCCGGTATTGCCGGCGGTGCAGGCGCACCGTGCGGAAGCGGTCGTCCAGGCGATCGGTCACCCGTTTCCAGCTCGACCGATCGCCCATGCCACCGTGCACCACCAGGATCACGTGGTTCATCGCGCCCCTCCTCCTTAGCACCGCTAAGGCGAATTTAGCACTGCTAAGGTGAGGTCGTGAAGGGCTTGTCGCGTGAGGTGCTCATCGAGACCGGGTTGCGTCTGCTGGACGAGGTCGGGCTCGACGGCCTGAGCGTCCGCCGGCTCGCCGCCGAGTTGGGTGTGCAGTCCCCGGCGCTGTATTGGCACGTGAAGACCAAGCAGGAACTGCTCGACGGCATGGCGTCGGCGATCATCACGGCGGCCGGCATGGGCCCGCCCCGCGACGGGGAGCCGTGGCAGGAATGGATCCGGCGACGCGCCCGGGCGTACCGAAAAAGCCTGCTCTCGCACCGCGACGGCGCCCGCCTGATCACCTCGGCCCGGCGCGCGCCGGGCGCGCTCGCCGGTTTCGAGGGTGAGCTGGCGGCGATGGTCCGGATCGGGTTCTCGCCGGCGCTCGCGCTGCGCACGATCATGACGGTGGGTGACTACACAAACGGTTTCGTGCTCCAGGAGCAGGCCCGGATCGGTCCGCCCGGCGAGGAGGAGCTGGCGATCCTGGCGTCGCTGCCGACGCTGAGCGAGGCGTTCCGGTCCGGCGGCTACCGGGAACCTGCGGAGGCATTTGAGCACGGGCTGAACGTGTTGGTCGCCGGCACCGAGGCGGTCCTCGGTTCTGTACCCCAGGGGGGTATAGACTAGGCCCGTGCCTCAGATGATCGAGCTGGAGATCGGCGGGATGACGTGCGCGTCGTGCGCCAGCCGCATCGAGAAGAAGTTGAACCGGCTCGACGGCGTGACCGCCACGGTGAACTACGCGACCGAGAAGGCCCGGGCCACCGTTTCGTCGTCGCTCACCGCGGCCGACCTGATCGCCGTGGTGGAAAAAACCGGCTATACGGCCACCTTCGAGAAACCCGCGGAGACCCGCGATGCACTCCGCGACCGCCTCCTCGTCTCCGCCGTGCTCAGCCTGCCGGTGATCGTGCTGGCGATGGTCCCCGCCCTGCAGTTCGACTACTGGCAGTGGCTGTCGCTCGTGCTGGCCGCACCCGTCGTCGTCTACGGCGGCTGGCCCTTCCACCGGGCGGCGTTCGTCAACCTGCGGCACGGCGCGGCCACCATGGACACCCTGGTCTCGGTCGGCACCCTCGCCGCGTTCGGCTGGTCGGTCTGGGCACTGTTCCTCGGCGACGCCGGCATGCCCGGGATGACCCACCCGTTCTCCCTGACCGCGAGCGACGGCGACGCCATCTACCTGGAAGCCGCCGCCGGGGTGACCACGTTCCTGCTGGCCGGCCGCTACCTGGAGGCAAGAGCCAAGCGCCGCGCCGGCGACGCCCTGCGCGCGCTGCTCGAACTCGGCGCGAAGACGGTCACCGTGCTGCGGGACGGCACCGAGAGGGAGATCCCGGCGGCCGACCTGCGGGTCGGCGACCATTTTCTGGTACGCCCCGGCGAGAAGGTAGCCACCGACGGCGTGGTACTCGACGGCGCGTCGGCCCTGGACCTGAGCCTGCTGACCGGCGAATCGGTGCCGGTCGAGGTGCGCCCCGGCGACCCGGTGACCGGCGCCACGGTGAACGCCGGCGGCCGCCTGGTGGTGCGAGCGACCAAGGTCGGCGCCGACACCCAGCTGGCGCAGATGGCCCGCCTGGTCGAAGAGGCCCAGGACGGCAAGGCGGCCGTGCAGCGCCTGGCCGACCGCATCTCGGCCGTGTTCGTTCCCGTAGTGATCGTCCTGGCCATCGGCACCCTGGGCTTCTGGCTCGGCACCGGCCGCGGCACCACGGCCGCCTTCACCGCCGCCGTTGCCGTCCTGATCATCGCCTGCCCGTGCGCCCTGGGCCTGGCCACCCCGACCGCGCTGCTGGTCGGCACCGGCCGCGGCGCCCAGCTGGGCATCCTGATCCGAGGCGTCGAGGCCCTGGAGTCGACCCGCCGGGTAGACACGATCATCCTCGACAAGACCGGCACGGTGACCACCGGCCGGATGTCGGTGGTCACCATCGTCCCCGCCGCCGGCATCACCGAGGCCGAACTGCTGCGATTGGCCGGCGCCGTCGAGTCGGCGAGCGAGCACCCACTGGGCCGAGCAATCACCGCGGCGGCCCGCGACCGAGGCCCGCTGCCCGAGGTAACGAACTTCCATGCGACCGCCGGCGTCGGCGTCCAAGGCCAGATCGACGGCGTCCCCGTCGAGATAGGCACCGGCACGCCCCCGATGTCCCTATCGCCCACCGTCCGTCTCACGGGCGCGGCTTCTCCCACAGCGCGCCTGTCGGGCGCGGGCAACTCGTCGCTTCTTGCGGATGCCGATTCGCACACCGTGCGCCTGGCGGGCGCCGCCGGCCCGGCCGCGGCGACCTGGGTCGAGGTCCGCGTGGACGGCACGGCCCGAGGGTGGATCGCACTGGCCGACACCGTACGGCCGACCAGCGCCGCCGCCATCTCATCCCTGCGACGCCTGGGCCTGGAACCGATGCTGGTCACCGGCGACGCCCCGGCGGTGGCCGAGGCCGTGGCCGCCGAGGTGGGCATCGACCAGGTCTTCGCCGGGGTGCTCCCGTCCGGCAAGGTCGACGTGGTCAAGCGCCTGCAGGCCGAGGGCCGTTCGGTGGCCATGGTCGGCGACGGCGTGAACGACGCGGCCGCCCTGGCCCAGTCCGACCTGGGCCTGGCGATGGGCGCCGGCACCGACGTGGCCATCCAGGCCTCGGACCTCACTCTGGTCCGCGACGACCTGACCGCAGCGGTCGACGCCGTCCGGCTGTCCCGCCGAACCCTGGCCATCATCCGCGGCAACCTCTTCTGGGCGTTCGCCTACAACGTGTCCGCCCTGCCCCTGGCCGCCGCCGGCCTGCTGAACCCGATGATCGCCGGCGCGGCGATGGCCCTGAGCTCGATCTTCGTGGTCCTCAACAGCCTCCGCCTCCGCCGCTTCGCCCCGCACTGATCCGCCCATCCGTCGAACCCGTCCGCCCTCACCGTCGTGTGTAGATGGCAGGGGTAGGGCGTGATTGCCTCTATCGATACGATGGGGAGTCGCGGTTCGGGAACGGGGAGGAATCGTGCCGGACGGAGTGCAGATAGACACCGACGGAGTCAACGACTTCGGACGGGGCATGCAGCAGCAGACGGGTGACGGCTTCGCCGACATCGCGGGCCGAGGAGCCGACCTGCATCGACAGGGTGTCGGCTTCGGTTCCCGCATGACGCCGAGCGACATCGTGACCGAGGCGAAGGCTCGCTACGCGCAAGCGCTGGCGCACGCCGAGGCCAACCTGCGCGCCTATCAGCAGGCCGCCGGCATTTTGTCGACTGTGGCGGAGCAGATCGCCAGAGACTTCGCGTCCGCCGACCTGAGTTCTGCGCAAGCGCAGCAGCAGGTGGAGAGCATGATCAACTCTGCAATGGTGGAGGCGAACCGCGCTCTCGGTCTCCAGGACGGGGCTGTGTGATGGCTGGGACCACAAATTGGGATCCATACAATCTGCCTGCCATCTGGGCAATGTTGTCACCGGACAACGTCTGCACGGGTGCCGACCAGGTGCTCGCCTGGGACTCGCTGGCCACTGCGGTCGGGGAGCAGCGGAAGCGATTGCTTGCCGCGGGTCAAAAGTTGGCCGACGCCTGGCCGCCGGAGCGGAACGTCTCGGCGCAGGTTTTCCTCACGCAGGTCGACGGATTGCTCGACTCGATGCAGGAGACGATGACCTGCGCCGAGAACACGCATGCCGGCTTGCGCGGTGTTATGGCGGCGATCAGTACGGCCCAAGCTGATGTTCGAGAGTGGGCGTCCGGCCGCGAGGCAGTCAGCGGCGACCTGATGCCGCGGTTCATCGACCATGCCGAGGATGAGTACGACGTCAAGGCGCAACAGGCGATGCGCGATATGGAAGCGGCGATCTCGGCCCACAGCCAGCAGATTTCGGCGCCGTCGCTCTATCAGATGAAACCGGTCGAGCGGCAGCCTCCCGTGATAACGGAATTCGGGGGAGAAGGCCCGTCGGCAGACGGTTCGAATTCTGGCTCGTCCGTGCGGGCCACTCCGGTGCCGGTCCCGGTGCCGCACGACCCGGTTCTTCCAGGTCCGGTCCCCGGCGCGGACCCGGGAGGGTCCGGGTCGGTGCCCGGCTCTGTGTCCGGCTCTGGACTTGACCCGTCGTTAGGCATCGGCCCCGGTCTTAGCGGCGTCATCGCCCCGCAGATCACTCCGCCGCTTACCAGTTCGACCGCCACGTTGGGTTTGCCGAGCGGTTCGGTTCCTGGCAATGGCGGATTGCCCGGTGGTCTGCCCAACGGAATGGGCTTGATCGCGGGTGGTGGCCTGGGTGCGGGTGGTGGCTTGGGCGCGGGCGGTGGGCTTGGTGTCGGTGTGCCCGGGATGACTGGTGGCCGGGGTGCGTCGAGCGCCCGGCGTGCGGTGCCGATGCGCCGAGGTCTGCCGTCGGGTGCAGTGCTCGGCGAAGGCGAGCTCGGCGGCCGCGGCCGCGGCGGCGGTGCGGGGCAGATGCCGATGGGCGGCCAGCAAGGCCGACGGGGAAAGCACGGCGAGGACGGGGAGTTGTTGATCGGCGGGGAAGCGGACGAGCAGTGGGGTACCGCCGAGGGAGTGGCCCCGGTGATCGCTCCGGACAACGCGCCGGTGCGACACGACCCCGGACCCGGCGTCCTTGGGCTCGGCCGATGATCGGACGGTCTCTGGTCGGTGTCGCAGCTGCTCTGACCATGGTGGTTGTGACCGCGGCACCGGCCCTGGCCGACTCGACCCGCGACCAGCAGTGGTACCTGGCTGATCTGAAGATTGCCGAGGCCCACAAGCTCAGTCGTGGTGAAGGTGTCATCGTTGCCGTGATCGACACCGGTGCGAAATCGAACCACCCCGACCTCACCGGTGCGCTCTTGCCCGGCCTCGACACCACGGACAGCAACCTGGCCGGCCGTTCCGGTACCGAGGATATTGACGGGCACGGCACGGCCATGGCCGGACTCATCGCGGGCCGTGGGCACGGGGACGGGGATGGAATCCTGGGCATTGCTCCGGCGGCGAAGATTCTGCCCATCGCGACCGGCGGCAACGGCTACACCTCGACGGCCTTTATGACCAAGGCGATAGATTTCGCGATCGAGAAGCACGCCGGTGTGATCAACATGTCGTTCGCCACGGGTGACGACGACGTGATGCACGCGGCGATCCGTAAGGCCCAGGCGACCGACATCGTTCTTGTCGCGTCGGCCGGCAACGACAACGACATCAGCAACCTGGTTGACAAGTTTCCGGCCAAGTACCCGGAGGTTCTGGCGGTCGGGGCTTACGGCAAGGATCGGAAGGTCGCGCCGATCTCCGTCACCGGCCCCTACATCGGGCTCACCGCGCCTGGCGATCAAGTCATCAGCACCGACATCAACCCTCCCGGCTATCAGGTAGCCGGGGGTACCAGTGACGCGACCGCGATTGTGAGTGGTGCGGCCGCTCTGTTGCGGGCCAAATATCCCGACATGAGTGCTGCCGAGGTCGTTCATCGGCTTACCGCCACCGCTGATGACGCCGGTGCGGCCGGGCGGGATGACACCTACGGCTATGGGCTGCTGAATGTCGTCAAGGCGCTCACGGCCGATGTGGCTCCGTTGCCCGCGGCCGGCGCGTCGGCGGCTCCGTCGGGTGGCGCGGCGCAGGATGCCCCGGCCGACACGTCGGCGTCCGATGATCTGCCGGAGCCGGTCAACGTGCTGGTGCCGGCGTTGATCGTGGCTGGGCTGGTGGTGCTGGCCGGGGTTTTGGTGGCTGTGCTCGTGGCTCGGCGGCGTCGGTCGGGCTGACCGGAACGGCGTGAGCCGGCCTTGGCGAGGCTGCTCCCGAAGTCTCGCTGCGGCCGGCTCACCGTTGCTGTCGCGAGCGCTCGGACTGGTCCCGTTAGGCCGAGTCCTCGCGACGTCCCCAGATCCACCTGCGCACATCACGCTACGTGCCGACTTGGTCGGGTTGGAAGCGCTCTGTGCGCAAAATGGCCGTTCGGCCAAGGCTGCTTAGGCGACAGATCCGGAAATTACCGGACAGAGGTCTGCATAGCGGGTTTCGGCGTGACTCAGTGTGAGGGGACCGGACTGTTACTTGTGGTGATCAGTCGTCTCGGCGGACGGATTCGATCAAGGCCAGGATCTGGCGCAGGGCGGGGCGCAGCACCCGCAGCCGGGAGAGGCCGACCAGGCGGTCGATCAGCGGGACCGTGCCGTCGATCAGCCGGCGGGTGCGGCGCTGGCCGGGCGACTTGTCGTGCACCCAGAACAGGATCACGCCCATCCAGCCGAGCCAGAGCAGCTCCGGCAGTTCCTTGCGCAACTCGGGGTCGAGCTTGGCCGACGAACCCTCGATCACGTCCCGGAAGATCGCGATCGACGCGTCCCGGGCCGGCGACGACTCCCGGGAGAACGGGCTCAGCGGCGACGACGGCTCGGCCGCGCTCTTGAAGAACGTCGCGGCGAACGAATGGTACGGCTCATTGACGTCGATGCCGGCGTGCAGCACGCCGCGCAGCCGGGCCGCGAAGTCGGTCGAGGCGGCCAGTATCTCGGCCGAGGCGGCCCGGTGCTCGTGCTGGTTGCGGTCGTAGAACCCCTGGATCAGGTGTTCCTTGGAGTCGAAGTAGTAGTAGGCGTTGCCGACCGCGACCCCGGCCTCCTTGGCGATGGCCCGCATGGTGGTTTCCGCGTAGCCCCGCTCGCGGAACAGCCGCAGTGCCGTCTCCAGGATGAGCTGCCGGGTCTGCTCGCCCCGGGCCCGCCGCGCGGGGCCGGGGGAGCCGTGGTCAGCGGCAGCGGTCGTCACATTGGTCACCGTAGTCCGCCGGGTCGGCCTGGATGAGTCCCGGGGAGCGGGTCTGCTCGCGTACGGCTGAAGCGGCCGCAATGAAACGCCGGGCCGCCGGCAGCAGTCGTGGCGAGGAGAAACGCTCGGCCGTGGCCCGATATCCGTCGAGTGCCCACAGGCAGGCGAGCCAGGCGGCGTCGCCGACGTAGTAGGCGCCGTCGTCGGCGACCACCGTGAGGTCACGCAACGAGGCCGCATGATCGAGTCCGGGAAAGCGCTCTCGGGCCTCCGCCGATCCGGCCGGGACGAAGGTGAGCGGCACGAGCTGGGCCCGGCTCGCGAGCCAGCGGCGCGCGGTCCGGCAGATCGGGCACCCTTCGTCGAAGAGCACGGTGAAGGACCCGACCCGGCCGGCCCCGTGTCCGGCCGGGTCGGTGTCCGCGCCCCGCGAGGTCATGCGCGGGCTGGTGGGGCCTGCGGCGGCATCGGCATCTGCGGGTGGATGGGCAGCCGGCCGGTGGGCGGCAGCGGCGGCCGCACCTGCTGCTGGCGGAGCCGTCCGCGGCGGTAGCGGCCCAGGAAGAACACATTGCAGAAGTGCAGGATGCCGAGCACCAGCAGGACCAGGCCGATCTTCATGGAGAGCGTTTCCAGTGCCTCGCTGGTGTCGTCGATCTGGGCGCCGGAGCGCATCGCGAACGTCACGTAGCCGAGATTGAGCAGGTAGAAGCCCATCACCAGCAGCTGGTTGACGGCCTTGGCCAGTTTCTCGTCGGCGAAGACGTCGGCGAGAAAGACCAGCCCGTTGCGGGACAGCGTGGTCGCCACCCACACGGTCAGCCCCACGCTGACCACGAGGTAGACCAGGTACATCCAGACCTTCGGATCCATCGGATCGCCTTTCTCGAACGTGTTCAACTTTCAGGCACAGACTACGACCATAACTTGAACGCGTTCAAGTTATGTGACGTGAGAGTCAGGCGAGCCCCAGAACCTCGGCGGCAGCGCGGCCGTTGGCCCAGCTCGCACCGTGGGTGGTCACGAACGCCCGGATGCCCGCCGGCCGCCACGCCGAGGGCCAGCCCATCTCGACGACCACCGTCGCCGGGAGTGCCTCGATCAGGGCGCGGTCGGCGGGGGATTGGTGGACCCGCTGCCCGACCACGATGATCGGCCGACCGCCGGCCCGCGCCACCAGGTCGGCGGCGGATGCCGTCGATGCGACGACGGCGATGTGCTCGATGCCGTCGAGGTGCGGCGCCAGACCCCACGGCACCCGTCCCGCGACCGCCGACTGTGCTCCGACCAGCTGCACCACCAGCGGCGATCCAAGATCTTCCAGCGACCCTTCGACCCGCACCGCCCGCCTTGCGGTGACCAGACCCAGACTCTGGTCACGCTGGGTGCCGAAGGCCGTGCCCGGGGACGCCAATTCCGCCGTACGGGAAACCGCTCTCTCCAAATCGCCCAGCGCGAGTCGCCCATCCTCCGTCCCCACCGCGATCTCCGCGACGACCGCCTCCACCAGCGCCGCGTCGACCCGGGAGCCCAGACACAGCAGGTCCGCGCCCGCCGCGAGGGCCCGCACCGCCGCCCGCGGAACTCCACCGGCGGCCGCCGCCGCGGCGGTCATCTCCAGCGCGTCGGTGACGATCACTCCGTCGAAGCCGAGCTCGTCGCGCAGCAGGGAGAGCGCTCCCCGGCTGAACGTCGCCGGTTCGTCCCCGGTCAGCGCGGGCACTCGGATGTGGGCCGTCATCACCGCTCTCGCGCCGGCCGCGATCGCGGCCGCGAACGGCGGCACATCCCGTTCCCGCAGCACCGAGAGGGGTACGTCGACCGTGGGCAGCTCGAGATGCGAGTCCCGGACGGTGGCGCCGTGCCCCGGGAAATGCTTGGCGCAGGCCGACACGCCCGCTTCCTGAAGTCCCGCCACGGCCGCCGCGGCGTGCCGGGCCACCAGTGCGGTGGACGCCCCGAACGACCGCGTCCCGATGACCGGATTGTCGTCCGCGGTGTTGACGTCCACCACCGGCGCCAGGTCGAGCGTGACCCCGGTGGCGGCCAGGTCCGCCCCGATCGCCGCGTACACCGCCCGGGTGAGTTCGGGGTCGTCGACCACGCCGAGCGCCGCGTTCCCGGGGTAGGCGCTGCCGGTCCGGTGCTCCAGACGGGTGACGTCCCCGCCCTCCTCGTCGATCGCGACGACCACGTCGCCCCGGCCCGCCCGGAGTGCCGCGGTCATCCCGGCGAGTTGTTCCGGCGTTTCGGCATTGCGACCGAAGAGCGTGAATCCGGCCAGGCCGTCGGCCAGCAGCGACATCGCCCAGGGCGGCGCGACCTGCCCCGGAAGCGCGCCGAGGAGGGTGCCGAGAGCGAGCCGGCGAAGCCCGTGATCGATGACCATGCTGTCCTTCCGGTGACGCAAGGCTGGCTGATCGGCCCCGCGAGCTGCCATGATCGCTCCGAGTCGATGACGTGTGCACTGCGGACGACTACGATCTCGACCGTTACGCTGCGGCTACGACGTCGGGGGCTCGGTAAGCCAATTGAAAACAATATTTAATTACTAGGGGACGTAGTTATGGCCGCCACCCGCCTTCCGGGCACACCCCGGCTGCTGCGCGCACTCAACGACCGCGCGGCGCTGGAGCTGTTGCTCGACCGAGGCCCGTTGACCCGCGCCCAGCTCGGCGAGATGACCGGGCTCAGCAAGGTCACCGCTTCGCAGCTGGTGGAGCGGCTCGAGCAGCGCGGCCTCGTGCGCCGGGTCGGCGAGCAGGCGGGCGGCCGGGGCCCGAACGCACAGCTCTACGCCGTCACCCCGGGCAGCGCCCACGTCATCGGCGTCGACGTCGGCCCGGAGCGGGTCATGGCCGCCTGCGCCGACATCACCGGCACGATCGTCAGCCGGGTCGAGCAATCCACCAAGGACACCGACGACCCGGTCGGCGTCGTGCACAACGCGGTGGTGCAGGCCGCCACCGAGGCCGGCACCGACATGACCTCGGTGCGCCGGGTCGTGCTCGGCACCCCCGGCCTGGTCGACCCGGTCAGCGGCGAGATCTCGTTCGCCTGGGACCTGCCCCGCTGGCACCGCGGCCTTCTCGACGACCTGCGCCGCGACCTGAGCACCCCGGTGGTCTTCGGCAACGACGTCAACCTCGCCGCGATCGCCGAGCAGAGCACCGGCGCGGCCAAGGGGCACCGCGACTTCGTGCTGATCTGGATCGGTCGCGGCGTCGGCCTGGCCAGCGTCATCGACGGCCGGCTGCACCAGGGCTCGACCGGCGCGGCCGGCGAGATCGGTTACCTTCCGGTGGCCGGCGCCGAGGTGCCCCGGCACCAGTCGAAGCGGGCGCAGAAGGGCGGCGTGCGCGGTGCGTTCCAGAGCATCGCCGGCGCCGACGCGGTCCGGGCGATCGGCAAGAAGTACGGCTTCCGCGGCAACGAGGCATCCGACGTGATCCGTTCCGCGGTCGAGGCGGGCGAGGCCGGTGACCAGGTCCTCGACGAGCTGGCCGAGAAACTGGCCCTCGGCGTGGCCGCCACCTGCGTGGTGCTGGACCCGCCGCTGGTCGTGCTGGCCGGCGAGGTGAGCCAGGCCGGCGGCCCCGGGCTGGCCGAGCGGGTCGAGCGCGAGGTGGCGGCGATCACCCTGGTCAATCCCAAAGTGGTGATCACCGGCGTGGAATCGGAACCGGTCCTGCACGGAGCCCTGCACACCGCTTTGGACGCCGTACGCGATGAGGTGTTCGGGTCGACGACCGCGTGAGCGGCGCGGGCGGCCCGTGGAAGGATGAACGCGTGCTCGAACCTGCCGTGCGTATCCCTCCACACGACGACACCGTTATCGCGTTCGATCGGGTAAGCGTCATCCGGAGTGGCAATTTCCTGGTCCGCAGCCTGTCCTGGCAGGTCGAGCTGGACGAGCGGTGGGTGATCCTGGGCCCGAACGGCGCCGGTAAGACGACGTTGCTCAACCTGGCGACGGCCCGCCTGCACCCGTCCCGCGGTACGGCGTACGTGCTGGGCGAGCGCCTCGGCCGTACCGATGTGAACGAGCTGCGCATGCGGATCGGCCTGTCCACCGGCCAGTTCGGCGAGCGCATCCCACCCGACGAGCGGGTGCTCGACGTGGTCGTCACGGCGGCCTGGTCGGTGGTGGGCCGCTGGCGGGAGAGCTACGACCCGCAGGACGAGGGCCGCGCCCGCCAGCTGCTCGGCCAGTTCGGCATGGGTTCGCTGATCGACCGGGAGTTCGGCACCCTGTCCGAGGGCGAGCGCAAGCGCACCCTGATCGCCCGGGCGCTGATGACCGACCCCGAGCTGATGCTGCTCGACGAGCCGACCGCCGGCCTCGACCTGGGCGGCCGGGAAGACCTGATCGCCCGCCTCACCGAGCTGGCCCTCGACCCGGATTCGCCGGCCATGGTGCTGGTCACCCACCACGTCGAGGAGATCCCGCCCGGCTTCACGCACGGCCTGCTGCTGCGCGAGGGCTCGATCGTGGCCGCCGGTTCGCTCGGCGAGGTGATGACCGCCGACAACCTGTCCAAGACGTTCGGTCTCCCGCTGCTGGTCGAGCGCTTCGGCGACCGCTACGCGGCCAGGGCGGCCCAGTGACGCCGCGGATCGTGGTGGCCGGCAGCGCCAACATGGACCTGGTCGGCCTGGCCGAGCGCCTGCCGCTGCCGGGCGAGACGGTGCTCGGCGACGACTTCGTGATGATGCCCGGCGGCAAGGGCGCCAACCAGGCGATCGCCGCGGCCCGGGCCGGCGGCCACGCGGTCTTCCTGGGCGCGATCGGCTCGGACGCGTTCGGCGTGACGCTCAACGCCCGGCTGAACGCGGCCGGCGTCGACGTCGCCCACGTGCGCACCAGCTACGGCGCCTCCGGCGTCGCGGTGATCATGGTGGACCGGGCGGGGGAAAACTCGATCCTGGTCTCGCCCGGCGCCAACAGTGCGTTCACCGACCTCACCGAGGACGAGGCCCGGGTCATCGCGAGCGGCGACGTGCTGCTCTGCCAGCAGGAGATCCCGGTGGAGACGGTCACCGCGGCCTGCCGGGCGGCCCGCTACGGCGACACCCGCACGATCCTGAACGCGGCACCGGCCCGGGAGTTGCCGGGCGAGCTGCTCGAACTGGTCGACCTGCTGGTGGTCAACGAGCTCGAGGCGCAGACCATCGCCGGCACGGCGGAGCCCGACATGGCCGCCCTGCTCGCCCTGGTTCCGCGAGTGGTGCTGACGCTGGGCGGCGCCGGTGCCCGCTACGCCGAGCGCGGCGGCCGCGACGAGACCGTGCCCGCCTTCCCGGTCGAGGCCACCGACACCACGGCGGCCGGCGACGCGTTCACCGGCGCGCTCGCCGTGGCCTGGGGCGAGGGCCGCGACCTGATGGAGGCGGTCCGCTGGGCGAACGCCGCCGGTGCCGCCTGCGTCCGCAAACTGGGCGCCTCGAACGCCCTCCCGACCCGCGACGAGATCGACGCAATGATCAACGGCTAGTTGCCTTGGCGCCGCCATTCCCCTTTCGATGCCAGCAAGATCCTCAATCGAAGGGCAGAACTTTGTCCGGCTTACCAACCGCGGTCTTGCTGGAGGAGCGGCTGTCACCGGAGCGACTCAGCGGCTACCGAGCAGCCGTAGGCGGCGACCGTACGGCGGCGATCGAGTTGTACGACTGGAACGCCCGATTGAGCGCGACCTTCTGGAGCACCCTGGGCCACGTCGAGATCTTGGTCCGCAATGCCATGCACCAACGGCTGGCCACCTGGTCCGGGCAGACGTACGGCGAACCGCGGTGGTACCTCGACCCGGGCAACGTGCTCACCCCTGAGTCGCGCCAGACGATACGTACAGCACGCGACAACGCACGAGGAACCGCCGCCCGGAGACGCCGGGCCGGCCGATCGCGGCCCTGCATGCCGATGCGATGAGGCTGGCCGAATGGACGTGCCCCGCGGCCGCGAAATGGATCGAATGGCGCTGCGGAGTGATCGGTACGTTGCAGACGCGTCCGTGGACGCGCCCGCTCCCACCGCGGACCCGTCCCTAGGTCTGGCGGGCCGTGGCTACGAAGCGGCTCACCTCGGAGCGCAGGACCTCGGCCAGTTGGCTGAGGCCGTCCAGGTCGTGGCCGCCGTCGACGGCGGCGGCGATGCCGTTGGTGAGACCGCTCATCTCGCGCACGCTCTCGGTCACCGCCTCCAGCACGTGGACCGCGTCCGCGGCCACCTCCTGGACCCGGTTGACCTGGCCCATGATCTCGGTGCTTGAGCCGCTGGTCTCGTCGGCGAGCGTCTTGACCTCGCCGGCCACCACGCTGAAGCCGAGCCCGGCCTGCCCGGCCCGGGCGGCCTCGATGGTGGCGTTCAGCGCGAGCAGCCGGGTCTGCTTGGCCACCCGGTTGATCAGGTCGACCGCGGTGAGGATCTGGTCGGCCGCGGTTCGCAGCGAGTGCACGGTCTCCAGACCGCGTTCGGCCTCGGCGACCGCGGCCCGGGCGAAGTCGGCCAGTCCGTTGGCCGAGGCACCCATCTCGGTGGCGGCCGTGGCCACCTGCTCCGAGACCCGCAGCACCGCGTGCTCCAGCTCGTCGGCGAGCGCGACCCGGGCGGCGGCGGCGTCGGCCAGCCGCTGGGAGCTGCGGAACATCTCGGCGATCGAGGTAGAGATCTGCTCGGCCGAGCTGCGGAACGCCCCGCGCATGCCGGCAGTGAGGAAGCGCCGGTGGAACCGGCCCTCGGCGGCGGCGGCCGAGGCGGCGCCGGCCTCCCGGATGAACGCGTCGGAGACGTCGAGCAGGTCGTTGACGGCGCCGCGGCACTCGACCGCGGCGTCGGACTCGCCGATGGTGGTCAGCCGGGCCTCGAGATCACCGGCAGCCGCGCGACGGCACACGCCGGCGATGGCCAGCATCACCTCGTCGCTCACCGGCCGGGCCCGTTCGTGATGCTCCAGACGAACTCGTCGTACGTCTTGCCGCCCAGTTCCTTCTCCAGCTGCTGCCAGCCGGCGTCGACGGCCGCCCGGCTGGTCGGGCAACCGCGCTCGATGCGCAGGATCCGGTCGTAGACCTGCTTGATCGCGAGCACCGATGCGGGGTCGGGGTGGCGCCGGCTGGAGTGGTAGCCGACCAACTGCCCGACGCGGTCGTAGGACGGCGTGACGTGCGCAAACACCCAGTAGTGCCCACCGTCGAGGGCCAGGTTCAGCACGTACGCGAAGATCTCCTCGCGCCGGCCGAGCGTGTCCCAGAGCAGCTTGAATACCGCCCGCGGCATGTCCGGGTGCCGGATCAGGCTGTGCGGCTGCCCGAGCGCCTCTTTCTCGGTGCAGGCGGAGACGCGCAGGAAGACGTCGTTCGTGTAGGTGATCAGACCGCGCGGGTCGGTCTTGGTCACGATGATCTCGTCCGGGCCGAACGTGTGCTCTACCCCGGTGGGGAGGGTCCGGATTCCTCGCATGATTCGTCAATGGTCCTCAACCGGACCAGGCGGCGCGGCGGAACGGCGGAATCACCGGCCGACGCGTCGGGCCCAGGCGATCAGCGGCAGTTGGAGCGGCAGCCGGCCGTAGGCGATGGCCCGCTTGGCCGGTGATGCGTGCCGCCAGTCGACCGCCATCTTGACGTTGGCCGGGAACACGCCGATGAACAGGGCGGCGGCGGCCAGGCCGCCGATCTTCCGGCTGCGGGGGTACGCGATCGCGGCCGCGACGACCAGCTCGGCCGCACCGCTTGCATACGTCCAGGTGCGCCGCGAGCCGGGCAGGGAGCGCGGCACGATCGAGTCGAACGGCCGGGGCACGAGAAAGTGCAGGGTGCCAGAGGTCGCCAGCAGCCCGGCCAGCCCGATCGCCTGTTTGTCCATGATCCGGAGCGTACCCGAAGTTACCGACGAGTAGCAGGCTGCGGTTCGAGGGCCCGCTGCAGCGCCCGGTAGATCCGGCCGAACCGGGACGCGTCGCCGGTGTGCAGCAGCCGCACGTCGCCGGCCGGGGTGCGGGCCCAGATCTCCAGCTCCCGGCTGCCCCGGTCGTAGGAGCGGTCCACGTGTTCGAGCAGCATGTCGGCGAGCGGTGCGGCGGCCAGCCCGACCAGGATGCCGCCGCCGATCAGGCCGACGGTCACCGACGTGGACGCGTCGATCACCAGCGCCACTCCGACCCCGAGCGCACCCACCAGGATCGGCAGCAACATCGCCACGCCGAGTGCGCCCCGCCCGGCGATGGTCATCCATGATCGGCGCCCGCGGCGGTGCCACACCTGACGCAGCTCCGGCAGCGCGAACTCGCGGCCGTCCATGCGGACGCCGGTCGACGTGATGACGACATCCCGGTCCCGGTAGTAGGTGTCCATTCACTCTCCGTACCCGTCGTAGGCTCTGCCTTAACCAAGACTCAAGGGGCGTGTTTCGTGGGCGAGTTCGTGAAGCTGGAGATCAGCGACGGCATCGGCACCATCCGTCTGGACCGGCCCCCGATGAATCCTCTCAACACCCAAGTGCAGGAAGAGCTGCGCGAGGCCGCGAATTCCGCCGCCGGCTCCGATGTGGTCAAGGCAATTGTGGTGTACGGCGGGGAGAAGGTCTTCGCCGCCGGAGCCGACATCACCGAGTTCACCACGCAGACGTACCAGGACATGACCATGCGGGCCGGTGCCCTGTCGGGTGCGTTCGACGCCGTGGCGCGCATCCCCAAGCCGGTGGTCGCCGCGATCACCGGTTACGCCCTCGGTGGCGGCTGTGAGCTGGCCCTGGCCTGTGACTGGCGGGTGGTGGCCGACGACGCGAAACTCGGCCAGCCGGAGATCAAGCTGGGTCTCATCCCGGGAGCCGGCGGCACCCAGCGGCTGGCCCGCCTGGTCGGCCCGGCCCGGGCGAAGGACCTCATCTTCTCCGGCCGGATGGTGGACGCCGAGGAGGCGCTGCGGATCGGGCTGGCCGACCGGGTGGTCCCGGCCGGTGACGTCTACCAGACCGCGATCGAGCTGGTCCGGCCGTTCGTCAAGGGTCCGTCCCTGGCGCTGCGCGCGGCCAAGCAGGCGATCGACGCCGGCCTGAGCATGGATCTGGCCTCCGGTCTGGCCCTGGAATCGCAGCTCTTCGCCTCGCTCTTCGCCACCGACGACCGGATCGAGGGCACCTCGGCGTTCGTCGCGAAGCGTAAGCCCACATTTACGGGGCGCTGATGCTCGCTTCCATCGACCAGGTGCCATAAAGTCCCTCGGGTGGAACCGGTTCCGACCACGCGCTCGGTGCGCCGCACCGTGCGCGTGGCGGTTGCCCTGGTAGTAGGCCAGGCGCTGCTCTGCGCGCTGATCGGCTTTCTCACTCTCGGGCGCTCCGGCGGCAGCGTCGACCGAATGGCGGAACCGCCGCTCGTTCCGCCGCCCGCCACCGCCCCCGGCTCGCCGTCCCCGACCGCGTCGTTTTCGGCGACCGCGACCACCCGGCCCGCGCAGCCGGCCCGCGATGCCACCTCCACCCGCGGTAAGAGGAAGCCCGACCCGACCCCGGCCACCGGGGCGACCACCGCCGCCTCCGAACCTCCGCCGGAACCGATGATCGACTTCCCGGCGCCGGTCACCACGCCGACGCCCGGCGTGTCCAGCACCGCCACCTCCGCGCCGTCCGCGCCTTCCGCCCCGACCGCCTCGCCGCCGAAGGAACTGATTCCGCCGCCGGCGCCGCCGTTCGGTTCGGCCGCGCCACCGGTGCAGGATTCGGTCGTCGCCGGTGATCCCTGCGCGCCCGAATGGGCCTTCGGGCGCACCTCGCACGGCACTCTGGTTCGCTGTGTGCGCACATGGCATCACCGGTTGCGCTGGAAGATCGTCTAGAAGCGGGCACCCCCTAGACTCACCGCATGGCCAACGACCCTGGGGGCCCGAAGCGGCACGCCCTCGGCGTGGACTTCGGCACGTCGAACACCGTCGCGGTGGCACGCTGGCCCGACGGCCGCGCCCGCCCGATCCTGGTCGACGGCTCGCCACTGCTGCCCTCCGCGGTCTACGCCGAGCCCGGTGGTCAGCTCATTGTGGGCCGCGACGCCGTGCACAGCGCCCGCCTCGATCCGGCCCGCTTCGAGCCCAACCCGAAGCGGCGCATCGACGACGGCACGGTGCTGCTCGGCGACCAGGAGTTCCCGATCGTCGACCTGATCTCGGCCGTGCTGGCCCGGGTCGCCGAGGAGTGGCACCGCGCGGTCGGCCCGGTCCTGCCCGACGTCACCCTGACCTGCCCGGCGACCTGGGGTGCGGCCCGCCGCACGCTGCTCGCGGAGGCCGCGGCCCGGGCCGGTCTCGAGCGCGCCCGTCTGGTCGCCGAGCCGGTCGCCGCGGCCACCTACTTCGCCGAGGTGCTCGGCCGGGACGTGCCGATCGGCTCGGTCGTGGTGGTGCACGACTTCGGGGCCGGCACGTTCGACGCCAGCGTGGTCGCCCGCACCGCCTCCGGCTTCGAGGTGATGGCGGTCGACGGCCGCGACGACATCGGCGGCCTGGACGTGGACGCGGCCATCGTCGAGCACCTGCGCACCGACGAGTGGCAGCGGCTGCTCGAACCGACCACGGTCGAGGAGCGCCGCGCCCGCCGCCAGCTCTGGGACGACGTGCGGATCGCCAAGGAACGGTTGTCCCGCGCCCAGTCCGCCGACTTCGTGGTGCCGCTGCTCGACACCGAGGTCCACCTGACCCGCGACGAGCTGGAAAAACTGGCCCGCCCGGTGCTCGACCAGACGGTCCGCATCACCCAGGGGCTGCTCCGCTGGGCCGACCTGCCCGAGGGCCGGCTGGCCGGGGTGTTCCTGGTCGGGGGCGCCAGCCGCATCCCGCTGGTCGCCACGCTGCTGCACCGCGAGCTCGGCGAGGCCCCGGTGGTCATCGAGCAGCCCGAGCTGGTGGTGGCCGAGGGCAGCATCCTGGCCGACGCGGCCCTCCTGACCACCGGCGCGGCCGCGCCCGGCCCCACCGCCGAGCTGCGCCTGGTGTCGACCGGCCGGGCCGAGAACTCCGCCGCCCGCGGCGAGAGCAGTGCCGGCCGGGCCGACGGCACGAGCGGCCGCGCTGAGAGCGGTG